>NZ_JAVXUS010000024.1:0-50971 GCF_032334135.1 Halomonas sp. I1
AGTTCCCATGCGAGAGTAGGTCATCGTCAGGCACTTACATCAAAAAAATCCCCCGGGCCTTCCCGGGGGATTTTTTTTATGCAGGGCCGTGGTATTCGGCCCTTTCTCCCGGACTTTTTTCCGTTTCCGATATCCGCTTGCCGCACACTATGTCAGGCGGTGGCCCCATATTCATCCTTTCCGGCTGAATGACATTCTCGCCAGCAAGAGGAGGCTGGTCCGTCGAGGATCAGGCCATCATCACGCATGAGCAAGACGCAAACCAACGACGATACTCGATCCATCCACAGGCTTGGCGATCCACTGGTACTCGCCTTGAGCGTGGGCTTCATACTGGCGTTCATCGCCTTGTCGCTGTATGACATCGACATGGTCGCGGAGGGGGTCTCCGCCGGGTTCGCCTGGACGGCCAAGACCTTGGGCAGCTATTTCCAGTTGCTGCTGCTGCTGACCTTCCTGGTTGCCATGGGGTTGGCATTCACTCCGGCAGCGAGCGCCAGAATCGGGGGGCTCGAACGCCCCGAGCTGAGTACCTTCAAGTGGCTCTCGATCATCATGTGTACGCTGCTGGCGGGAGGTGGTGTCTTCTTCGCTGCCGGGGAGCCGGTCTATCATTTCATCGTGACGCCGCCGGCCTTCGAGACCGAGGCAGGAACGACGGAGGCTATCGCAGGCGCCCTGGCACAGTCCTTCATGCACTGGGGGTTTCTGGCCTGGGCCGTGCTGGGTTCCTTGACCGCCGTGGTGCTGGCTCGGGCGCATTATGACGAAGGGCATCCCTTGCAGCCTCGTACCTTGCTGATACCGGTGCTGGGCAAGCACCTGGTGAGCGGCTGGCCGGGAGGTGTCGTCGACGCCGTGTGCGTGATTGCCGTCGTCGCCGGTACCGTGGGCCCGATCGGTTTTCTCGCCACCCAGGTCAGCTTCGGACTGCATGAGCTATTCGGTGTACCGGAAGGCTATGGGACGCAACTGGTTATCCTGGCGGTGCTGGGGGGGATCTATGTCACCTCGGCCGTCACGGGGATTCATCGGGGTATTCAGGTCCTCAGTCGTTTCAATGTCTTCCTGGCGTTGGCCATTGCATCGGTGATCTTCATCTTCGGGCCGACGCTGTTTCTCGTCGATGCCTATACCCAGGGCTTCGGGGAATATCTGTCTTCATTCTTCACCATGGCGACCATGACCTCGCAGACGGCGCCCGACTGGTGGATGCAATGGTGGACGGTTTTCTTCTTCTCCTGGTTTATCGGGTATGGCCCCTTGATGGCCATCTTCGTGGCCCGTATTTCCCGGGGGCGGACCATTCGCCAGATGATTCTGGCCGTCGCGGTCATGGCACCGATCGCCACGACCGTCTGGTTCACCTTGATGGGCGGCTCGGGTATCCATTATCAGCTGACCGGTGCCATCGAACTTACCGAAGCCTTGAATGACTTCCAGTTTGACGTGGCGACCCTGACGGTGGCTCAGGCGTTACCGGGTGGTACCCTGATGGCTCTGGCCGTGCTGGTACTGACGACGATCTTTGTTGCCACCACGGGTGATTCGATGAGTTATGCCATCTCGGTGGTGGGGTCGGGGCATGATGAACCCAATGCCCTGGTGCGAGCCTTCTGGGGCATCATCATGACACTGATGGCGGCGATCCTGTTGCACATGGGCGCGGGGCAGGTTGGCGCGCTCCAGCAGTTCATCGTGATCACCGCCATTCCGGTATCCCTGGTGCTGCTGCCGTCACTGTGGACGGGGCCGCAGGCGGCGCGTGCCATGGCGATGGAGCAGGGCCTGCTCGGCGATACCCGTTGCTCCGATCCGGCTCGGTAACGTGCCGTCGTCCTGTCAGGGCTTGGCCTGCTAATATATCGACTTCGCGGATGTGCCGTCTCGGCAGGGGCGGTGCTTCCATGGCTTCGGGCAGGTAGGGAAGCCTTCCGACCAGAGGAGTCCCATCGGTGAAGATCGTCCCCAATGAGCTGTTGCTCTACTGTCGTCCCGGTTTCGAAACCGATCTGGCGGCAGAGGTGCTGGAAAAGGCCGCCCTGTCCGGTATCGGCGGTGCCCCGTGCTTCGAGCGTGGCGGGGGCCATGTGCGTTTCGACGTGGCCGGTGGGTGTCCTGCCAACGACTTGCATCGTGCTCTGCCGCTTGCGTCACTGGTCTTCGCGCGACAGAGCCTGGTCGCCATGCCGCCGCTGACCCTCGACCGCTCGGATCGGCTGGGCGCCATCATGGCACAGGTTCGAGACAGCGGCTGGAGTTGCGAGGCAGTCTGGCAGGAAACACCGGATACCAATGAGGCCAAGGCGCTGGCGGGATTGATCAAGTCGCTCAAGCGTCCTCTGGAGTCGCAATTGCGCAAGGCGGGTGTGTTGCGCCGCAAGGCAGGAGGGCGCCGTCTGCACCTGTTATGGAGTGATGGCGACCGAGTGCAGCTCGGCATGAGTTTTCCCGGCAATCGCAGCGAGCAGCTCGGCGGCATTCGTCGACTGCGTTCTCCCTCCCGAGCGCCGAGCCGTTCGACGCTCAAGCTCGAGGAGGCCTGGCACGAGTTCGTGCCGGCAGAACAATGGGCGACACGGTTGAGTGACGGCATGCAGGCGGCCGATCTCGGCGCCGCTCCCGGAGGATGGACTTGGCAACTGGTCCAGCGGGGGATGCAGGTCTTCGCCATCGACAATGGGCCGATGGATCCTGATCTGATGGCATCCGGCCTGGTGGAACATCTGCGCGAGGATGGCTTTGCCTGGACGCCGCCAGCACGCCTGGACTGGCTGGTCTGTGATATCGTCGACAAGCCGTCCCGAGTGATCACCATGGTCGAACGTTGGCTAACGCGACGTTGGTGCCGCGAGGCGGTGTTCAATCTCAAGTTGCCTATGAAACGTCGTTGGGACGCGGTTTCGGAAGGCCTGGCGCACCTGTCGGCATCTCTGGGGAGTGCCGGGGTGAGGGCTGAGATCGGCTGCCGTCACCTTTACCATGACCGCGAAGAGGTGACGGTGCACGTGCGCCTGCTTGATTGAGAGAGATCAACTGGTGATGCGGATTGTTGGGTTCACTGACTCGGCTCGTAGATGCGGATGCGCTCTTCTTCAGTCAGCAGGGGTTGCAGGCGTTGCATGGCCCTGGCGCGATGCTCGCTGTTGACCCACTCTTTCCAGGCGCGCATGTCTCGCCATTTGGTGATCACCAGGCGCCGGTCGCCGTGCCCCATCTCGACCAGGGTCTCGCCGCTGACGAAGCCCGATGCGCCAAGCGATTGGCGTATGGCCTCGCGAGCGGCTTCCTCGTATTCTTCTTCGAGTCCGGGCATGATACGACGCTCGATAATGACCTTGATCATCCAGCCACTCCCTATGTTTGCTCTTCGACACGATGAGGTTATCGATGGTTGATTCTGCGGATTCCCTTCCGAGCTGTCATGCAGAACTGGATACGACGGGACTCTACTGCCCGGAACCGATCATGTTGATGCACAACAAGGTGCGCGACATGCAGGCGGGCGAGGTCCTCAAGGTGATCGCCAGCGATCCGGCGACCACCCGGGACGTTCCCAAGTTCTGTGGCTTCCTCGGTCATGACTTGCTGCATCAGTACGAAGAGGAAGGGCATTACCATTATTTCATTCGCCTTGGCTGAGAGGGTGTTTACAAACTACTGCGCTCGCCCATGTGGCGTTGAAATCAGCCTCAAAATGCTCATTTACCCGCTCGTAAACTCCGCTGTTGCGGCTGATTTCGCCTGGCCTGGCCGTCGCTCGTGACTTTTGTAAACACCCTCTGAGAGGCAGAGCACTGCGCCTAGCTATTGTCCGGCGTCAGGCATGACCATCAACGCCAAGGCCTCCAGGGTGGCAGGGTCCTCCCGTCGGATGCGGTTGGCGATCTGGCGCTGGAAGAAATAGACCACGCGATGGCGACTATGGCCAGTATACAGGCAAGGGTCGCCGGGCAGGATCGGTGTGGAGTCGATCAGCTGCTCGTCGGCGAGCAGGGCCTCCACGGCACCATCGCTGTACAGCCGCCAGCCGAAGACTTGCTTCAATTGCCAGGGAGCGTCGCTGTCGTCCATGCACAGCGCATGGGTCCCCTGGGTCTCGGGTAGCTGCTGGATCAGGGTCGGCTCACTGGTTGTCTCATAGTCGAAGTAGGCCGCGGCCTGTTCGAGCTCGAACACCTTGTGGCCCGGCGCTTCCTCGAACAACTCTTCGGTTTCCGGATCGCGATACCCGATGAAGTGCCCATGTTCGGGATCCTCGAGGCGCTCGCAGGGCGTGAGGCTTTCCATCCAGGGCACCAGGCCGATGACATGGCCATCTTCCCTGAGTCCCCAGGCGAGCAGTGGCATGCCGTAATAGGCATCGGGCTCGGAGGGTAGCTGGTAGACCATTTCCAGGCCATCCAGCTCCGGTGAGAGGCGGACCAGGCGTCGCCTGGCCTCCTGGCGTTGGCGCATGGCGTCCAGATCAATGACCTGGGCGGGGCGCGGTGACAGCGGGATACCCATGAAGTCCCTCCTGCTGCTGCGTGGTCACGTCATTGGCATGGGAGGGGGCTGGCGATATGGCAGGCATATCCGGTGCCCTTGCCATATTGCGGCGTCCCCCTGGCCAGTCGGCAGCGCACAACGTCACTGTTCTTCCATCAATAGCACAGAGTGATGATCCCGTTAAGCCCTGGCTGTCATCGGCAGCGTTTCGTCAGTCGTTGGCGAAGTGCCTGATGTCGCTCTCGGGCGGTAACCATTGCCGACCATGGAGCATCCGGATTGTCCAGAGAAAGCCAACGATGTCGGTAGTCGGCCACCGCCGGCGGGGGCTCGAGCGGGTGGGCATCGAGCAAGTCCCGAATGGCGCCCAGCCAGCGGGCCGACTGGGCTTCGAGCCGTGTCAGCCAGCGATTGAGTGACGCCATGTCGGGAAGTGGCGGGGTTGCCTCGGGGGCATGGCAGTCTCCGGCACGAGCCAGTGCCGTCTCGAGCAGCGCCGAGGCTTCCGTCAGGCGCTGCTCGGTCAGCAGCAGGGCGCGCAGCAGCTCGGCCGTCAAGGGACGCTGACGCAGGGTGTTCAGGTGACCTTCCAGAGTGGCGGAATCCGGCGTCCAACGTGGATCGAACTGGTGCAGCGTCGCTTCGCGCAGGTAGGCGAGGGCAGGCAATTGCTCGTTCACCGCGTCCAGGGCGTCCGGCGGCAGCGGCGAGCTGGCTCGCGAGAAACTGTCGGCCCATTCGCTCGAATCGAAGAGCGCGTTCCAGCTGGCACGGGGCAGGCGTTCGGTCTTGAGTTGCGTCAGTCGCGCCAAGCGTTGGCGGTCGTCAGCGTCGAGGGCGTCTGGTACGTCAGTGTTCCAGCAGTCGCTGAGACGCCGCCAGAGTTTGAGTTCATAAAGCCAGCGTTGGCTGGGGGCGGCCACACGGCCCAGCTGGTTGTTGCGTTTGGCGACCAGATTGCTGATGTGGCAGCCGCGCAGGGCATAAATGTCGAGAAGGCTCTGGCGAATGTCCTCGAGGGGGAAGCGTCGTGCCTCGCGCTCCGGAAAGGCCCCGATATTGTCGGGTGTAGCGGTGTCCGGTGGCGAGAGTTTCAGGCTCGAGGCGAGACGTTGCTGATAATCCTGCAAGCGGTGTTCGGCCGCACCATCGGCGCAGCCGGTTAGCCAGCCGGTCAGCAGCAACACCACAAGAGTGGATCGCCAGCATCGTCTGTCAGATCGAGGTATCAGGGATCTCTTCGTCGCCACGTGCCACCGCCTTGCTGCGTCGTCGCAAGCGTTCTCCCAGCAGAATGGCGGCCACCGTCAGGCCGGCGATCAGGCCGGTCCAGTAGCCATGCACGCCCATGGGCGGCACGACGTCGAACAGCCCGTACACGCCCAGCCAGTGGCCGCCGCCGAGGCCTACCAGCCAGTAGGCCACCATGGTGATCAGCATGATCACGCGGGTGTCCTTGTAACCGCGCAGAGCGCCGGCCAGGCTGACCTGCAGGGAATCGGAAACCTGGTAGATCATGGCCAGGCCGATCAGCGACAACGTCAGTTGCTGGACGGCGGTATCGTGCGTGTAGAGTTCGATCACGGGGCCTGCCGTCAGCCACAGTATCAGGCTGTTGAGCAAGGCCACCACCAGGGCGATCAGAATGCCGTTCCAGGCAACCAGGCGGGCGCTGCCCGGCCGCCCCTGACCGAGGGTATTGCCGACCCGGACCGTGAGGGCCATGCCCAGTGACAGGGGAAGCATGAACAGCAGACCGGTGTAGTTGAGCGCGACCTGGTGCGCGGCCACGGTCACTTCGCCGAGGCTGGCGATGAACAGCGCGATCAGCGTGAACAGCGTGACCTCGACGAAGATCGCGACGCCGATGGGGACCCCGACATGGAGCAGTTCGCCGATCAGGCGCCAGCGCGGAGGCGCCGGCTCGCACCACAGCTCGACGTCGCCATAGGCGCGGCTGCGACGGGTGTAGGCGGCCATGGTCAGACCCATGACCCACATGGAGAGCGCGGTGGCGATGCCGCAGCCCATGGCCCCCAATGCGGGCAGCGCCTGCAGGGGCGCCGGCAGCGCGTCGCCCAGCAGAGCCGTCAGGCCCTCGCCGCCGTAGATGAGGACATAGTTGCTGGGAATGTTGACGGCGAGCCCGATCAGACTGATCCACAGTGCCGGGCGTGTATGGTTCATGCCATCGGAAAAGGCGCGCAGGGTCTGGAAGATCGCCACGCCTGGCATGCCGAAGCCGACCGCCGCCAGGTAGCCGGCGGAGCGCCGGGCGACTGCGTCGGGGACATCCATGGCCGAGAAGATCGGCATGACCGCCGTCCACAGCAGCAGGGCCGACAGGATCCCCAGACCGAGACCGATCCACAGGGCCTGGTGGACCTGGAGACGGATTCCCGCGCGCCGTTCGGCGCCGAGCAGGTGGGCTACTACCGGCGTCAGTCCCATCAGGGTGCCGGTCATGAACAGCATCAGCGGCATCCACAGGCTGGAGCCCACCGAGACCGCTGCCAGGTCGGTAGCACTCAGGCGGCCCGTCATCATCACGTCCACGACGCTCATGCCGGCCTGTGCAAGCTGGGCGCCGCAGATGGGCAGGGCGAGACGGATCAAGGGGCCGGTGTCGCGGCGTGACACTTCGCGCAAATCGGTGATGAATCCAGCCACGGCATGATGCTCCATGCGAATAACGGAAAGCCCCGGGCGTCATTGCATACGGGGAAGCTGCCCAGTCTATCAGCGCATGCCGGTTTTCGCCCCCGGCGCCGGCTCGCTATACTACGCCGCGCCGATCATTCACGACTCTGGAGTCCGCGTGACACACCGTCTCGACGATGTCATCGCCCTGTTCGACGGCCTCTTCATGCCGCGCCATGGCACCCGACTGGTGCGTGGTGACGACGAGCCGATCTATCTGCCGGCCGACGCCTCGTGTTCCTGGCATCGGGTGGTCTTTGCCCATGGTTTCTATGCCAGCGCCCTGCACGAAATCAGCCACTGGTGCATCGCCGGTGCGCGGCGACGCCAGTTGGAGGATTACGGATACTGGTATCAACCCGATGGTCGGGATACCGGCCAACAGCGCGAGTTCGAGTCGGTGGAGGTGGCGCCGCAGGCCCTGGAATTACTGTTCTCCAGGGCTTGCGGCTTGCGGTTCAACGTCAGCGTCGACAACCTCGGCGGTGAGGCGGACGTCGATCGTGACGCCTTCCGGTCGCGAGTCGCGGCGCGGGCTGCACGCTATGAAGCGGAGGGCCTGCCGTGCCGCGCCGAGGCCTTTCGTGCAGCCCTCGCCACCTTCTACGGTGAGGGGGCCTCTCTCGAGGCGGCGTTGGCCGTGGGACGTGAATGTCTGGAGAAGGCCCCCGAACCTGCCTGAGAGCCCGAGACAGTCAGGCGTCCTCGTTGATTCTCAGGTGCAGGGCGAGCATCACCTGTATCTCTTCTTCGGGGCGTAGCGGCTCGAGCCCCAGTTCGCCGAACAGATCCCCCCTGGCTCGGGCCCACTCCCCGGGCGCCAGGCCGTTGTAGAGGCTTTCGGCGGGCGCCAGTTCGACGAAGGGGTCCAGTCCATAGGTCTCGAACAGTCGCGACAGAGCGGCCTCGTCGTCGCCGACCCCGGCGGTGTAGAGCGTGGCGTTGAAATGGTCGGTCTCCAGCTCGCGGATGACGTCCAGAGGACTCACCCCCATGCTGTTGAGTTCTTCCAGGCTGTAGTCACCCAAGGAGACGAGCTCATCCTCTAGCCAGTTGTTGTCCGGCTGGATCAGGGTGTGCTTGACGCGACCATCCGGCAGGGTCCAGGCAATGGAGAGCGGCAGGTCTCCATCGTTGCCGGTCTCGATCGCGATGAATGCGGGCAGCTCATCCATGGTCATTGCCCCTCCTCGAGGGCAGAGTGGTGATCGTCCGCCATCTCGAGCCGGAAGAAATGGCGAGCGGTCGCGGTGGTAGCCCTGGCCAGCTCGGCTTCCGTCAAGCCACGCCAGTGGGCGATCTCGCGCACGATCCACGGCAGCAGAGCCGGTTCGTGGCGTCTGCCCTTGAGTCTGGCAGGTAAATTGCGCGGCAGCAGGTAAGGGCAGTCGGTTTCCACCATCAGGCGTTCCAGGGGAATGTCGCTGACCAGGTCGCGCAGGTGATGTCCACGGCGTTCGTCGCACAGCCATCCGGTCAGGCCGATATGCAGGTCCAGGTCGAGGTAGCCGTATAGTGTGCGGCGTTCTCCGGTGAAGCAATGCACGACTGCCCGAGAGATATCGTCGCGCCAGGCATGCAGGATCTCGTGCAGGCGCACACCGGCGTCGCGTTCATGGATGAACAGCGGCAGTCCGCTTTCGGCGGCGAGGCCGAGTTGGGCCTCGAAGGCGCGCTCCTGCTCGGAAGGCGTGGAAAAGTTGCGATTGAAGTCCAGGCCGCATTCCCCGACCGCGACCACTTCGGGGCGGCGATGCAGCTCGCGCATGCTGGCCTCGAGAGAAGACGACCACTCGCTGGCGCCGTGGGGGTGCAGGCCGGCGGTGGCATAGAGGTCGGCATGTTCGCGGGCCAGGGCGGCGGCCTGCTCGGCGTGTTCACGATCCGTGCCGGTCAGGATCAGGGATTCGACGCCGGCCTTTCGGGCGCGGTCGAGGGTTGCATGCAGGTCGCGGGCGAAGCTCGGGTGGGTCAGGTTGGCGCCGATGTCCACCAGCGGTGCCGGCGAGCGGAACCTCAATGCCTCGGGCAGGCCATCGTCGCGGTGTTCGGTGGTATCGACCAAGGGGCATCCTCCTGTACAGCGGTCGCGTATTGTACCCGGCGAGAACGGTATGGGGCCACGTCGGAGCGGTCATACGTTACACTAGCGCCCTCGATGAACCTGGAGGTGTGCGAGTGACCCTGCTACGTCTGGAACGGCTGCAACTGGCCTATGGTCCCCAGGTGCTGCTCGATGGTGCCGACCTGGTGCTGGAAAAGGGCGAGCGCCTGGCGCTGGTGGGCCGCAACGGCACCGGCAAGTCGACCCTGCTCAAGCTGGTGGCCGGCGAGATCACCCCCGATAGCGGTGAAATCTGGCGTGCCCCGGGGCTCAAGATCGGTGTGCTGGCCCAGGAATTGCCCGATGCCACCGGTGCGACCATCTTCGATGTGGTCGCCCAGGGGCTACCCGAGGCCGGTGAGCTGTTGTCCGAATATCATCACCTGGTTCAGGCCGATGATCCCGACATGTCACGCATGGCGCAGTTGCAGAGCCGTATCGAAGCAATCGATGGCTGGTCCTTCCATCAGCGCATCGATGTGGTGCTGACGCGGCTCGGACTGCCGGAAGACGCCGAGATGTCCGGCCTCTCCGGTGGCTGGCGGCGTCGGGTGGCGCTGGCTCGGGCCCTGGTCGCTGAACCCGATCTGCTGCTGCTCGATGAGCCGACCAACCACCTCGACCTGGACACCATCGCCTGGCTGGAGGAGCAACTTTCCGCCTTCAATGGGGCGGTGTTGTTCATCACCCACGACCGGGCCTTCCTGTCGCGGCTGGCCACGGCGATCCTCGAGCTCGATCGTGGTCGACTGGGGCGTTATCCCGGGGATTACGCCAGATACCAGGAACAGAAGACCCACGAGCTGGAAGTCGAAGCGCGTGAAAACGCCGAGTTCGACAAGAAGCTGGCCCAGGAAGAATCCTGGATCCGACAGGGCATCAAGGCACGGCGTACCCGCAACGAAGGCCGCGTGAGGGCCCTGGAGCAGATGCGCCGTGAACGAAGCGAGCGCCGTGAGCGCCAAGGTCGGGCCAATCTCGCCGTGGACAGTGGCGAGCGCAGTGGCAAGCGGGTCGTCGAGCTGGAAAACGTGACACAACGCTTCGGCAACGATGTGGTGATCGATGATTTCAGCATCGAGATTCAGCGTGGTGACCGAATCGGCTTCATCGGTCGCAACGGCGCGGGCAAGACGACGCTGCTCAAGATTCTGCTCGGCGAGCTCGAACCCAGTGAGGGGAATGTGCGGGTCGGTACCAAGCTGCAGGTCGCCTATTTCGATCAGCTGCGTGCCGGGCTGGAGCCGGAAAAGACGGTCTATGAAAACGTCGCCCAGGGTAGTGACCGGGTCGAGGTCGGTGGCCGCGATCGTCATGTGATGAGCTATCTGCAGGACTTCCTTTTCACCCCGGAGCGGGCTCGTCAGCCGGTCAAGGCCCTGTCGGGCGGTGAATCCAATCGCTTGCTGCTGGCGCGTCTGTTCACCCAGCCGGCCAATGTGCTGGTGCTCGATGAGCCGACCAACGATCTGGATGTCGAAACGCTGGAGCTGCTCGAGGAATTGTTGCTGAGTTTCGAGGGCACCCTGTTGCTGGTCTCTCACGACCGGGCTTTCATGGACAATGTGGTGACCAGCGTGCTGGCCTTCGAAGGCGAGGGAAGAGTCCGCGAGTACGTAGGGGGCTATAGTGACTGGGTGCGTCAGGGAGGCAAGTTGCCGCCGGCACCCTGGGAAGGGGCGGCGCGGCAACGGGCCGAACCGGTGGCCGATGTCGAGGCAGCGGGGGCACGCAAGTCTCCGGAGGTCTCGACGACGCCCGCCGCCTCGGCGGCGCCCAGGCGCACCAAGCTTTCCTACAAGCTGCAACGGGAGCTGGATGGTCTGCCGGCGGAGATCGAGCGCCTCGAGAGCGAGGTGGCCGAGTTCGAGCGTCAGGTGGGCGATCCGGCGTTCTACCAGCAGGACCCCGACACCGTTACCGCGACCCTGCAAGCGTTGAACGACAAGCAGGCCGAACTGGATTCGGCCATGGAACGGTGGATGGAACTCGAGGCCATGGTCGCTGGCGAGTAAGCGACGCTTGGCGACAATCAAATAGATCAGGACGATCTATTTGATTGTCAGGTTAATAGTAACCGGGCGGTCCATGCGACGAGCCGGTGGAGGCTCTACTCGGCGCTTTCCTCGCCATCCTCACCGGTGCCGACGCGCACGGCCAGGACGTCGCACTTGGCGCCGTGCAACACACCCGTGGAGGTGGAGCCGAGCAGGAGGGCGAAGCCGTGACGCCCATGGGAGCCGACCACGATCAGGTCGACCTTCTGGTCATCGGCGAAGCGGTGGATCTCGGTATCGGGCATGCCGACCATGACATGCTGGTTTTCGCGTGGCACATGGTCGTCAGCGATTTCGGCGAGACGCTGCTTGGCGTGTTCGTCGAGCTGGTCCTGAATGCTGGTGAGATCCATGGGGATATCGCCCCCGTAGGCGAAACCGAGCGGCTCCAGGGTGTGCATGATGGAAAGCTTGGCATGGTTGCGGTCGGCGATGTGCATCGCGCGCTCCAGAACCTTGTGGGAGTCCCTGGTCAGATCGACGGCGACCAGGATATGACGATATTCGTTGCTCATGTTGCATTCTCCGCAGCGGTGTCCAACGGGGTTGGTAACTGTCTTCCACTCTAGGATGCCAGGAATGACAAGACAACGACTTGCATCAACACAGGAAACACGGAAAGAACGGTGCATTATTATTCGGTGTTTCCCGAACAGGCAGGATGACGAATGCTCTGGTTGATCATTCTCGGTGTAGTGGGCCTGGCGTTTGCGCCGGCAATGACGCTGCGTCCGAGCCGGCGACAGCAGCGCGTGACGGGGCTGCGTGATCTCGCTCGAGACAACGGGGTTGCCGTGCGGCTCGAAACCTCGCCGCTGCACGACGGCGGCGAAGCGCTGCCGGCGTACCGGTGGCGTTATCCGCCCCAGCGGCCTGGCCCGGACTTCCTGCTGGTACGCGATGCCGTGGCCAGTGAGGCACTCAAGCCCTTTCGGCCGGGGTGGCGCTGGCGGGTGGAACCACTACGGCCTCTGCCGGAAGTGGTGGATCGTCAACTGGAGGATTTGCTGGGCCGCTTGCCGATCGATGCGGTCGTGGTCGAATCCAGCGCGGCCTGTCTGACGCTGTGGTGGGATGAATCCTGGCCGCCCGAGGCATTCATGGGGCTCGACGAGTGCATGAGAGCCCTACGTGACGACCTGGCTGGCAGGCCGGATTATCCCGGCGCCCATCGCAGCGCGCAGGCGCCGAGCGTTCCCCCCTCGACTGGCGGTTAGGGAGGCTTTCCTCAGCCCTCTTCACGCTCCTGGATCGCCAGCCCATTGGCCTCGATACGCGATAACAGGTCGATGAGGTGTTCGACCTCGTTGTCGTCGAGGCCTTCCAGCATTTCCTTGCGGGCCTGAGTGACGACGGCCTCGATGCGCTCGAGCAAGGGCGTGGCCTTGTCGGTCAGGAAGATGCGTTTGGCGCGACGATCCTGGCCACAGGGCCGACGTTCGATCAACCCCTGTTCGGAAAGCTGGTCGAGCGTACGGACCAGGGAGGGTGCCTCGACACCGATGGCCCGGGCCAGGTCGCACTGGGGCTGGTCATCGCCCATTCTCCACAGGTGATAGAGCGTGACCCAACGCGTCTGAGTCAGGCCGTCGGGGGCCAGGCGCCGGTCGATGACGGCGCGCCACAAGCGTGGCACGCGGGCAAGCTGAAAGCCGATGTTCTGATGCATGGCACGTCTACGTTGAAGAAACCTGTCGGGATTGTCTGAAGCCCCAGCGTGGAATGCAACCTTATGGTTCGAAGGCTACTCGTTATCCTCGGGGGAAGGGGGCGGGCCGTCAACGGTATTTTGACCCTTGGGGGGAGACGTTTCCTCGGGCCGTGCCACCAACCGACGAACGTCCAGTCCGGGAAGCCCGGGCGGAGAACCAATGTGGCCGTCGGCCAGGGTTGCCGCCTCGGGGTCGGTCGCGACCCGGAAGTGCAGCACACCGATGCGTTGGCCACTGGCTGTCATCACGTCGATGCGCCAGCGACCGGCGCTCTGTTCGGGAAAATTGCGCTTGTGGGTCCAGGAACGGTAGCCCTCCGCGCGTCCCCCCTGGATCTCGAGTGGAATGCGATCGATCAACTCACCGTCGTGGCGCCATTCATGCACGATTTCCTCGCGCAGCCCCCTGGGAGCGTGAATGGCGGTATAGGCATACAAGCCATTGTCGCCCAGCGCGTCGGGGGTCAGGCGGAGTTGCCCCTGTGGCGAACGGGCTTCGACATTGAATCCTGGAGAGAGGGCGCTGCCCGAGATCCACAGGCTGGCCGGCGGCACCCAGCTTCTGCCGACCCAGGCGGCGCCGGCAAGCAGAGGCAGCAGGGCGAGCATCAGCAGCCAGCGAGGCACCGTCATGGGCCGCAGCAGATGCAACAGGCTCGGCAGACTGAAGATCACCGTAGCCGCGAGTGCGAGCAGAAGGCTCTGGCCGGTGGTCAGGTGCAAGAGGGTCGGCAGGGTCACCAGGACGACCAGAAAGACGCACTGGGCGTGAAAGGCGAAGTAGAGCCCTCGACTACGCTCGGCGAGCCGATAGTAGAGCGGATCGAGGATCGACAATATGGCCAGGGCCACCATCGCGAGAGTGAAGAACGCCTGGCCGCTGGTCCAGACCGTGGTCGCCAGCAGGAAGGGCAAGGTGAAGAAAAGTGTCTCCTGGTGCACCATCTGGGCGATGAAGGTCGTCACGCCGCGCGGCAGGGTGGGGTAGCCGCGTCGGGCAAGCAGACGGCCGATCAGGCTTTCCGACAGCAGCAGGACCCAGGTGAGGAGCATGCTCAGGGCCAGCATGGCGCCGAGCCATTGCTGACGCTCGACCAGAAAGAAGCTGCCGGTACCGGCCAGGAAGGCAATCGGCGGCCAGAGCCAGCTCCAGGGCCGGACCCTCTCGGCAAGCCGTTCGATGCGGTGTTCCCAGGCACCGAGGCGAACAGCGCCGGTGCGACCGGGCGTCGGGGGCGAAGATGGGTCATGCATGGGGCGGTTCGGTGACATGAGCGCAGTTTAACAGCTTGTTTCCCGGGCCGGGGAAACGCCATCGGCGGCACGGTAGGGCTATCGCAGCTGGCTCTGTCGACGGGTCAGCCCGGGCGACAAAGCGTAACTGCGATAGCCCTGGGTGGCACGGGCGAAGCACTTGACGTGGCGCCGGGAGTGGATCAAGCTGTGATGAATCAAACGGGCGTATGAATTCCTGCACGGAGATTCTTGGATGATCTATCAAGGCAACGCCATCTCGGTGGCACGCGATGACGAGGGCATCGCGACCCTGACCTTCGACGCGAAGGATGAATCGGTCAATACGCTGTCAAGTGCCGTGATCCAGGAGCTGGAACAGGCGCTGGAGGCGCTGCGTGGTGAAGCCGGCATCGTTGGCCTGGTACTGGCCAGTGCCAAGGAGGCCTTCATCGTCGGTGCCGACATTACGGAGTTCCACGGGATGTTCGCCAAGGGCGAGGAAGAGATCCAGGGCATGCTCGAACGGGTGCACGGGATCTTCAACGGTCTCGAGGACCTGCCTTTCCCCACGGTCAGCGCCATCAACGGCCTGGCCCTGGGGGGCGGCTGCGAGGTGACGCTGACGACCGATTTTCGCGTGATGAGCGAAACCGCCAGGATCGGCCTGCCCGAGACCAAACTCGGTATTCTTCCTGGCTGGGGTGGCTGCGTGCGTCTGCCGCGGCTGATCGGCGCCGACAACGCCATCGAATGGATCGCCGGTGGCACCGAGAATCGCGCCGATGCCTGTCTGTCTGTCGGCGCGGTCGACGCCGTGGTGCCGCCCGAGTCTCTCGAAGCAGCGGCGCACGACATCCTGAGTCGAGCCCGGAGCGGCGAACTCGACTACCAGGCACGTCGCACGGAAAAATGCAGCCCCTTGGGCCTCGACGCCATCGAGCAGATGATGGCCTTCGAGACGGCCAAGGGCTATGTAGCCGGCAAGGCCGGGCCGCATTACCCGGCGCCGATCGAGGCGATCAAGGTCATCCAGAAGGGAGCCGGCGAGGAGCGATCCCGGGCCCAGGCCATCGAAGCCAAGGCGTTCGGCAAGCTGGCGCTCACCGATGTCTGCTACAACCTGGTGGGCCTCTTCCTCAACGATCAAGTGGTCAAGAAGAAGGGCGGCCAGTACGCGAAACAGTCGGCGCCCGTGGAACGGGCCGGGGTGCTCGGTGCAGGGATCATGGGCGGCGGCATCGCCTATCAGAGTGCTTCCAAGGGCACGCCGATCCTGATGAAGGACATCAAGGACGAGGCCATCGAACTGGGGCTCAAGGAGGCCCGCAAGCTGTTCGCCAAGCAGGTGGAGCGCGGCAAGCTTTCCAATGAGCAGATGGCCGAGCGGCTCAGCAATATCCGGCCAACGCTTTCCTATAGCGACTTCGCCCACGTCGACCTGGTGGTCGAGGCGGTGGTCGAGAATCCCAAGGTCAAGGGGGCGGTGCTCGCCGAGGTCGAGGAGAACGTGGGCGAGGACACCATCCTCACTTCCAATACTTCGACCATCTCGATCACTCGACTCGCCGAGAACTTGCAGCGACCCGAGAATTTCTGCGGCATGCACTTCTTCAACCCGGTGCATCGCATGCCGCTGGTCGAGGTCATTCGTGGCGAGAAGACCGGCGACGGTGCCGTGGCCGCGACCGTGGCCTATGCCCGCAAGATGAGCAAGACGCCCATCGTGGTCAATGATTGCCCGGGCTTTCTGGTCAACCGCGTGCTCTTCCCCTATTTCGGCGGCTTCAGCCAATTGATGGCCGCCGGGGCCGACTTCCAGCGCGTCGATAAGGTGATGGAGACGTTCGGCTGGCCGATGGGCCCGGCCTATCTGCTCGACGTGGTGGGCATGGACACCGCCGTGCATGCCGGCGAGGTAATGGCCGAGGGCTTCCCGGAGCGAATGGGCAGCCTGGGCGGCGCCGGAAGTGAGGGCAAGAGTGCTATCCAGGTGATGTTCGACAATGAGCGTCTGGGGCAGAAGAACGCCAAGGGCTTCTATGCCTATGAAGAGGACAAGAAGGGCAAGCCCAGGAAGGTCCGCGACGAGGCGGCCATCGAGCTGGTCAAGGGCATTGCCGAGTCGGGCCGCGAGTTTTCCGACGAGGACATCATCGCGCGGATGATGACGCCCCTGTGCCTGGAGACCGTGCGTTGCCTGGAAGATGGCATCGTCGGTACGCCGGCCGAGGCCGACATGGCGCTGATCTATGGCATCGGTTTCCCGCCGTTCCGGGGTGGTGCGCTGCGCTATATCGACGCCATGGGGCTGGAGGCGTTCGTTGCCCAGGCCGACGAGCTGGCCGCCGAACTCGGGGCGCTCTACGCGCCGACCGACAAGCTGCGCGAGATGGCGCGCAACGGCGAGCGCTTCTATCAGGATGCCGCCGAGGCCTGATTTACCACGTGCCATTCACCACCTGCTATTGATCAAGTGCCGGGGAGAACGAATTCGATGAGTGTGAATCCGAGAGACATCGTGGTAGTCGATGGCGTGCGTACCGCCATGGCCAAGGCCAAGAACGGCGCCTTCCGCCACGTGCGTGCCGAGAATCTGTCCGCCGGCGTCATGCAGGCGTTGTTCGATCGCAATCCGAACCTCGATCCCGCTGAAGTCGACGACGTCATCTGGGGCTGCGTCAACCAGACCCTCGAGCAGGCCATGAACATCGCCCGCAATGCAGCGATCATGACCGGGATCCCGCGCAGCGTGCCGGCCCAGACCGTCAATCGCCTGTGCGGCTCCTCGATGAGCGCCCTGCATATCGCCGCTGCCAATATCCGGGCCGGCATGGGCGACTTCTATATCATCGGCGGGGTCGAGCACATGGAACACGTGCCGATGACCCATGGCGTCGATGTCAATCCGGCGACCAGCAAGCATGCCGCCAAGGCGGCCATGATGATGGGCCTGACTGCCGAACTGCTGGGCAAGATGCATGGTGTGTCCCGTGAGGACCAGGACGCTTTCGGGGTGCGGTCCCACCAGCGCGCTCATGCCGCCCAGCAGAACGGCGGCTTCGACAACGAGATCATCGGCATCGAGGGGCACGACGCTCAGGGCTTCCGTGTCCGAGTGGACCGCGACGAGGTCATCCGCGCCGATGCCAGCCTGGAGGCGATGGCCGAGCTCAAGCCGGCCTTCGACCCGCGCAGCGGCACCGTGACCGCTGGAACCTCCTCGGCGCTCTCCGTGGGTGCCAGCGGCATGGCGGTGATGAGTGCCGAGCGGGCCAGTGCCCTGGGACTGGAGCCGATTGCTCGGGTGCTGTCGACCGGCGTGGCAGGCTGTGATGCCTCGATCATGGGATACGGCCCGGTGCCGGCTTCCCGCAAGGCGTTGAAGGCGGCGGGCCTGACCATCGAGGATATCCAGACCGTCGAGCTCAACGAGGCTTTCGCTGCCCAGTCGCTGCCGGTGCTCAAGGATCTCGGCCTGCGCGATCGCATGGACGAGGCGGTCAATCTGCATGGCGGTGCCATCGCCCTGGGCCATCCGCTGGGCTGTTCGGGCTCGCGTATCAGCACGACATTGCTCAACGTCATGCAGGAGCAGCGCACCTCGCTCGGCCTGGCCACCATGTGTATCGGCATGGGACAGGGCGTGGCCACGGTGTTCGAACGCCTGAGGTAACCGCGATCGAGACGAGGCCCACACAAGCGGCGCCCTTCGGGGCGCCGCTTGTGTGGGTGGCATAGAAGGGGCGAGCGCTGTGAGGCGTGACTACTCTGCCTGCTCGGCCTGGTAGGCGTCGAAGGCCCGGGTCAGGATCTCGCGTGCTTCGCTTGCGTCGCCGAAACCGTTCAACTCGATGTCGCCGCCATCCGGCAGGTTCTTGTAGACGCGGAAAAAGGCATTGAGCCGCTCGACCTGCATGGCCGGCAGGTCTTCCATTCCGTCGACATCGGCATAGGTGGGGTCCACGTCATCGGCGGGCACGGCGATGATCTTGTCGTCGGCTTCGCCGTCATCGACCATCCGCAGCACGCCGATGGCCCGGACCTTGATCACCGCTCCGGGGTAGATACTGTCGCGGGTCAGCACCAGTGCATCCAGGGGATCGCCGTCGCCTCCGGCCGAACTGGTGATGGAACCATAGTTGGCCGGATAGCGGACCGGCATCGAGACATAACGATCGACGATCAACTGGCCGTGTTCGGCATTGATCTCGTACTTGGTGAAGCTGCCGGCCGGAATCTCGTTGACGACATGAAAACTGGCCGGCGCATCATCGGTCTGTGGATACTCGAAGACATTCTGGGCCTGGACGGGGGTGGTGGCCAGGAGGCCGGCGGCGACCAGAAAAGAAGCAATGGACTTCATGGGACCTCGCGCTGCAGTGAGACGAAACGAGCCTCACAGCCTAACCCCCCGCGATGACATGTCCGTGACGCCCGCCCTACAGGATGCCTGCCTCGAGCCCGGCGGCGAGCGCCATGCCGAGCTCTTCCACCTGATCCTCGAAATCCGCCTGCCACTCGCCCCTCAGTGTCAGCGGTTCCTGGACCCACTTCCAGCCCAGGCCGCTGACGATGCCTTCCACGGCGCGCCGCGTGCCGGTGCCGTCCCGACCGGCCCGAATGTAGAGCGCGCAGGGCAGGCCCCGCTGCGCTTCCAGGACCGGGTAGTAGCTGCGATCGAAGAAGTCCTTCAAGGCCCCGCTCATATAGCCGAGGTTCTCGGTAGTGCCCAGCAGGATGGCGTCGCAGGCCAGGATATCCTCGGGGCCGGCGTCGAGCGGTGGCTTGATGACCGCCTCCACACCCTCGATATCAGGATGACGGGCTCCGCGGCCGGCGGCAGCGCGCAGGCGCCGGGTGTTGTCGGAGGGGGCGTGGGCCACGATCAGCAGGCGTTTCATCGGTCGCCTCCGGGTTGAAGAGCGTCGGTCACGCCATCATGCCATGGGTAGCGGTCGTTGACAGGCTATGGGCATTTGCCGAGCCTTGGACGACCGGAAACATAATGCCGTGTTTCCCATCATGACACTATTTCAGGGAGATCAACGATCATGGCCTTCGCATTGACGAACATGCGGGTGGAAAGCCCCGCCTTCACCGATCAGGGCGAGATCCCGGCACGACATACCGGGGAAGGCGAGGACCTTTCGCCGGCGCTGTCCTGGCACGATGTGCCGGAGGGAACCAAGGGCTTCGCGGTGATCTGCCACGACCCCGATGCCCCTCTGGTGGAGCACGGAGGCTACGGTTTCGTGCACTGGGTGCTCTACAACCTGCCGGGCTCAACCACCTCGCTCGAGGAAGCGTCCTCCGAGGGAACGCGCGGGATCAACCACTTCGGTCGCAACGGCTATGGCGGCCCCATGCCGCCCGAAGGGCATGGTGTCCACCAGTATTATTTCTGGGTGCTGGCGCTGGACAAGCCCACCGCTCTTCCCGAGGGCATCTCGATGGCCGAGCTGCTCAAGCAGGTCGAGCCGCACCTGTTGGGCATGAACCGCTTGATCGGCACCTATCGACGTGATTGAAGCACGACATGCCTGAGACGGTCCGCCCGCGCTCTCGGCGCGGGCGGCTCTTACCCTGGAAGCGCCTCGCCAGCTTCCGGCACCGCCACATCATGGTTTTCGGTGACGATCCGCTCCAGTTCCTCGCAGAAGGCTTCCAGGGCCTCGCTGGTGTGTCCGGGGCGGCGGTGCAATTCGATCTCGACCTGTCCGAGGGGGGGCAGGCCTTCCGCTTCACCGACGATCCGACACCCCGCCGGTACGCTGCGCGGCGTCTTTACCGTCATCGCCAGGCCCGCCTGCACGGGGAGATTGATACCGGTGGGCGATTGGCTCGAATAGTGCGTCTCCCACTGGCGTTCCTCACGTCCCAGGGCCGAGAGGGCATGCGCGCGGAAGATACAGCCTTCCGGGTTGAGGGCCAGGGGCAGGGTGTCCCAGTCCGCCGGCCGGCAGTGATCGGCCACGACCCAGACCATCGGTTCCCAGCCCAGCAAGTGGCCCGACTGGGTGGGGAGGTGCCGGATCGACAGAACGACATCCTGCAGCCCCTCGTGGAACTGGTTGACCAGGGTAGCGCTGATATCGCAGGTCAGCTCCAGACGGGTCTCCGGGAAGCGCTGCGCATGGCGGGGCAGCAACGACGGCAGATAGGCACTGGCCTGTTCCTCGGAGGTTGCGAAACGTATCAACTCACCGCGCCGGCGATTGCCCAGCCGTTCTCGCGCTTCGTCTTCCAACTTGAGCATGTGTCGCGCATAGGGCAGCAACTGCTCACCATGGGAGGTGAGCAGCACGCTGCGGCTGGTGCGTTCGAACAGCGCCTGTCCCATCTGATCCTCCAGGCGCTTGATCTGCAGACTGACCGCCGACTGGGTCCGGTGAAGCACTTTGCCGGCGGCGCTGAAGCCCTGGCTTTCGGCCACGGTGACGAAGGCACGGAGCAGCACGGTATCCATTATTGATGAGCCTTTGAAATTGGTTTTATCTCAATCATTCATTTTTATTATGAGGCTGCGCTGTCTAGGCTGTCCAGCGTGCATTGTTAACCGGAGACCCCCATGTCCGTGGCAACCTCGGCCGTCGCAAGCGACGTTTCCCTGGATGGCCTGATCGATCTGTTCCGTTACCCGCTCGACGATCTCGACGGTGAAGCGGGGCGCGAACTGATCGAGCACTGCCGCCGCCAACTGGCAGAGGATGGTTGTGTGGTGCTGGAACGCTTCGTGCCTCAACAGGCGCTGGCGCGACTCGAGCGCGAGACCGAACGGCTCTCGCCCGATGCCCACTACAACCAGACCGAAACCAACCCCTACAACAGTGACGGGGACCCCGAGCGTCCGTCGAGTCACCCGCTGAATCGCTTCGACGATCGCACCAACGGTTTCGTTGCCGGAGACCGCATCGGTGCCGATACCATCATTCGTCAGGTTTATGAGCACCCCGCATTCCAGCGGTTCATCGCCGCCGTGGTAGGCATGGAAGAGATCCACCAATATGCCGATCCCCTGGCCGACCTGGTGGTCAATGTGCTGCGCGAGGGCTGCCAGCATCCCTGGCATTACGATACCAATGAATTCATCGTCACCATGATGACCCGTCGCTCCCATGGCGGCGGCCGCTTCGAGTATGCCCCAGGCATTCGTGGTCCCGAAGGGGAGAATTTCGAGGCCGTGAAGCAGGTGCTGGACGGTGACCGCTCCCGTCTCGAGTCGCTGGATCTGACGCCCGGTGATCTGCAGATCTTCTTCGGGCGCTATTCGCTGCATCGGGTGACCCCGGTGGAGGGTGACAAGGAGCGTCACACCGTGATCTTCGCCTATGCCAAGGAACCCGGCTTCATCGGTCGTCCTGAGCGGGCCCAGCGCATTTTCGGCCGCATGGCGCCGGTGCATGAGGCCTTGCTGAAGGATGGCATGCGACGCAGCGACTCGCTGGCCGATTGAACCTCCCTGCATTGCCGGGCGACGTTCATCATGCGTCGCTTCATCCTCGAGTAGAACGGAACCCCATGAGCATCGTCGATTTCGAAAAGTTGACCGACAACGAACCGGACCGTCTCCCGGTGATTCCCTCGGCCCCCATGGCCAATGGCGACAGCATTCCCACGGCCTTCGACCCCAGGCAACTGCGTGCCGGCCGTCTGCGTCGCCTACGGGCGATGATGGCCGAGCAGGGCTATGCCGCCCTGGTACTGTTCGACCCTTACAATCAGCGCTATGCCACCGGCTCGCGCAACATGTTCGGCTATTTCCTGCGCAACTCCACCCGCTATATCTACGTGCCGCTGGAAGGGCCGGTGATTCTCTTCGAATATCCGGGAAGCGCTCATGTTTCCACCTGGCTGGAAACCATCGACGAGTCGCGCACCTCCAAGGTGGTCTGGTCGGCGGTCAATCAGCGTGACAATCTCTCTTCCGACCCCTTCGGCGTCGAGATCGCCGAGCTGGTCCGGGCGCACGGTCAGGGCAACACGCGCATCGGGCTGGACCGCTGTACCCTGAACCTGGCGCGCTCGCTGGAGGCGCAGGGCATGGAGGTGCTCGATTGCATGCAGGACACCCTGCATTGTCGGCGGATCAAGACGCCGGAGGAGGTAGCCTGTCTGGCCCAGTCCATGGCCGGCAGCGAGGCCGCGGTCGCCGAGGTGGAATCCGCCATCAAGCCGGGGGTGACCGAGAACGACCTCTTCGCGATTCTCTACGGCAATGTCATCAAGCAGGGCGGCGAATTCATCGAGACCCGGTTGCTCAACTCGGGGCCGCGTACCAATCCCTGGTTCCACGAGGCCAGCGACCGGGTCGTGCGTCCCGGCGAGCTGGTAGCGCTGGATACCGATACCATCGGCTGCCACGGCTACTATTCGGACTTCTCGCGGACCTTTCATGTGGGGCCGGGCCGACCCAGTGCCTATCAGCGTGAACTGTATCGCATGGCGTTCGACCAGGTGCACCACAACATGGATATCCTCGCGCCGGGGATGCGCTATCGCGAGATCGCCGAGCAAGCCTGGAAGATCCCCGAGCGTTTCCTGGACCGGCGTTATCCGTCGGTCATCCATGGTGTCGGCATGCACGGCGAGACCCCGCTGGTCGCTCACCACATGGATTTCGACCGATTCTCCAAGGACGGCATCCTGGAGCCCGGCATGGTGGTGTCGGTGGAGAGTTACATCGGCGAGGTCGGCGCCGCCGATGGCGTCAAGCTGGAAGAAGAAGTGCTGGTCACCGAGACCGGTATCGAGAAGCTCAGTCGCTACCCTTTCGACGAGGACCTGCTCGGTCGCGAAGTCTGAATGACGCGAGTGGATCGCGGCACCTGCCATGTGTGCGATGAGGTAGGGCCGGGGGGTGATGGATGGCGTGCGGTCATCACCCTTGGTATGGTTTCCCGTCTACCGTGACGGAATGACCGCAAGGAGCTGGCATGCACAAGTCGTTACGCCATGTACTGTCCGCCTGTCTGGCCACCGGCCTGATGAGTAGTGCGGCCCTGGCCGATGACGATGCCCCCGCCGTGTTCGGCTGGGTCGAGAAAGCGACCATCGAGGAGCCCTGGGGTCCCGAGGTCAAGGTCAAGCTCGACAGTGGTGCCTTGACCTCCTCCATGCAGGCGGAAGACATCGAGAAGTTCGAGCGCGATGGCGAGGAGTGGGTGCGCTTCGTCGTCGAGGTCGAGGACGAGTCGACCGAAGAGGTCGTCTCGAAGACGTTCGAGCGGCCGATCTTCCGCAAATTGATACTCACGGGCGCCGGCGGCCAGGATCGTCGGCCGGCGGTGCTGATGACGCTGTGTATCGGCGATACCCGCTACGAGGAGCAGTTCAGCCTCGAGGATCGTGATGATCTGACCTATCCGGTCCTGCTCGGACGTCGCACTATCCAGGAACTGGGCCTGCTGGACGTGACCCGAACCTTCGTCCACGACCTGGAGTGCGACGAAGACACGCCGCTTCACGAGCATGAGGACAAGGAGCTCGATGAGGATATCGGCATCTGAAGGGGGATTACCCATCCGGGATAGCTGGGTGGTCGACGATACCCGATGTCCGTGACTCACCATACGAGGCACAAGGCACTGTCTGAAAAGTCGGCGAGCGCAGTCAGTTTTCAGACGATGCCTGGCGAGCCCAGGACACCCGCTTCAACGTATCAGAAAACGCCCCAGCTCGGGATCCCTGAAGGCACGGTTCAGCCCGTCCGAGAGTAGCTCGGATACCATCTCGTTGTTTTTCTCGAGGTCCGGGCGCATGGCATAGCCCTGGGTGCGCCTGGACGTATAGGTCCCGGTATAGGTCGCGCCATCGTTCTCTGCCCTGGTGACCAGCACGGATTCGAGACGTGCCTCGTCGATCAGCGGGCGACTCTCTCCGCGGCCGTAGGCCAGGCGCTGAAGGGTCAGCGTCAGGCGGGGGCGTCCCTGGGCAGCCTGGGTGGTCGGCTCGAAGCCCATGTCGCGCAGGGCACGCTCGGCCTCCGCCTGCAGTTTCGGCATCAAGGGCCCGGCTTCCACCGTGATCACCGAAGTCGACATGGCATTGCCACTGCGGGTGCCGATCTGCGGACTGTCCCGGCCATCCATGACATTGACGGTGACCGCCTGGCCCTGACCGATGCCGGGAACCGTGGCGGTGCGCTCGGGAGACGGCTGCAGGTACTGTGGTGACGAGCAGCCGGCGAGCCAGCCGAGCGTCAGCACCAGGGCCGTGAGGCCCAGAAAGCGTCGACGTTGCATGGTTCTTCCTCCCTGACATCTGGCATGGCGACAAGGCTTCGAGTATAGCCTCGTCGCCATAATGCATGCATGTTGTGTTGTCGATATGCCACTCAGCCGGCGAGCGAGGCGATAGTTTCGCGTGCCGTCGTGGCGGTGTTCTTTGCCTGGTCCTTGAAACGGTGCCAGTGGCGGGGCAGGGCGAACAGTCGCTGGCCACGGGTGAGCGCGAGACGCTCGAAATCGGCATGGCGCACGGTGGCAAGCCAGGGGCCGGGCAGCCAGTCGGCGGCCAGTTCCACGCGGACCTCGGCGCCGACCGGCGAGATGGCGGTCACGGTCACCGGCAGGTGGGCCGACTCGCGGGGGGCCGTATCCAGGGCGACTTCGTGAGGACGCAACAATAGATCCTCGGGGCCGTCGGGCAGATCGACATCGAGGCGGGCGTCGCCGCAGGTGAGCACGCCGTCGCGTACCTCTCCCTCGAGATGGTTCACATCGCCCAGGAACTCGAACACGAAGCGGTTGGCCGGAGCGCGATAGAGAGCCTCCGGCGTGTCGATCTGCTCGATGCGGCCATCGCTCATCACCACTACGCGATCGGAGAGCTCCAGCGCCTCTTCCTGATCGTGGGTGACGAAGACGCTGGTGAAATTCAATTCGTCGTGCAGGTGGCGCAGCCAGCGGCGCAGCTCCTGGCGGACCTTGGCATCCAGAGCTCCGAAGGGCTCGTCGAGCAGCAGGACATCGGGGCGAAGGGCCAGGGAGCGTGCCAGGGAAACGCGTTGCTGCTGGCCGCCGGACAGCTGCGCCGGGTAACGGCCGGCCAATTGCTCGAGCTGGACCATTTCCAGCAGGCGATGCACCCGGGCGCGAATCTCGCCACTGGAGGGCCGCTGGCGGCGCGGCATCACCGTCAGGCCGAAGGCCACGTTGTCGTAGACCGTCATGTGCCGAAACAGCGCATAGTGCTGGAAGACGAAGCCGATACGCCGGTCGCGGACATGCAGTTGGGTGACATCGCGCTCGCCGAACAGGATGCGGCCGGCGGGCTGCCGGTCGGGGGCCTCGAGCCCGGCGATGATGCGCAGCAGGGTGGTCTTGCCGGAGCCGGAGGGGCCGAGAAGCCCGATCAACTCGCCCTGATGGATATCGAGATCCAGGGGCGCCAGGGCCTGGTGACGCCCCCCGCGGCCATAGTGCTTGGCGATGTTTTCGAGATGGATGCTCATGCGGAAGCCTCCCGGCGCGTGGCGCGCCACTCCAGGCCGGCCTTGGCGGCCAGCGTAAACAGGGCGATGAGGGCCAGCAGAGCGGCGCTGGCGAAGGCGCCCACGGTGTTGTAGTCCTGATACAGCAACTCGACGTGCAGCGGCAGGGTGTTGGTCTCGCCGCGAATCGCCCCGGATACCACGGAGACGGCGCCGAACTCTCCCACCGCCCGGGCATTGGTCAGGATCACCCCGTAGAGCAGCGCCCAGCGAATGTTCGGCAGGGTGACACGGCGAAACAGCGTGAAGCCCGAGGCACCGAGGGTGACCGCCGCTTCTTCTTCCCGAGAACCCTGGGCCTGCATCAGCGGAATCAGCTCCCGCGCCACGAAGGGGCAGGTGACAAAGATGGTGACCATCAGGATGCCCGGCCAGGCGAACATTAACTGGATGTCATGGGCATCGAGCCAACCACCGACCCAGCCATTGCGGCCGTACAGCAGTAGATAGACAAGCCCGGCCACCACCGGTGAGATGGCGAAGGGAATGTCGATCAGTGTCTGCAACAGGCGCCGCCCCGGGAAGCGGAAGCGCGTCACCAGCCAGGCGAGCATGACCCCGAACACCAGGTTCACCGGAATGGTCAAGGCGGTGATGAAAAGCGTCAGGCCGATAGCGGACAAGGTGTAGGTGTCGCTGACATTGTGCCAGAAGCCGCCGAGGCCCTCGGCGAAGGCCTGAGCGAAGATCGCTACCAGTGGCAGCAACAGGAAGAGTGCGGCCAGGGCCACGGCGGCGCCGATGAGCACCCGGCGCAGGACGGGCGCATCTCCGATTCGTTGCATCAGGCGCTTCCTCCATGCAGGCGTCGAATGAAGCGGCCCTGCCACAGATTGATGGCCAGCAGCAGGATCAACGAGGTGGCGAGCACCACCGAGGCGATGGCTGAGGCGCCGACATAGTCGTATTCCTGCAACTTGACGAAGATCATCAGCGAGGTGATCTCGGTCTCGTAGGGCATATTGCCGGCGATGAAGATCACGGCGCCGAACTCGCCGAGCGAGCGTACGAACGCCAGGCCCGTGCCGGTGACCAGTGCCGGCCACAGGTGAGGCAGGATCACGCGGCGAAAGGCCACGCCGTCACGGGCCCCCAGGGCCATGGCCGCCTCATCGACTTCTCCCGGCAGGTCTTCGAGGATCGGCTGTACGGTGCGTACCACGAAGGGAATGCTGGTGAAGGCCATGGCGAGTGCGATGCCCACCCAGGTATAGGCGACCTCCAGCCCTAGCGGCGCCAGTGCCTTGCCCATCCAGCCGCTGCTGGAGTAGAGCGTGGCCAGGGTGATGCCGGCCACTGCCGTGGGCAGGGCGAAGGGCAGGTCCATCAAGGCATCGAGCAGGCGCTTGCCCGGGAAGTCATAGCGCACCAGGACCCAGGCCAGCAGCAACCCGAAGATGGCGTTGATGACCGCCGCAACGGCCGCCGCGCCAAGCGTGGTCAGGTAGCTGGCCACGACACGCCCCTCGCTGATGATCGCCCAGTACTCGGCCAGCGACAGGCCTGACAGTTGGCCGACCAGGCCCGTGAGCGGCAACAGCAGGACCAGTGAAACGAAGGTCAGGCTGATGCCCAGCGACAGGCCGAAACCCGGCAGTACGCGCTGCCGGGCTCGGGGCATGGGCAAGGGGAAAGCCGATGCTTTCATGAAGGTGTCCCGTCGATCATGTCATTCAAGCCGTGAGCGCCTCAGCGACGCTGCAACTGGTCGAGCGTCCCGCCACTCTCGAAGTGAGTCTCCATGGCCTGATCCCAGCCGCCGAAGACGTCCTGAACCTCGAACAGTTCGGTCTCGGGGAACTGGTCAGCGAATTCCTCGACCACGGCCTCGTCATGCACGCGGTAGTTGAAGCCGGCGAGCATGCGCTGGGCCTCTTCGGTGTAGAGGTAATCCAGATAGTCTCGAGCCAGCTCGGCGTTGCCGTTCTCCTCGGCGTTCTCGCCGACGACCGCCACCGGGAACTCGGCGAGGATGCTGACCGGCGGCACGATGACCTCGTACTCGTCGTTGCCGTACTCCTGGCGGATATTGTTGACCTCGGACTCGAAGCTGATCAGCACATCGCCGATGCCACGCTCGATGAAGCTGGTGGTGGCGCCGCGACCGCCGGTGTCGAACACCTTGACGTTGCCGAGGAAGGTGCGCATGAAGTCCTCGATCTTCTCTTCGTCGCCGTCGAAGATGCGCTCGGCGGCGCCCCAGGCAGCCAGATAGGTGTAGCGACCATTGCCCGATGTCTTGGGGTTGGGGAAGACCAGCTCGACGTCCTCTTCGGCGAGGTCGTCCCAGTTCTCGATGCCCAGAGGATTGTCCTTGCGCACCAGGAAGGCGGTCGTGGAGTAGTAGGGCGAGGCATTGTTGGGCAGTTGCTGTTGCCAATCCTCGGCGACCAGCCCCGCCTCGGCGAGCACCTGGACGTCGGTGACCTGGTTGTAGGTCACCACATCGGCGCCGAGTCCCTGGAGAATGGCGCGGGCCTGTGCCGAGGAGCCTCCATGGGACTGCTTGATGGTCAGGGTGTCGTCGTGGCTTGCCTCCCAGTGCTCCTTGAAGGCCGGATTGATGGCGGCGAACAGCTCACGGGCGATGTCATAGGAAGAATTGAGCAGCTCTCGCTCGGCAGCCATGGCCGGGGGGACGAGACCGGCCCCCAGACCGACGGCAACGACGGAGGCAGTGAGGGTACGACGTACGAAGGGCAGCGGCGACATGACGATTCCTCGAATCTTCGATGGATTTCCTTAGATGGCTAAGGTAATAATCGCCATATGGAATTACAAGGGTATTGCTTATTCTTTTTTAGTCTATGGCTATCGAGCAGGGGAACGTAGGCTACGAGCTACGAGCTACGAGCTACGAGCTACGAGCTACGAGCTACGAGCTGCGAGCTGCGAGCTGCGAGCTACGAGCTGCGAGAGGCGAAGTATTGATAGGAGGGCCATGTCCCCGGTGGGGCCGGGGACATGGCCGGGCGTCAAAGCCCGATGGCGGATGAGGTGGAGCGGCGGGGGTCGGCGCCGCCGAAGAAGCGGCCGTCATCGATCACGATCGACTGGGCGGCCCCCATGGCAGGTTGTTGGCTGATGGTATGTCCCTTGCCTTCGAGCAGCTCGAGAGTATCCGGGCTGATGCCGGCCTCGATGCGGATCTCGTCGGGCAACCACTGATGGTGGATGCGCGGGGCGCTGACCGCCGACTGGATGTTCATGTCGTGGTCGATGACGTTCATCAGCACCTGCAGGGTGGTGGTGATGATGCGTGAACCGCCCGGACTGCCGGTGATCAGGAAGTTCTTGCCGTCGCGTTTGACGATGGTCGGTGTCATCGACGAGAGCATGCGCTTGCCGGGTTCGATCTTGTTGGCTTCACCGCCGATCAGGCCATAGGCGTTGGGCACGCCGGGCTTGGCGGAGAAGTCGTCCATCTCGTTGTTGAGCAGGAAGCCGGCGCCTTCCACGGCGATACCGGAGCCGTAGCTGAAGTTGATGGTATAGGTGTTGGAGACCGCCAGGCCGTCACCATCGGCGATGGAGAAGTGGGTGGTCTCGTTGGACTCGTAGGGCAGCGGCTTGCCGGGGGCGATATCGTCGCTCGGCGTGGCGCTTTCCATGTCGATCTGTTCCCGCAGCTCGTCGGCATAGGCCTTGGAGGTGATGCCCTCGAGCGGGACCTCGACGAAATCGGTGTCGCCCAGGTACTCCGAACGGTCGGCATAGGCGCGTTTCATCGCCTCGGCCATCACGTGGATGGTATCGGCGGAATTGAAGCCCATCTCCGGGATCGGGTAATCCTCGAGGATGTTGAGCATCTGCACGATGTGCGCGCCACCCGAGGAGGGCGGGCTCATGGCGTAGATGTCATGTCCCCGGTAGGTGCCGTGGCTGGGCTCGCGGATCGCCGGCTGGTAGCCGGCCAGGTCCTCCAGGGTGATCAGGCCATCGTGGCGCTGCATCTCGGCGGCGATCAACTCGGCGGTCTCGCCTTCGTAGAACTCCCGGGCGCCCTGGTCGGCGATGCGCTTGAGCGTCGCGGCCAGGTCCGGCTGACGGAAGATGTCGCCGACTTCATAGGCGCTGCCATCTTCCTTGAAGAACATCTTGCGACTCGATTCCCACTTCTCCAGGCGTTCACGCGTGTCATTGACGCCGGCGACGAAGCGTGGCGGTACCTCGAAGCCCTCTTCGGCGAGCCGGATCGCCGGCGCTAGGGCGTCGGCCAGGCTCATGGTGCCGTATTCCTCGAGGGCCAGGGCCAGGCCGGCCACGGTACCGGGCACGCCGGCGGCGCGATGGGTGAAGCGCGACCACTCGGAGACGGCATTGCCGTCCTCGTCCTGGAACATGGTCTCGGTCGCGGCGGCAGGCGCGGTCTCGCGGTAGTCGATGGCGATGACCTCGTCGCTGTTTTCGTCGGAGATCAGCATGAAACCGCCGCCGCCGATGTTGCCGGAGCGGGGCTGGGTGACGGCCAGGGCGAAGCCGGCGGTGACCGCGGCATCCACGGCGTTGCCGCCTTCTGCCAGAACATCGCGTGCCACCCGTGAGGCGAGGAAGTGGCTGGTCGCGACCATGCCGTTGGTGCCTTCTTCGGGGTGGAAACGCTCGCCCTCGAGGATCGCCGGCTGAGCCAGGGCGAGCGGGGCGGCCAATAGGGAACCGGCCAGCAGGCCGACGTTGAGGGGGTGAAGTAACCAGCGTGGGATCATGACCTCTCCTTGTCGTCGCATTGTTGTGAGTGACGGCAATTAACTATCGGTGGCGCATGACGATCCTGCAAGTCACGAGACGTGCCGCCGATCCTGCTAGAATGGCTCGCCATCGTGACCATTCGATCTTTTGCCAGAGAATCTCATGACTGCAACGACGTCCGATTACCTGATCGCCCCCTCGATCCTTTCTGCCGATTTCGCCCGGCTCGGTGAAGAAGTCGACGATGTGCTCGCCTCGGGGGCGGATATCGTGCACTTCGACGTGATGGACAATCATTACGTACCCAACCTGACCATCGGACCGATGGTTTGCGAGGCGCTGCGACGCCATGGCGTGACCGCACCGATCGACGCGCATCTCATGGTCAAGCCGGTGGACCGTCTGATCGGCGACTTCATCGATGCCGGTGCCAGTTATGTCACCTTCCACCCCGAAGCTTCCGAGCATATCGACCGCTCGCTGCAGTTGATCCGCGATGGCGGTTGCAAGTCCGGGCTGGTCTTCAATCCGGCGACCCCGCTGACTTTCCTGGACCATGTGATGGACAAGGTCGACATGGTTCTGCTGATGAGCGTCAACCCCGGCTTTGGCGGCCAGTCGTTCCTGCCGGGTACGCTCGACAAGTTGCGTGAGGCGCGTCGTCGCATCGATGCCTCGGGGCGTGACATTCGTCTGGAGATCGACGGTGGCGTCAAGCTCGATAACATCGCCGAGATCGCTCGGGCCGGCGCCGATACCTTCGTTGCCGGATCGGCGATCTTTAAGGCACGCAATGCCGAGGAGCCGCACCGCTACGATGGCGTGATCGACTCGTTCCGTCGGGCACTCGCCGAGGCGTGAACATGGAGGAGACGGCCACTCGGCAGTGGTACCTCTATGTGATCGAGACGGCCAATGGTGCGCTCTATACCGGCATTACCACCGATGTCGAGCGACGTCTGGCCGAGCACCGCGCGGGACGGGGCGCCAAGGCTCTGCGTGGCAAAGGGCCCTTGCATCTGGTATATCACCAGGCGGCGGGTGATCGCAGCGCGGCGTTGCGGCTCGAAGCGAGCGTCAAGCGGTTGTCGGCACGGGGCAAGCGGCGCTGGATGGAGAAAGGTTCTGCCGGTGTCTGAAAAGGCGCGGCTCGCGGGTACGATTCTTTTCATTGAGACGTTTCATTGAAGCAAAGGAGGCGATATGGAATTCGAGAAAGTCATGGAGTTCCTGCAGGTACAGGGAACGAGTTTCGTGATCAACCTGGTGGCGGCCATCGCCATCTTCGTGATCGGCCGCTGGCTGGCCAAGCTGTTGCATCGGCTAGTGATCAAGGCCATGAAGCGGGCCGGGACCGATCCGCTGGTCGTCACGTTCGCGGGCAACATTCTCTCTGCATTGCTGATGTTTGCGGTCGTGCTGGCGGCAATCGGCCAGCTTGGCATCCAGACCACGTCGCTGATCGCGGTGATCGGTGCCGCCGGCCTGGCGGTAGGGCTGGCGTTGCAGGGCTCGCTGGCCAATTTTGCCGCCGGCGTGATGGTAGTGCTGTTTCGGCCCTACCGAGTGGGCGATTACATCGAAGGGGGTGGCGTCGCCGGCACCGTCGAGGAAGTGCAGATATTCAACACCGAGCTCAGCACGCCCGACAATCGTCGGGTGATCGTACCCAACGGCCAGATGCTGTCGGATGCCATCACCAATTATTCATCGCATTCGACGCGGCGCGTGGACCTGGTCGTCGGCGTAGGCTATGGCGACGACATCGACACCGTACGTCGTGTACTGGAAGGCGTGGTAGCCGATGATGCCAGGGTCCTGGCTGATCCGGCGCCAAATATTCGCATCGGCTCGCTGGGAGACTCCAGCGTCAACTGGATCGTGCGCCCCTGGGTCAATGCCGCCGACTACTGGGACGTCTACTGGGAGATGACCGAGGAGATCAAGCGACGCTTCGATCGCGAAGGCATCAATATCCCCTTTCCCCAGCGCGACGTGCATGTCTATCACCATGGGGAGAAGAACGAGACCGACTGAGGAAGCATTGTCAAACCCTCGATGCGCCGACAAGGGCCGCCGGATATCCCGGCGGCCCTTGTCATATGCCAGCATCGCGACTCAGTGGAGTTTCATGCGTGGCTTCAAGAAGCGGTTGAGGCCATCCACCACGACCATCAGGCCGGTCTTCAGGGTGCCGTGGATGGCGCGCTGGTGCATGCGGTACAACGAGGCGTAGAAGAACTTCGCCAGGTGGCCCTCGATGAACAGGCTGCGTGCCGAGGCGCCCCGCATCAGGCTGCCGACGGCGTCGAAATGGGCCAGCGAGATCAGCGAACCGCGATCGCGGAACACGAAGGACTTGAGCGGCTTGCCGTCGAGTCGTGCGCGCAGGTTCTTGTACAGCAGGTTGGCCTGCTGGTGGGCGGCCTGGGCACGTGGGGGGACCTGAGAGCCATCTTCCTGCGGGCAGCTGGCACAGTCGCCGAAGGCAAAGATGTGCGGGTCATCGATGCTCTGCAGCGTCGGTTCGACCTTGATGCGATGGTTGCGCTCGGTAGCAAGGCCCAGCTCAGACAAGAAGGCGGGGGCCTTGATGCCGGCGGCCCATACGCTCAGGTCCGTTTCGATGCGTTGATCGTCGGCGGTGATGATGGCCGAGGGCTCGACCCGGGTCACGCGGGTCGATACATGCACCCGCACGCCCAGGCGCTCGAGTTCGGTGTGCACCGCTTGGCTGATGCGATCGGGCAGGGCGGGCAGGATGCCCGGTGCGGCCTCGATCAGGTGAACCTCGAGGTGTTCGCTCTCCAGGGGGGTGAAGCCGTAGCTGTGCAGCATCTGGGAAGCATCATAGAGCTCGGCGGCGAGTTCCACACCCGTGGCACCGGCGCCGACGATACCGACCACCATGCGGGTCTGGTTGTCCTGCTGCGGGGCGTTGTAGCGCAGGAAGACATTGAGCATGTCCTTGCGGAATGTCTCGGCCTGGTGAGGACTGTCGAGGAAATGGCAGTGATCACCGACGCCCGGTGTGCCGAAGTCGTTGCTGACGCTGCCTACCGACATGACCAGCTCGTCGTAGGATAGAGTGCGTGACGGCAGCACTTCCTGGCCGTCATCATCGAGGATGGGGGCCAGGGTGAGGGTGCGTGACTCCCGGTCCAGGCCGTCCAGGGTGCCGAGCTGAAAGCGGTAGCCGTTGGCGCGAGCATGGCCCTGGTAGGAAATCTCGTCTAGCCCGGAGTCCAGGGCGCCGGTGGCCACCTCGTGCAGCAGGGGTTTCCAGACGTGCGTGGCATTGCGGTCTACCAGCACGATCTCGGCACGTCCGCGCCGGCCCAGGCGTCGCCCCAGGCGGGTCACCAGCTCCAGGCCACCGGCGCCACCGCCGACGACAACGATTCTTGGTATGCTCATCTCGATAAGCTCCTGAGAAAATGGGAGTACCAGCATAAGCGCCCGGGCGGGTCCTGCCCATGCCCCATCCGGGATATGGCCAATGGGAAAAGGAGAAATAGGCATGCATCCACTGCTCGAAGGTGTGCGTCTGGTGGCTTTCGATCTCGACGGCACCCTGGTGGATTCCGTACCCGATCTGGCGGCGGCGGTGGATGATGCCTTGCGCGATCTGGACATGCCCGTCGCAGGAGAGGCGCGTGTCAGGGACTGGGTCGGCAATGGCTCGATGGTGCTGATAGAGCGTGCCTTGCGCGATGCCCTGGGGCGGGATGCCGATGCCGAACGTTGTCGAGAGGCCCATGAGCGCTTCCTGGTGCACTATGCCCAGCGACCCTGCCGATCGACCCGGCTCTACCCCGGCGTTCGAGAAGCGCTTGAGGCGTTGCGCGGTGCAGGGGTGGTTCAGGTGCTGGTGACCAACAAGCCCGAAGCCTTCATCGCACCGATTCTTGCGCATTTCGAGCTGACCGGGCATTTCTCGCTCTGCCTGGGGGGCGACAGTCTGCCGCGGCGCAAGCCTGATCCGTTGCCGCTGACCCATGCCGCCGAATGTTTCGCGGTGCCCCCGTCGGATTGCTTGATGATCGGCGACTCCCGGCATGATATCGCCGCGGGGCGAGCAGCGGGCTTCCGCACCCTGGCGGTTCCCTATGGCTACAATCACGGCGAACCGGTAGCCGCGAGCGGCCCGGATGGCGTGGTTGAATCGCTGAAAGAACTCGTTTAGGGTGATTTTGGCCCCTGTGTGGGCCACTTACGACCCATGATGCCCGGGAATTTCCGGATTACCTGCCCGTATGGACACCCGCATGACGCTGGATGCCTTTACCTGTCGTACTGTCGCCGCTCCCTTCAAGCCCCGCGCCCTGGGGACAGGCTGGCGATGGTGACGCTCGCACCCTGAGGACAGCACCGCTGTCGCTCGATTTGTCACGCTTTTCTCCACCGCGAGTCTTTCTCCATCGTGAGGCACTGGGCAGATGATGACCCCCGAACGTTTTCAGCAGCTGGCCGACGCCGGCTATAACCGTATCCCCGTCACCCGCGAGGTCCTGGCCGACCTCGATACGCCGCTTTCCACCTATCTCAAACTCGCCGATGCGCCCTGGACCTTCCTGCTGGAGTCCGTCCAGGGCGGCGAGAAGTGGGGGCGCTATTCGATCATCGGCCTGCCGTGCCGCGAGCGCATCGAGGTGCGCGGGTTCAGCGTCGAACATATCGTCGATGGCCACGGTGGCGGCGCCGTCGAGGTCGAGGACCCGCTGGCCTGGATCGAGGACTTCCAGTCGCGCTTCAAGGTGCCGCAGCTGGACGATACGCCGCGCTTCGACGGCGGCCTGGTGGGGTACTTCGGTTACGATACCATCCGCTATATCGAACCTCGGCTGCGTGGCGTGGAGAAACCCGATCCGCTCGGCGTACCGGATATCCTGCTGATGGTCTGTGACGACCTGGTGGTCTTCGACAATCTCGCTGGCCGCCTGACGTTGTGGACCCATGCCGACCCTGCCGAGTCGGAGGCGCATGCACAGGCGGTCGCACGGCTCGAAGCACTGGAGGAGAAGCTGCGTGGCGTGGTGCTGGAGGGACGTAGCCCCGGCACCGGCCGCCATGATGTCTCGGAGGACGACTTCCACGCCAGCTTCAGCGAGGCGGGTTACAAGGCGGCGGTGGAGCGCATCAAGGAGTATGTGAAAGCCGGTGACGTGATGCAGTGCGTGCCATCGCAGCGCATGTCCATTCCCTATCAGGCGCCGCCCCTGGATCTCTACCGCGCCCTGCGCAGTCTCAACCCGTCGCCTTACATGTTCTTCCTCAATCTCGATGATCACCATGTGGTCGGTTCGTCGCCGGAGATCCTGACGCGACTCGAGGAGGGCGAGGTCACGGTGCGGCCCATCGCCGGCACACGCCACCGGGGGGCCACCGAGGAGGAAGACCGTGCGCTGGAGGCCGATTTGCTGGGAGACCCCAAGGAAATCGCCGAGCACGTCATGTTGATCGACCTGGGGCGCAACGATGTGGGACGCATCTGCGAGCCGGGGTCGGTGACGGTCACCGACAACATGGCCGTCGAGCGCTATTCCCATGTCATGCACATCGTTTCCCAGGTCACCGGTCGCCTTCGGTCGGGCATGACGGCCATGGACGCCTTGCGCGCCACCTTTCCGGCGGGGACCCTGTCCGGGGCCTCCAAGGTACGGGCCATGGAAATCATCGACGAGCTGGAACCGGTCAAGCGCGGCATCTACTCCGGGGCGGTGGGATATCTCTCCTGGCACGGCAACATGGATACCGCCATCGCCATCCGGACTGCCGTGATCAAGGATGGCGAGCTGCACGTCCAGGCCGGCGGCGGTATCGTCGCCGACTCCGACCCAGACGATGAGTGGCAGGAAACCATCAACAAGCGCCGTGCGTTGTTCCGTGCCGTGGCCATGGCCGAGCGTGGCCTGGATAACCTCTCATGAGTGCCTTGCGATGCGCCTTGACAGTATCGCGGCACCACCACACTATAGCGAGCATGATGAATTCCACGATGACCTCCGCGAAAAAGCAGTGGCGCCTCGACGACTGAAGGGGCGGCTTTCGTGTGTCTGAATATCAGTGCCGCCCGCGAGGCGGCATTTTTGTATCTGCCGACTCGCGGAAGGGATGATTCGGGCATTGTGAACAAAACATGTGAGCGAGAAGCCATGGGGGCTGCGTGAACCCTATTGATAGCAGGAGTTGATGCCCGACATGATCGTGATGATCGATAATTATGACAGTTTCACCTTCAACATCGTCCAGTACCTTGGCGAGCTGGGGGCGGAGGTGGTCACCCATCGCAACGATGCCATCAGCGTGGCGGAGATCGAGGCGCTGTCGCCCAGCCATCTGGTGATCTCGCCCGGTCCCTGCACGCCCAACGAGGCAGGGATCTCCATGGAGGCCGTGCGCCACTTTGCCGGCCAGTTGCCGATCCTCGGCATCTGCCTGGGGCATCAGGCCATCGGCCAGGTCTACGGTGGAGAGGTGCAGCGCGCGCCCCAGGTCATGCATGGCAAGACATCGCGTATTCGCCACGATGGCCATGGCGTGTTCGCCGGCCTCGAGGACCCTCTCGAGGTCACCCGTTACCACTCCCTGGTGGTGGCGCGTGGCAGCCTGCCGGATTGCCTGGAAGTGACCGCCTGGACCGATGACGACGATGTCACGCCGGGGCTGATCATGGGGCTGCGCCACCGTGAGCTGGATATCGAAGGCGTACAGTTCCATCCCGAGTCGATCTTGACCCGCCAGGGTCATGAGCTGCTGACCAACTTTCTCGAGCGCCGCTGAGACCAAGGAGACGACTGCCATGCAGATGCGAGACGCCATCGGTGCGGTGATGCGCCGGGAGGACCTGAGCTACGACGCGACCCACCGGGTGATGATGGCCATCATGACCGGCGCGGCCTCCGACGCCCAGGTCGCCGCCTTCCTGATGGGGATGGCGATGAAGGGAGAGTCCGCCGAGGAGATCAGTGCCGCCGCCCAGGTGATGCGCGAGTTGATGAAGCCGGTGTCGCTGAACGCCGAGAACGTGGTGGACATCGTCGGTACCGGGGGGGATGGTGCCAACCTGTTCAATATCTCTACGGCGTCCAGCTTCGTGGCCGCCGCCGCCGGTGCCCATGTCGCCAAGCATGGCAACCGGGGCGTTTCCTCGTCCTCGGGCAGTGCCGACCTGTTCTCCGTGGCAGGCATCGGGCTGGACCTTTCCCCCGAGCAGGTGGGACGCTGCATCGAAGAGGTCGGTGTCGGCTTCATGTTCGCGCCCAACCACCATCCGGCCATGCGCCATGCCGTCGGGCCGCGCCGCGAGATGGGGGTGCGCACCCTGTTCAATATCCTGGGGCCGCTGACCAATCCGGCCGGAGCGCCCAATCAACTGCTGGGGGTGTATTCGTCCGCCCTGGTCCCCTTGATGGCGGATGTCATGCGGCGCCTGGGCAGTGAGCACGTGCTGGTGGTATGGGCCGAAGATGGACTCGACGAGATATCGCTCGCCGCCCCGACTCGGGTGGCCGAGCTCAGGGATGGCGAGATCAGGGAGTACACCATCGCGCCCGAGGACTTCGGTATCGAGCGCCAGTCGCTGGAGGTACTCAAGGTCCAGACGGCCGAGGACAGTCTGCGCCTGGTCGAACAGTCCCTGGTAGGTGATGGCCCGGCGGCGGACATCGTCGCGCTGAATGCCGGCGCGGCGCTCTATGCCGCCGAGGTGTCCGATACCCTCAAGGAAGGCGTCGCCATGGCCCAGGATGCCCAGGCCTCGAAGCTGCCGCTCGAAAAACTCAAGGAACTGGCCAACTTCACGCGCGTCTTCGCCCAGTAGGGCCACTGTTCAGGAGCATGATATGACCATACCTACCATCCTGACGCGCATTCTGGCCCGCAAGGACGAGGAAGTGGCCGAGCGTCGCCGGGCGGTGGCCGAGGCAGAGCTGTTGTCCCTGGCGCGCGAGATGAGTGAGCCGCGCGGCTTCATCGCCGCCCTGGAGGCGCGCATGCGTGACGGCGATCCGGCGGTGATCGCCGAAATCAAGAAGGCCTCACCTTCGCGGGGCGTGATTCGGGAGGACTTCCGCCCCGACGAGATCGCCGAGCGCTATACGGCGGGAGGCGCTGCCTGCCTGTCGGTGCTCACCGACGCCGATTTCTTCCAGGGCCACGAGGACGACCTCATCTCGGCCCGCGGGGCCTGTTCGCTGCCGGTGATCCGCAAGGACTTCATCACCCATGGCTACCAGGTCAGCGAGGCCCGTGCCATTGGCGCCGACTGCATCCTGCTGATCGTCGCTGCCCTGGACGATGCTCGTCTGGCCGATCTACATCGCCAGGCCACCGAGCTCGGCATGGACGTGCTGGTCGAGGTGCATGATGCCCACGAGCTGGAGCGGGCCCTGGCCCTCGACCTATCCCTGGTGGGCATCAATAATCGTGACCTGCATACCTTCGAGACTCGGCTGGAGACGACCCTGAACCTGCTTGGGCGTATCCCGGAAGGCGTCACGGTCGTCACCGAATCGGGCATTCACACCCGGGACGATGTCCTGCGCATGCGCGAGCACGATGTCCACGGCTTTCTGGTCGGCGAGGCCTTCATGCGCGAGGATGACCCCGGCGAGGCGTTGCGCCGGCTGTTCTTCTGAGTCCGACGAGCGAGCCGACCCCCTGGTGGCCGGCTCGCTCGGCTCAGGACATCAAGGACGTATCGAGTCGTGCCGGAGAATCGGCGAAGATCAAGCTGACCAGGGTGTCGCCGCGCTTGGGAGCCAGTCCGCTTCGGCTCAGGACATCAAGGACGTATCGAGCCGTGCCGGAGAATCGGCGAAGATCAAGCTGACCAGGGTGTCGCCGCGCTTGGGAGCCAGTCCGCTCTCGGCGGTCGCCAGGCGTACCCGGCCGGACTGGCTGATGGACAGCAGCGGCAACCAGCGTCCCGCATGCTGGCGTCGTTGCTTTTCCAGACGGCTCTTTTCACCGAAACGCATGCACTGCACTTCGCCCCCTTCGGCCACCAGCCGCGATAGGCGGGCGAAGGTCACGTCGCGGCCAAACAGCAGCGGCAGGTGGCTCAGTGCCTGGCCGTGAGGGCGATTGGCGCTGCGCCCTTCATCCACGGCCAATCGGAATACTCGCTCGCGTCCCAGCAGGTGCTCGAAGTGCAGCGCCGCCAGGTCGTTGAGCTCACGATAGGGCGACAGGGGCAGCAGATACCCGATATTGCTGAGCTCCAGGTGCTGGGCGGCATGCTCCGACAATGGGTCGCCGTAGTAGGTGGTCAGGCCCAGTGCCTTGGCCTCCTGGATGGCATCCCAGTTGCTGTCGGTGAGCACGACACTGACGCCTGCGACACGCAGCTGCTGGCCGATCTGTCGTGCCACCGGATTGGCACCGATGATCAGCACGCCGTCCGGCGCTGGACGGCGCACGCCCAGCCAGCTTGCCAAGGGGCGGGACAGCAGGCTCTGGCCGACCACTGTGCTGATGATCACCAGGAAGGTCACGGGCACCAGCATCTCCGCGCCGGGCATGCCGATTTCCTCCAGGCGCAGTGAGAACAGCGAGGCGGTGGCGGCGGCAACGATGCCGCGCGGCGAGATGAAGGCCAGCAGGGCCTTCTCGCGGATGTCCAGCCGGCTGCCCAGGGTACAGACCCAGACCATCAAGGGGCGCGCCACGCCGATCAGGACAAACAGGAAAGCCCAGGCCGGCCAGCCCAGCAGGGCCAGCTGGTCTACGGTGAGCCTTGCGGCCAGCAGGATGAACAATCCCGAGATAAGCAGTACCGAGAGCGTTTCCTTGAACTCGATGATGGGGCGGGTCGGCACGCCACGCATATTGGCCAGCCAGGCGCCCATGACCGTGACCGTCAGCAGCCCGGATTCGTGAAACAGCAGGTTGGAGATCGAGAACAGCGTCAGCATCATCATCAGGGTGCCGAAGCTGTGCAACTGACGCGGCAGCCAGTGGCGACGCAGTATCAGTCCCCAGAGGTAGCCGCCGCCGACGCCCAGGCCGAAGCCGATCAGGGCTGTCTTGCCGAACAGCACCAGGGTATGCGTGGCGGCGCCTGTCGCCCCCGAACCCAGGGCAACGTACTCATAGACCAGAACGGCGCCGATGGCCCCCACCGGATCGATCAGGATGCCCTCCCAGCGCAGTATCTGGGTCAGGTGCTGGCGGGCGCCCAGGGTCTGCAGCAAGGGCAGGATCACGGTCGGGCCGGTGACGACCAGCAAGGCGCCCAGCACGCTGGCCATCTCCCATGACAGCGACAGCAGCAGGTGAGCGGCGATGGTGCCGATCACGGCGGTAATCAAGGCACCCCAGGTGACCAGTCGCCGTACCGTGCGGCCATGACCGCCCAGCTCACGGAAATCCAGCGTCAGGCTGCCCTCGAAGAGGATGACGGCCACTGCCAGCGAGACCAGCGGAAACAGCAGGTCGCCGAACATGGCGTCGGGATCGAGTAGCCCCGTGACAGGGCCGGCAGCGATGCCGGCGACCAGCAGCATCAGAATGGCCGGCAGCTTCAGCTGCCAGGCAAGCCATTGGCAGATCAGCGCCAGCAGGCCGATCATCGCCAGGTCGAAGCCGGCATGCTCCATGAGTGTCGCGCTCCATCGGTTCGAGGTTCATCGGAGGGGCGCGCAGCCTAGCGTCGACGACTCCTATATGCAATCCATCGGCGCGATGAAGTGTCTCGATGTCGATCAACGATGGAACCGCCACGCCTCACGCCTCATCCCCCGCTACTATTAACCTGGCAATCAAATAGATCGTCCTGATCTATTTGATTGTCGCCCGCACCACGCTGGCGCAGATGCGTGGATCTTCTGGTGTGGCGCGGGCTCGCACCGGCCTGACGGCCGGCGGCGGCACGTCCCTGTGCCGCGATTAACCCGACATAAAAGCTTGCCGGGTTAATATCCCGCTTGGCTCAGCGCTGCCAGCAGCCCCTGAAGCGGGTGGGGCAGGGTGGCGTCCGAGAGCCGCCTGGCCTGGCTGCGGCAGGAGTAACCGGTAGCCAGCAGCCGGCCGGCGTTGGCGGTGTTCTCCACCCGCGGCTGCCAGGACTGGGCGTAGATGGTCTTCGAGGTCTCGAGGTTGCGCGCTTCATGGCCATAGGTGCCGGACATGCCGCAGCAGCCCGTGGCGATCACCTCGAGTTCGAGCCCGAAGGCCGCGAACACCTGCTGCCACTGCGACGGCGCGCCGGGCACGCTGGTCTTCTCGGTACAGTGGGCGAGCAGGCGATAGCCGGGGTCGTCGAGGCGAGGCCTGTCGGCGGCCAACCGGGGCGCGCGCTCGGCCAGCCACTCACTCAGCAGGCGGACCTCGGGCACGGCGTCGGCGCCCAGCGCCTTCACGTACTCCTGTCGGTAGGTCAGGGTCATCGCCGGATCGATACCGACCAGCGGTACGCCGGACGCGGCCAGCGCCCGCAGCCGCTCGGCCTGTTTCCCGGCGGTGCGCGCGAAGGCGCCAAGGAAGCCCTGGACGTGCAATGGCTTGCCGTTGGGGGCGTAAGGAGCGACGAAGACCCGCACATCGAGGCGCTGCAGCAAGGTGACGATATCGCGGACCACACTCGCCTCGAAATAGCGGGTGAAGGCGTCCTGAACCAGCACCACGCTGTTGTTGCGCTGGGTCTCGGTGAGCCGGCCGAGGGTGATCGGCGTGGCCTCGGGCACGCCCCAGGCGGTGAGCTGCCTGTCGAGCTGCGCCCGGGATAGCCGGGGGCTGTCGACCATGCCGACGGGGCCGGCCAGCAGGCGGCTGACCCAGCGGTTGCTCAGGGCAGCGTTGTAGAGCGGGGTCAGGCGCGACAGCGTCGGCGCGAGGAATTCCAGCCCGCCGATCAGGTAGTCGCGCGCCGGGCGCAGGTAACGGCCGTGGTAGACCTCGAGGAACTGCGAACGGAAGGCTGGCACGTTGACCTTGACCGGGCACTGGCTGGCGCAGGATTTGCAAGCCAGGCAGCCGGCCATGGCGTCGTAGACCTGGTGGGAGAAGTCCTCCTCGCCGCGCCGCCGGGCCAGCGTATTCCTGAGCTTGCCGGGAAAGGCCTTGATGGCGCCCCAGGCACCTGCGGTCCGCTGGCGATCCGCCGTCTCGACCACATCGATGCCGGATTCGCCCTGGCGGCGCAGCCATTCGCGCATCAGGCTGGCGCGGCCCTTGGGCGAATGGATGCGCTGGCGGGTGGCCTTCCACGACGGGCACATGGCGTCATCGGGGTCGTAGTTGTAGCAGGCACCGTTGCCGTTGCAGTGGACGGCATCGCCGTGGGCCTGCCAGACCCGCGTGTCGATCCGGCGATCGAGCTGGCCGCGGGTCGGCACTCCGTCGATGGTCAGCAGCCCCGGATCGACCCACTTCACGGCCTGCTCGTCGGCGTCGTTGCTCGACGTCTCGTGCGTCTCACTCTTTGCCGAGGTAGCCCTTTCCGCGTCTTCGGGCGGGGTGGAAAGCGGTGTCGCGATCTTGCCCGGGTTGAGCTGGTTACGCGGATCGAAGGCCGCCTTGAGGCGCTGCAGGCTCGGGTAGAGCGGGCCGAAGAAGGCCGGGGCGTACTCGGAGCGCACGCCCTTGCCGTGCTCGCCCCACAAGAGACCGCCGTACTTCTGGGTCAGTGCGGCGACCTCGTCGGAGAGCTCGCGGATCAGCGCCTCCTGGGCCGGGTCCTTCATGTCGATGGCCGGGCGTACGTGCAGCACCCCGGCGTCGACGTGGCCGAACATGCCGTAGGCCAGGTCATGGGCGTCGAGCAGGGCGCGGAACTCGGCGATATAGTCGGCCAGGTACTCCGGGGGCACCGCGGTGTCCTCGACGAAGGGGATCGGCCGCTTCTCGCCCTGGACGTTGCCGAGCAGGCCCACGGCGCGCTTGCGCATGGCGTAGACGCGCTGGATGGCCGCGCGTCCCTCGGCCAGGGTCTGGCCCAGTCGAGAGACGCTGGTGTCGTGGGCGAGATGATCGCAGAAGGCATCGACCCGCGCGGCGAGGCGTTCGGGATCGTCGTCGTTGAACTCGACCAGATTGATACCTTCCACGGGGGTGTCGTCTTCCGGGAAGAATTCGGCGACGTTGTCCCACACGACGTCCCGCCTGGCCAGGCCCAGCACCTTGCTGTCCACGGTCTCGATGGAGGTGGGGGCGGCGTCGCTGGCCATGAGAGTCTTGGCGTCGCGCAGAGCATCCATGAAGCCGGCGTAGCGTACATTGACCAGGGTCGAGTGCTTGGGGATCGGCAGCACGTTGAGTACCGCCTCGCTGGTGAAAGCCAGCGAGCCTTCGGCGCCGCACAGTACGCTGTTGAGGTCGAACCGGCCATCCTCGGTGCGCAAGTGCGCCAGGTCGTAGCCGGTCAGGCAGCGGTTGAGCGGCGGGAAGGTGTCGCGGATGCGCTCGCGCTGGGTGTCGATGATCTCCCGAGCCATGCGATGCACTCGGCCCACGGCGTCGTCTCGTGCGCAGAGCGCGTCGAGCTCGGTCTCGTCGACCGGTCGGGTGACCAGGCGCTCGCCGCCTAGCAGCACGCTGTCGAGCTCGAGGACGTGATCGCGGGTCTTGCCGTATTCGCAGCTGCCCTGGCCGCTGGCGTCGGTGGCGATCATGCCGCCGATGGTAGCGCGATTGGAGGTGGAGAGCTCCGGGGCGAAGAAGAGCCCGTGAGGCCTCAAGGCGGCGTTGAGCTGGTCCTTGACCACCCCGGCCTGGACACGCACCCGCCGGTTCTCGACGTCGATGTCGAGGATGGCATTCATGTGCTTCGAGACGTCGACCACCAGGCCGTCGGTCAGCGATTGGCCATTGGTGCCGGTACCGCCGCCGCGCGGTGCCAGGACGATATCGGTGAAGTCTTTCTGGCCGGCCAGGCGGGTCAGGCGCTCGAGGTCGGTGACATCGCGGGGATAGAGCACCGCCTGGGGCAGGCGCTGGTAGATGGAGTTGTCGGTGGCCAGCACCGTGCGGTTGGCGTAATCCGGGGCGATCTCGCCGGCGAAGCCGGCCTCGCGCAGAGCCTCGAGGAAGGCCCGGTAGTGGTCGGCCTGCGGGCCGAGAGAGGCATCACTGGTGTCCAGTCGTGCGATCATGATGTGAGTATCGATGTCGGTGCCACCCTGACGTGTCGCTTCACGTATCGGCAGGGCCGGCGGGAGAATAAGAGGGTGTCTACAAAATGCCTACACTCGGCAATACGGCGTTGAAATTGACCTCAAAATGCTCATTTACCCATCGTAAACTGCGCTTTTTCACTCAATTTCGCCTTGTCTTGCCTTCGTTCGCCTGTTTTGCAAACACCTCTAAGGTGATCGCTACTGTACCGCGACAGGGCCATGGCGCGCATCCCGGGCCGTGGCGCGAGGCCGGGCTTTTGCCTACAATGGTCGCCTTGCGTTTGCCGCTTTTCTTCATCGACGGACAGGATTCCATGCTCGATCCCAAACTGCTGCGCAGCGACCTCGAGGACGTCGCCCGACGACTGGCCAAGCGAGGTTTCGCTCTCGATACCGAACGACTGGCCGCGTTGGAGGCCCGGCGCCGGGAACTGCAGGCCGAGACCGAACGGCTGCAGAATGAGCGCAACACGCGCTCGAAGTCGATCGGCAAGGCCAAGGCCAATGGCGAGGATATTCAGCCGCTGCTCGACGAAGTGAGTGACCTCGGTGATCGCCTCGACGCGGCCAAGGCCCGTCTCGCTGACGTGCAGGCAGAGTGGGACGAACAGGTCAGCGGCCTGCCCAACCTGCCCCACGAGAGCGTGCCGGAGGGGCAGAGCGAGGACGACAACGTCGAGCTGCATCGCTGGGGCACGCCGCGCAAACTTGATTTCACGGCTCGTGACCATGTCGATCTGGGGGCCCTCAAGGGGGAGCTGGACTTCGACCTGGCGGCCAAGCTCACCGGGGCGCGTTTCGCGGTGATGCGCGGGGCTATCGCCAGGCTGCATCGAGCACTGGTCCAGTTCATGCTCGACAAGCAGACCCTCGAGCATGGTTACGAGGAATGCTACGTGCCCTACATGGTCAACCGCGATTCGCTCTACGGCACCGGGCAGTTGCCGAAGTTCGGCGAGGACCTGTTCCGGCTGGAGGATGAGCGCGGCTACCACCTGATTCCCACCGCCGAGGTGCCGCTGACCAATTTCGCGCGTGACGAGATCATCGAGCACAAGTCGTTGCCGGTGCGCCTCACGGCGCATACGCCGTGTTTCCGCAGCGAGGCGGGATCCCATGGTCGCGACACCCGGGGCATGATCCGCCAGCACCAGTTCGACAAGGTCGAGATGGTGCAACTGGTCGAGCCGTCGACCAGCTACGACACCCTCGAGGAGATGCGTGGCCACGCCGAGGCGATTCTCCAGGCGCTCGATTTGCCGTATCGCGTCGTCACTCTGTGTACCGGTGACATGGGCGCCGGTGCCGCCAAGACCTATGACCTGGAAGTCTGGCTGCCGAGCCAGGAGACCTTTCGGGAGATTTCCTCGGTGTCCAACTGTGAAGCCTTCCAGGCTCGCCGCATGCAGGCGCGTTATCGTCACCCGGACGAGAAGAAGCCGCAGTTGCTGCACACCCTGAACGGTTCCGGCCTGGCGGTCGGGCGCTGCCTGATTGCGGTGATGGAAAACCACCAGAATGCCGATGGCTCGATCACCGTGCCCGAAGCGCTGCGCGGCTACATGGGTGGCATGGAAACCATCAATATCGCCTGAGCCCACCGGCTGGGTGGGCTCAGGAGGCTTCCACGGCAATCATGCTGCCGCGCCGCTGTCGCTGCTGCGCCAGCGCCCAGCGGACATGCTCGCGAACCAGGTCGGAAGGGTAGGGCAGGCGTGCCCGCAAGGCGGATTCGACGCTTTCGCTCCAGGGCGCGTTGCCCAGTCCTACGGCCAGATTGCGTAGCCAGCGCTCGTAGCCGATACGCCGGATGGGGCTGCCGGCGGTCTTGTCGAGAAACTCCTCCTCACTCCAGGCGAAAAGGCTGACCAGGTCGACCCGATCGAGATCGTGTCGCGGGGCGAAGTCCCGCTCGCGACTGGCCCGGGTAAAGCGAGTGAAGGGACATACCAGCTGACAGTCGTCGCAGCCGAAGACGCGATTGCCCATGGCGACGCGGAACTCCTCGGGAATCGCCCCATGCAGCTCGATGGTGAGATAGGAGATGCAGCGGCGCGAGTCGACGACGCGGTCCTCGACGATGGCATCGGTGGGACAGCCCGTCCGGCAGGCGCTGCAGCTGCCGCAATGGGCGCCTTCGTAGGGCGGATCCACCGGCAGGGGCAGGTCGGTGTAGAGTTCGCCGAGAAAGAACAGCGATCCCGCCTTGGGATTGAGAATCATGGCATTCTTGCCGACCCAGCCGAGGCCCGCCTTGCGGGCCAGGGCGCGCTCCATTACCGGGGCCGAGTCGACGAAGGCGCGGTAGCCGAATGGGCCTATCTCGTCCTGAATCTGTTTGGCCAGCGTGGCCAGACGCTTGCGCATCAGTTTGTGATAGTCGCGTCCCACGGCGTAGCGCGAGATATAGGCTTTCTCGGGCCGGGCCAGCATCCGAGTGGTTTCGACCTCGGGGGGGAGGTAGTCGAGGCGCACGCTGATCACCCGCACCGTGCCGGGTACCAGCTCGTCCGGGCGGGTGCGCTTGGTGCCGTGCTTGGCCATGAAGTGCATGTCGCCGTGGTGGCCCTTGTCCAGCCAGCGCTGCAGGCGGGCCTCATCCTCGGCCAGGTCGATATCGGTGATCCCGACTTGCTGGAAACCGAGTTCACGGCCCCAGGTCTTGATCGAATCGGCCAGGGCCTGGAGGTCGGGGGATGCGTCGCCTTGAGCAGACGGCTGGGTCATGATCGAGCAAACACCACGCAGAATGGCGCCGCGACGCTTGGCGTCGGGCGGGGGACAAGACACACTCCACATGGTAAAGCATCGTGTGCTAGGGGAATAGCGAATGACACAAGTGCCACCGCTGAATCGGCATGCACTGTATCGCGCCGAACAGGTGCGCGAGCTCGACCGGCGCGTCATCGCGTCCGGCGTGGCAGGATTCGCCTTGATGCAGCGCGCCGCGGCCTCGGCCTGGCGATACCTGCGCGCCACCTGGCCGGAGGTGCACCGCCTGAGCGTGTTGTGCGGCGGTGGCAACAACGGGGGCGATGGCCATGTGCTGGCCGCCCTGGCGGCCGCCGAGGGGCTATCGGTGCAGCGCATCCTCGTCAAGCCCGTGGAGGCGCTCGAGGGCGACGCGCGGCGGGCCGCCGAGATGGCCGATGCTGCCGGCGTCGGGCGCGAGGCCTGGCACGACGGCATGAGGCTGACCGGCGAACTGATGGTGGATGCCTTGCTTGGCACGGGGCTTTCCGGCGAGGTGCGCGGGGCATCCCGGTCGGCCGTCGCCGCCATCAATGCCAGCGGCCGGCCGGTACTGGCCATCGATATCCCTTCCGGCCTGCATGCCGATACGGGGGCCGAACTGGGTGAAGCGGTGCGTGCCACCCATACCGTCACCTTCATCGGTGACAAGCTGGGCTTGCACACCGGGCGCGGGCCGGCCCGGGTCGGCACTCTCGTCGTGGAGGATCTGTCGGCGCCTCGGGACGTCTTCGACGAGATGGCACCAGTGGCCTGGCGGCTCGACCAGTCGATGATCGCGACGCTGTTGCCGCCCCGTGAGCGCGATGCCCACAAGGGAGTGGCGGGGCATGCGCTGATCCTGGGGGGCGCGCCGGGGATGGGGGGTGCCGGCCTGCTGGCCGCCGAGGCCTGCGCTCGGCTCGGCGCCGGCAAGGTAAGCCTGGCCACCGATCCCGCCCACGTCGCCGCCAGTCTGATACGTCGGCCCGAGGTGATGGCATATGGCGTGCGAGGCCTCGCCGATCTCGGCGATCTCCCCGCCCGGACGGATGTGCTCATCGTCGGCCCGGGACTCGGGCGAGGCAGCTGGGGGCAGGCCATGCTGCAGGGGGCTATGGCTGCCGAGAAGCCCCTGGTGGTGGACGCCGATGGCCTCAACCTGCTGGCCAACCGCTTTGCCGGCCAGCGGCGCGATGATTGGATTCTCACGCCGCATCCCGGTGAGGCGGCACGCCTGCTGGGTATGACCACTGCCGAAGTGGAAACCGATCGTCCGGCGGCGGCGCTGGCACTTCAGCAACGCTTTGGTGGTGTGGTGGTGCTCAAGGGGGCCGGCAGCCTGGTGGCGGGTCCGGATGGCATGGCGGTGTGTCCCTACGGCAATCCGGGCATGGCCAGTGGCGGCATGGGCGATGCGCTTTCCGGCATGCTCGGGGCGTTGGTGGCCCAGGGGTTGTCGCTGGAGGTCGCCGCCCGACTGGGGGTGGTGGTGCATGCTCTGGCCGCCGACATGGCGGTCCGGCAGGGTGGTGAGCGTGGCTTGCTGGCCGGCGATCTGGCATCCTGTGCGCGAATTCTGGTCAATCCGACGATGGACGAATGACGATGCGGTTGCGACTCGCTGATGAAGACCGACAGGTCGCGCTGGGGGAATGCCTCGGTCGGGCACTGGCTGGCCGGGGGCGGGTCTACCTGCAAGGAGAGCTCGGTGCCGGCAAAACGACACTGACCCGGGGGATCCTGCGTGCCTATGGTCACCAGGGAGCGGTGAAGAGCCCTACCTACACACTGGTGGAGCCTTATGAACTGGCGCAGGCGCGAGTACATCACTTCGATCTCTATCGTCTCGGTGATCCCGAAGAGCTGGAGTTCATCGGTGGGCGCGATCTGCTCGGCGAGGATGCGCTCTGCGTGATCGAGTGGCCCGGCAGGGGAGAGGGCTGGCTACCCGTGCCCGACCTTTGGGTGAGCCTGAGCGTGGAGGACCAGGGACGTCTGGCCGTCCTGTCGGCCGAGACCGAGCAGGGCCGCGGTGTTCTGGAACGACTGGCCGCGGATGTGGCCCGGTTGGATGGTTATCTCGCCAGTACGGACGAAGACGTTTCATGAGGAAAAGGATATTGCGTCGTAACATGGTTCGCTGGCGGTTGCTGTTGGCGCTGCTGGTGCCGTTCCACGCCGAGGCCGCCAGTGTCGATAACCTGAGGCTCTGGGCGGCCCCTGACCACTCGCGCCTGGTCTTCGACCTGTCGTCGCCGGCCTCGGCGGAGGTGTTCACGCTGGAAGATCCTCGCCGGCTGGTCATCGACCTCCAGGACAGTCGGCTCGACGCCGATGTCGATCGCCTGGATCTGTCCGGCAGCGCCATCAGCGAAGTGCGTACCGGCGTGCGTCATGGCGATGATCTGAGGGTGGTGCTGGAATTGTCGCGTGCGGTCGAGCCGCGCCACTTCACCCTCCAGCCGAACGAGCAGTATGGCCATCGATTGGTGGTGGATCTGGAGTATCCCGGCGAGAGTGCCGTGGAAGATCCCATCGATCCCATCGAGGCCAAGATCCGTGAACAGGAGATCGCCGTCGAACGCGCCCAGGCCGAAGCGGTGGCCGAGGGACGCGACCCGGAGACCGTGACGCCGGCGGTCGAGAAGGCTCAGCCGCATCCCCGGCGCGATATCATCATCGCCGTCGATGCAGGGCATGGCGGCGAGGATCCCGGCGCCACCGGGCCGAGTGGGACCCGTGAGAAGGATGTGGTGCTGGAAATGGCCAAGCGCCTGTCGAGGTTGATCAATGCCACCGAAGGCTTCAAGGCAGTGATGATCCGTGATGGCGACTACTATGTCGGGTTACGTCAGCGCACGCGCATCGCCAGGGAGCAGAAGGCCGATTTCTTCGTCTCGCTCCATGCCGACGCCTTCAACAGCCCCCGGCCGCATGGCAGTTCGGTATTCGCCCTGTCCCAGAGCGGCGCGACCTCGGAGACCGCCAAGTGGCTGGCAGCGACGGAGAATCGTTCGGACCTGATCGGCGGCGTGGACGGCAATCTGTCACTGGATGACAAGGACGAGGTGCTGCGTGGCGTGCTGCTCGACCTGACCATGACCGCAACCCTCAACGACTCGCTGACCATCGGGGGCCGGGTGCTGGATCGCATGGGGCGCATCAACGACCTGCACAAGTCTCGCGTCGAACAAGCCGGTTTCGTCGTGCTCAAATCGCCGGACATTCCCTCGCTGCTGGTGGAAACCGGATTTATCTCCAACCCTCAGGAAGAGCGGCGACTGCGCGACGGCAGTTATCAGCAGCGCATGATGCAGGCTGTTTTCGGCGGTATCCGCGCGCATTTCGAACGTAATCCGCCGCCGGCCAGCCTGCTGGCCTGGCAGCGTGATCAAGGTCGAGGCGGCGCCGGCGACGAGTACCGGATCCAGCCCGGCGACACCCTGTCCGAGATCGCCGCTCGGCATAATGTGCCGGTGGGCCAGCTGCGACAGGCCAACGAACTCAACGGCGACATCATCCGGGTCGGGCAGGTGCTGAGGATACCGAGCTCTTGACCCCTTCGGGGAGCTGTAAGCTATAAGCTTTAAGCTGTAAGAAAAAACAAAAAAACCTTGTTCCCGGAAGCTTCGGGGGTATTCT
>NZ_JAVXUS010000025.1:0-50402 GCF_032334135.1 Halomonas sp. I1
CCGCAGATCCAACCCCTGGGCAGACCCTGGAAAGAGAGTTCGAACACCAGGATTGGCCGGTATTCGATCGGTGCTACGACCTACGAGCAACGAGCTACGAGCTACGAGCTACGAGCTACGAGCTACGAGCTACGAGCTACGAGCTACGAGCCGGGCGGCGCCAACATACTGCTCGCCGCTCGCCGCTCGCCGCTCGCCGCTTGCCGCTCGCCGCTCGCCTCACGCCTCATGCCCCGGCGGTGGGGCTTCGGTGACCACGTCTTCGTCGGCTTCGAACAGCTCTTCCAGTTCCTTGGCGGCCTGCTGCGCGGTCTGGATCTGTCGGGCTTCGTCGCCGAAGGTTTCCATCTGGCGCATCAGGGTGGTCGCGTCGTGGCGGCGGAAGGTGTCCACTGTATGCTGTGCGCGCTGACGGTCGATGCCGAGTGCCACCAGGACCTCCCGGGTCAGCTCGAGGCTGGCCGGCAGCAGGTCGCGGACGATGTCCTGGACACCCGCACGCATCAGCAACTGGGCGTGATGGCGGTTGCGGGCCCGGGCGAACAGGCGCAGCCGCGGGAAGCGGCGTTGTACGCGCTGAACGATGCGCAGCGATGCCTCGACATCGGAGATGGCGATCACCAGGATGCGGGCCCGGTCGGCGCCGGCGGCTTCCAGCAGGTCGAGCCGAGAGGCGTCGCCGAAGTAGATCTCGTTGCCATAGCGGCGCACGAAGGCGACATGTTCGGCGTTGATGTCGAGAATGGTATAGGGAATGTTCAGCCCCTGCAGCGTACGTCCGATGATCTGACCGAAACGGCCGAACCCGGCGATGATGATCTCCGGCGAGGTGTCGGCAGGGCGGTCGTACTCGTGCTTCGGTGTGGCCGGCGCGAACCGTGGTCGGACCAGTCGAGCATGGAGCTGGAAAAGCACCGGCGTGGCGGCCATCGACAGCGAGACCACCAGGATCAGCAGACCGACCAGGTCGGGCGCCAGCAGGGTCGCGGCGCCGGCGGCGGTGAGCAGCACAAAGGCGAATTCGCCGCCCTGGGATAGCAGCGTGCCGAGGTTCAGGGCATCGCGCCAGTCGGTGCCGTAGGCGCGGGCGGCGATCACCACGCTCGACCACTTGGCCACTAGCAGCAGCGCCGTAAGGCCCAGCACCAGGCCGGGGCGTTCGGTCAGCAGGCCAATCTGGGCGGTCATGCCCACGGCCATGAAGAACAGCCCCAGCAGCAGGCCGCGGAAGGGCTCGATGTCGGCCTCGATGCTGTGCCGGTACTCGGAGTCGGCCAGCAGCACGCCGGCGACGAAGGCGCCGAGGGCCATGGACAGGCCGGCCAGCTCCATCGACAGGGCGGCGCCGATCACCACCAGCAGGGAGGTGCCGGCGAACACCTGCCGGCTGCGCGTGGCGGCGGCGAAGCGGAACAACGGCCGCAGCAGGTAGCGCCCGCCGACAATCAGGGCAATGAAGGCACCCACGCCGATCAAGGCATCGCGCAGCATGCTGTCCCAGCCGTCCGCCATGGCGGCACCACCGGCCAGCAGTGGAATGGCGGCCAGCACCGGGATCGCCGCCATGTCCTGAAAGAGCAGCAGCGCGAAGCCGAGGCGGCCATGTCGCGTGGTCAGTTCGCCCTTCTCGCCGAGCAGCTGGAGCACCAGGGGCGTGGAACACAGTCCCAGGCTGAATCCCGCCACCAGGGCGGCGGGCGGTGAGAGCCCCAGCATCAGGGCGAGGCCGCCCAGCGCCAGGCTGGTGATCAGCATCTGCAGGCCGCCGAATCCGAATACCGGCTTGCGCATCAGCTTCAGGCGAGCGGGCTTGAGTTCCAGGCCGATGACGAACAGCAGGAAGACGATACCCACTTCGGAGAACTGCAGCACCGCTTCGGCGTCGGGGACCAGGCCCAATACCGAGGGGCCGATGATGACGCCGGCGATCAGGTAACCGAGGACCTCGCCGAGGCCGAGACGCTTGGCCAGCGGCACGATCAGCACGGCGGCAGCGAGGAAGATCAGGCAGTTGTAGAGCAGGTCGATGGCCACGCGATCACTCCGTCGATGGGGCAGGCATTCAATGTCGGTCCCGAGGTTCTCCACGCTCGCACTTGCGGCACGCCAAGGCGAGGCCGAGTCGAGAGCGACGTCCTTCTTCGGTCAATACCCAGGGGCGTTCGGTCCAGGGGGGCTGATGCCGTACGTGCTGGTCGTGGCCGCAGGCGAGTTCCGCCACCCAGTGGCCTTCCTCGTCGCGATGATAGCCGATGATCGCCTGATGCATCTGTCGGGCGTGGTGATTCAGGCCGCCGGGGCACCAGCCCGGGGAAGCACCACATCCCGGGTCAGGGGCGCCAGCGGCAATGTCAGGGCAGTGTCGGGCGTTGCCCAACGCAGCTCGGCGATCTCCGCGGCGGCCCGGGGCGGGCCGTCCAGCTCAACACGAAACAGGTGGGCGCTCAGCTGGTGGCCGGGCTCGTTGGCCGCCGGGGCGGTGAACTCGCCGAGGAACTCGAGGCGGCGGGGCCGACACCCGAGTTCCTCGAACACCTCCCGTGACAGAGCGTCAGCCGGTGACTCTCGGGGCTCGATCTTGCCACCGGCCTGCATGAAGGCGGTGGTATCGTGCTTGCGGACCAGCAGCAGGCGTCCTGTCTCGTCTTCGATCAGGGCGGCGGCGATATGCAGAGAGGGCGCGGCGGCGGGCATGGCGGACTCCGAAGGTGATGACCGCGCCATTCTAGCATTGTCGGTCGTCAGGCCGGGATATCGTAGAGGCGCAGGTGCGAGACGACCACGTCTTCGATGGTGGTCAGGGTATCGGCATCGAAGGACGTCAGGGACAGGCGTCGCAGCAGCGGCTCCCGCGCGATCAGGAAGAACACCATCTGGCCGACCAGAGTGTGGGTTTCGAGCGTCGTGATCGGATCATCGGCGTCGCGCCCGGTGAGGCGGGCGATCAGTTGGCTCAGTGTCACCTGGATCACGCCGAAGGCCTGATCCTGCAGGATGTCGAAGGCCTCGCTGGGGTGGACCTGCTCACGCATCACCATCAATAACCAATGGCGGCACTCGACGTCCGTGGCGAAGGTCCTCACCATGCGACGCACGATGACCTCGAGGGTCGCTCGGGCGGTGTCTCGGTCGTCGGGGGAAATGAGGGAGTCGTCGATGCCCAGGCGTTCGCGCAGCGCCCCGGCGATGTGGCGGGCCGCGGCCAGGTAGAGGCCGTGCTTGTTGTCGAAGTAGTAGGCGATGGAACCGATATTGGCCCGGGCCTCGTCGGCCAGCATGCGGGTGGTGGTGGCCTTGTAGCCGTACTCGCCGAACAGCCGGATGCCGGCCTGGATCAGGCGGTCTCGGGTGGTGTCCTCGGTGGTCATGGTTCAGGCACCTCCGTCGTGGTCGGCGGTGTCGATGCCGAAGAAAAGGGTGTAGAGCACCGGCACGACCCCGAGGCTCATGATGGTACCGATGCCCAGCCCGAAGGCCATGGCGGCAGCCATGCCGTAGAACAGCGGGTCTCGACCGGCGATCAACGGTAGAAAGCCCAGAATCGTGGTAATCGCCGACATCAGGATCGGCCTGAGCCGGCGCGCCGAGGCACGAACCACGGCATCCCGGGCGGGGGCGTCGGCGGCCAGGGCGCGGCGCTCGATGTCGATGCGATCGATCAACACGATGGCATTGTTGATGATGATGCCGGCCAGGCTGTAGAGGCCGAGCATCACCATGAAACCGAAGTCGGCCCGAGTGGCCAGTAACCCCAGGGCTACGCCGACGATCACCAGCGGGATGGTGGCGACGATCAGCAGGGGGCGCTTGAAGGAGTTGAACTGGGCGACCAGCAAGATGAAGATCAGGCCGATGCACAGCGGCAGGTTGGCCTGCAGTGCCGCCTGGCCTTCTGCCGACTCCTTCACCACGCCGTCGAACTCGATCCAGTGGCCGGGCGGCAGGTCCGCCTCGAGTGCCCGCAGTGCCGGCTCGACCCGGGGAACCATGTCCTCGGCGGTGAGGTGCCGGTTGCGCCCCTCGACGGTGATGGTGCGCACCAGGTTCTCGCGGTCGATCCGGTAGTAGCCGTTGTCCAGTCGGACTTCGGCGACCTGACTCAGGGGTACGCCCTCGCCGGCAGCTTCCACGGGGTAGACGGTCAATGACTCGAGACGCTGGATGCTGGCGCGTTGTCGTTCGTCGTAGCGCATCATCACCGGGATGATGTCGTCGCCTTCGCGGTAGTGGCTGAGGTGGTAGCCGTCGATGGCGCTGCTCAGCGAACGAGCGACATCCTCGGAGGTGATGCCGGCGCTGCGGGCCCGGGCCTGGTCGACGTCGATGGTCAACGAAGGGATACGCGCCTCCCAGCTCTGGCGAATGTCCTGCGCGCCATCGACGTCGCCGAGAATGGCTTCCACTCGCTTGGCAGCGTTGAACAGCACCTCTCGATCCGGTCCCTTGACCTGAACCTGGAGCAATGTGCTGTCGGAGGGGCCCAGGAACATTCGGGTGACCTGGGGCGAGAGGTCCGGGTGGTGAGTGGCCAGGTAATGGCGTGTCGCGCGGATCACTGCGTCGACTCGGTCACGGTCGGCCACGTTGAGTACCATGAACCCCTTGTTGGGTGCCGGGTCGATGGGCGTCAGCGACAGCACGAAACGCGGACCACCGAAGCCCGAGTAGGCGGCCACGCTGGTGAGGTCGTCACGTAACGACGGCGTTTCGAGCAAGGCCTCGCTGAGCTCGCCGACGCGTCGGTCGGTGGCATTGGCGGCGATATCCGAGGGGAAGTCGATGGTCACCAGAACCTGGCTGCGGTCCGAGTCGGGAAAGAACTTCTGGGGCACCAGTTGCATCATGCCTACGCCCCCTGCCAGGGCCAGCCCCATGAGAGTCAGGAAAATCGTTCGGTGATGAAGCACGCGTCGCAGCAGCCGGGCGTAGCGCTCCGATACCCAGCGGAACAGTCTATCGGACAGGGTCGGGGCAGTGTTGTCTTTCCGCGCCGTGACGGGCGCTTTGAGGAATCGGTGGCACAGGGTCGGCGTCACCGTCAGCGACAGGAACCAGGAGCTCAACAGGGTGATGGCGATGACGATCGAGATCGAGCGGGTATACTCGCCGGCGACATGCTCGGCCAGCATCAGCGGCAGGAAGACCAGAATGGTGGTCAGGGTCGAGGAAAACAGCGGCATGGCCAGCTCGCCGCCGGTCTCGGCCAGTGCCTGATCCCGGGTGGCGCCGGCCTCCAGCCGGGTCTTGAAGTCCTCGGCGATGACGATGGCGTTGTCCACCAGCAGGCCCAGGGCGATCACCAGGGTGGCCAGGCTGGCTCGCTGCAGGGTCATCTCGGTCAGACCCATGATCGCCAGGGTGACCAGCATGACCGCAGGAATGATCGATCCGACGATCAAGCCCGTGCGCAGGCCGAGGAACAGCACCACCACGGCGAGCACGATGACCAGCGTCTGCATGACGCTGGATGTCACTCCGTAGACAGCGTTGGCGACCTGCTCGGGCTGGAAGGTCATGATATCGAGCGCATAGCCGGCCGGCAGCGTGTCGCGCACTTCGTTCAGGCGTGTTTCGATGGCGCGGCCATAGTCGAGCACGCTTTCGCCCTCGAGCATGGAAATGGCGAAGACGATGGCCGGCTTGCCGTTGAAGTAGGCGGTACGGTTGGCGGGGTCCTCGTAGCCGCGCTGAATCTCGCCCAGGTCGCGTAGCCTCAGGGTACCGCCTTCGGGCAGGCGGATTTCGGTGTCGCCCAGGGCATCGAGGTTCTCGAACTCGCCGGTCACCTCCAGGGCCAGGCGTTGCTCGCCGCTTTTCAGCACGCCGCCCGGTGGGTAGATGTTGCGACTCTGGATCTGGCCTGCCAGCTCCGAGGGAGACAGGTCGAGCTCGGCGAGACGCGCTTCGCCGATGTCGATGAAGATGCGTTGCTCCTGGATGCCGAGCAGCTCGACCTTCTTGGTGCCCTCCACGCCGTAGAGGGCGGCGCGGACGTGTTCGGCGATCTCCTGTTGGTCGGCCTGGGGAAAGTCGCCAGCGGTCAGCGCTGCGGTGACCACCGCCACATCGCCGAAATCGTCGTTGATGACCGGGTCCTGGGTACCCTCGGGCAACTGCGGCGTCGTCGCCTCGACCTTCTTGCGCAACTCGTCCCAGATCTGTTCGAGATCGAAGTAGCGGTCCTTGATTTCCACATGCAGAATCGAGCGGCCGCGCATGGACGTCGAGCGGATGCGCTCCACCTCGCCGATGGTGCGGATGCGCTCTTCCAGGGGCTTGCTGATGTTCTGCTCCACCTGTTCCGCCGGCAGGCCCGGATAGTCGGTGGTCACCAGCGCTTCACGAATGGTGATCTCCGGATCCTCCCGAGCCGGCATGGCGAAATAGCTGAAAATGCCGTAGAGCATGGCCACCAGGGTGGCCAGGTAGAGGACGGGTCGGCGTCGGTGGGCGAGCTGGCTGAGGTTCATGGTGGCCCCGGTCATGGTCGAGTCAGTTGTAGCGTTCCGGCCCCTGGTCGAGCAGGCTCACGACCTGTCCCGGGTCGACGAATTCGGTACCCCGGGCGACGATGCGCTCGTCCGGCGCCAATTCGCCGCGCACCTTGGCGCGTTCTTCGCCGATATCGACCACCGTCACCTCGACGTTCTCGAGGCGGCCATCCTCGTCGATACGCAGGACGTGCGCATGTTGCTCGTCGTCATAGACCAGGGCGGTGAGGGGAATGGGAAGAAGAGAGGCGTCTTGCGCTGCGCCAGCCAGCGATAGCTCGACTTCGGCGGTCATGCCGGCACGCACACCCTCGGGTGGTTCATCCAGGGAGAGAATGACGGGATAGTCGTTGGAGGAGCGAGGCTGGGTGCCCAACTGGGTGAGCGTGGCCGGCAGGGTGCCGCCACCCAGGGCGGGGAAGCCGATGCTGTGGGTCGTACCGGTCGACAAGGCGTCGACCAGGGTCTCGGGCACACTGGTTGCTACCTCGAAGCCTTCTCGGTCGGAGATGATCTCGAGAATCGCCTGGTTGGCGGCGACCCGCTCCGAGGGTTCGGCCTGGCGCGCACTGACCGAGCCCTCGAAGGGAGCGTTCAGCGTGGTCTGCGCGAGGTCGCGTTCGGCCAGCTCCTGGGCGGCGACGGCAGACGCGTGGCGCGATTCGGCGGTATCCAGTCCCGCCCGGGCAGTGTCGAGCTGTGTATCGCTGACGTAGCCCTTCTCGGCGAGGCTCGACTGGCGACGATAATCCTGGCGTTTCTCGATCAGCGAGGCCTCTGCCTCGCGGGCCTCGGCTTGACGTTGCCGAGCCACCAGGCGATAGCGTTCGTCATCGAGGGTGGCCAGGGGGGCTCCGGCCTCGAAGCGGTCGCCTACATCCACGGCAATACGCTCGATCTTGCCGGCAATCTCGAAGCTCAACGTGGCGCGCTCGGCGGCCTGGACCCGCCCGGAGAGGCGGGTGATGTCGGCGCCGTTGCCGGCCTGAATCACATGGCTGTCTACTACCGTTGGTATCTCGGCAGTGGATGAGGTGTCCGGCGAACAGCCGGCCAGCGGCAAGACGAGACCGAGCAGGAGCGAGACAAGCGTCGGCGATCGGTACGCGCGGGGCATGGTGGGCGATCCTCGAGTGCGGAACGGTCAGGCGCTGTCGAGGCGCCTGATGTCTCGAGGCAGTGTATTAATCAAATGATTAAATCGCAAGGCAGAAAAGAGTGAAGCACTCCGTCAGGGGGCCGTCGATGTCATCGGCCGGCCTGCTGGACCGGTGTCATGCCGGCTGCAGGCTCGGCCCTGGGCCAAGGGGCCTCAGTTGTCTTCCGGCTTCCTGTAGTGCCCGGGCACCGTGACACGGTCGCCATTGGCTGTCTGACGTACGTGGGTCGGGACGTAGACGCGCTTGATGACGCTCTTGCGATCACTCATGGGAACCTCCTTGCTTGCCATCAACGCCATGGTTCGACCGTACAGTAGCCATAAAAGCGGGTGAGAATCAATATTGTTTTTAAAAGAGAGACGAGGCGTTGTCTGAGTGGGCATGGGCACCGTCCATGGATTGTTGGTTACTCATGGATGCTGTTGGCAGAAATAGCGCATTATCTTGCCTGCGTCGCCACCTAGACTGTGTAGCCGTCACTGACTGGTACAGAAAGGAGGCACTCCATGGTGGATCGTACACTCGACGGCAAGGTGGTCCTGATCGCTGGCGGCGCCAAGAATCTCGGTGGCTTGCTGGCGCGGGATCTCGCGGAACATGGCGCTGGCGCGGTGGCCATTCACTACAACAGTGACGGCACGCGCCAGGCCGCCGAGGAAACCCGGGATGCGGTCAAGGCGTTGGGCGCTGATGCCGACCTCTTCCAGGGGGACCTGACCCATGCCGATAATGTCACCGCGCTCTTCGACGCGGTTTCTCGCCGGTTCGGCAAGGTGGATATCGCTATCAATACCGTGGGCATGGTGCTCAAGAAGCCGATGCTGGAGATCAGCGAGGCCGAATACGACACCATGTTCGACATCAACGCCAAGAGTGCCTTCTTCTTTCTCAAGGAGGCCGGGCGTGTGCTGGAGGATCACGGCAAGATCGTGACGCTGGTGACCTCGCTGCTCGGCGCCTTCACGTCCTTCTACTCCACCTATGCCGGTGGCAAGGCGCCGGTGGAGCACTTCACTCGGGCGGCAGCCCAGGAGTTTGGCGAGCGCGGCATCTCGGTGACGGCGGTCGGGCCCGGCCCCATGGATACGCCCTTCTTCTATGGCCAGGAAGGCGAGGAGGCCGTGGCCTTCCACAAGAGCGCCGCTGCCTTGTCGGCATTCAGCAAGACCGGGCTGACGGATATCGAGGATGTGGTTCCGTTGATTCGTCACTTGGTGACCGATGGCTGGTGGATGACGGGTCAGACCCTGTTGACCAATGGCGGCTATACCACCAAGTGAGCCGGAGTAGGCCAGGCAGGACGCCTGGCCTTGCTGTGCTCTGCGTTCTGCGGTACGCCTGTCGGCATTCAACGGCTAAGCTAGGAAACATGTCATTGGCTTTCAGGGAGGAAAGATGCGCACCTTGTTGATTCTGTTGATAGGCATCGTGGCGGTGTGGCTGCTCGTACGATACTGTCCGCGGGCGCATCGGCGCCCAGCAGCGGCGGCATTTTCACTGGCCTGGCTGGTGGCCTGTGGCTGGAATCTCGCCATCGGCCTTTCACATGGCTATGCGCTCGGCGAGGAACTGGCGATTCACGCCGTGTTGTTCGCCATACCCGTCGGACTGGCGTGGTGGCGCCTCGGGCGTCGAGCACCCCCCGCTTCGTGAGAGCCCGCTTTGCCGGAATGACGTCCATTTTCGTTTTTCGCGTCGATTGGGAGTCTGCATGACATCGGAACGTCCCCATCCCTTGATGCGGCCTCGTGATGGGCATGAGGCCGCCGTCAGCTATGTCGAGCTGCTGTTTGACCTGATCTATGTGTTTGCCATCATCCAGGTCTCGCATTTCCTGCTGGATAACCTGAGCCTGCTGGGCGCGGCCCAGGCGCTGGTGTTGTGGTTTGCGGTCTGGCTGGGCTGGCAGTACAGCGGCTGGGTGACCAACTGGTTCGACCCGGACACCACGCCCATCCGGTTGTTGCTGTTCGTCACCATGGCCCTGGCTCTGCTGATGGCGGCGGCGCTGCCGGAGGCCTTTGGTTCCCGTGGCCTGGTATTCGCCGGCTGTTTCGCGGCGATGCAGGTGGGGCGCTCGTTGTTCATTCTGTGGAGCCTCAGAGGGCATGGCCTGGCCGACTTGACGGCCAACTATCAACGTATTCTCGGCTGGGGCGCTCTGGGCGCCGTGTTCTGGCTGGCAGGCGGCCTGGCGGAAGGGCCGATGCGTCTCGTTCTCTGGGCGCTGGCAGTCGCCTGTGAATACGTGTCGCCGATGTTCGGCTTCCGCCTGCCGGGGCTGGGGCGTTCCTACACACGGCACTGGAATATCGAGGGCGGCCATCTGATCGAGCGGTGTGCGCTGTTCATGATCATCGCGCTGGGCGAGACGATCCTGATCACCGGGGCCACCCTGGCCGGTGTCGGCGATTGGAGCCTCGGTACCCTGCTGGCCTTCGGCGTCGCCTTTCTGGAGACCGTGGCCATGTGGTGGGTGTACTTCCACATCGCCATTCGTGATGCCTCCCGGGTGATTACCGAATCCGACGATCCCGGCCGGATCGGCGCCTACTTCCATTATGTGCACGTCATCATTCTGGGTAGCGTGATCCTCTGTGCGGTCGGCAGCGAGCTGGTGATCGCTCATCCGGTCGGACACCTGACGGCCACGGTGACGAATGTACTGCTGGCCGGTCCCATGTTGTTCCTGGCGGGCATGGCGATCTACAAGTTCGTCGTCTACGGGCGGCTACCGTTGTCTCACCTGGCCGGTCTGGTCCTGATACCCGTACTCCTGTTGTCCCTGACGGTTTCGCACAGCCCGCTTGTGTTGCAGGGAGTCAGCGCCGTGCTGCTGCTGGGCGTGGGCACCTGGGAAATGCTGTCGCGACGCGGTGTACTGCGGATCTGATGTCATGGACAGGATCGATCAGTGGCGGGCCTTCATCCGGGTAGCGGAGATGGAAAGTTTTACGCGGGCCTCCGTGGCGCTGGCGTGGCCTCGGGCGACCGTGTCGCTTGCCGTGCGGCGAGTCGAGGAAACGCTCGGTGTGCGGCTGTTGCATCGCACCACGCGCAAGGTGCGGCTGACACCGGATGGTGAATGTTTCCTGCAGCGGGCCAGGGCCCTGGTGGCGGAAGCGGAGGAGCTCGAGCGACTGTTCCGGCACCCGAGCGAGGAGGCCTCGGGAAGACTGGTCGTCGATGTGCCGAGCCGCGTGGCCCGGCGACTCGTCGCGCCGGCGCTGTGGCAACTGCTGGAGCGGCATCCCCGGTTGCAGGTCGTTCTGGGGGCCACGGATCGCCATGTCGACCCGGTGGCCGAGGGCGTCGATTGCATCGTGCGTTTCGGATCGCTTCCAGACAGCGATCTGGTCGCGCGCCGGTTGGGGCGGGTGGCGTTGGTGAACTGCGCCAGTCCCGACTATCTCAAACGCCACGGAATGCCTCGTCAGGTCGAGGACCTCGCCACCGGGCACCTCATGGTGGGATATGTCGCGCCGCATAGTGGTCGCGAAGAAAGCTTCGAGGTGGTCGAAGAGGGGCAGGTCCGGAATGTCGAGCTATCGAGCCGGGTCGTGGTCAACAATGCCGAGAACTATATTGCCTGCTGCCGGGCCGGGCTCGGTCTCATCCAGGTACCGCGTTTCGATGTCGACGACCTGCTCCGCGGTGGTGAGCTTGTCGAGGTCTTGCCCCAGTACCGAGCCGAGGGCCTGGAGGTCTCGCTGCTGTATCCGCATCGTCGGCATCGCGCGGTGCGCATCGATGTCTTCATGGACTGGTTCGCCGCCATCATGGCGCCCTACTTCGAGACGTCCTCGCCGTCGTGATCTCTCGGGTGGTCGACCTCCCGGTCCAGCAGGGTGCGTTTGCGTTCGATGCCCCAGCGATAGCCGGAGAGGTCGCCGTCCCGGCGTACGACCCGATGGCAGGGAATCGCCACGGCCAACGGGTTGGCCGCGCAGGCTCGGGCAACGGCACGCACTGCGGCCGGTGAACCGATGCGCTCGGCGATCTTGGTGTAGCTCGCGGTAGAGCCGGCGGGGATCTCGCGCAGCGCCTGCCAGACACGTTGCTGGAAGGCCGTGCCACGGATGTCCAGGGGCAGCTCGGTGCCCAGAGCGGGATCGTCGATCAGGCCGACCACTCGAGCGATCCAGTCCTTGAAGTCGTCTCCGCCGGCCGTGAGCTCGGCCCGCGGGAAGCGATCCTGGAGGTCGCGGACCAGGGGGGCGGGGGCGTCGCCCAGCAGAATGGCGCAGACGCCGCGCGTGCTGCACGCCACCAGAACCGAGCCCAGCGAACACTCGCCAACGGCGAAGCGGATGGTGGTATCTCGACCGCCGCCCTTGTAGGCCGTCGGTGTCATGCCGAGCATGGCGTCGGCATTCTCGTAGAAGCGGCCGCTGGAGCGGAAGCCGGCCCCATGGATGGCCCGGGTGACGTCGCCGTCCGGGGTGTTCAGCGCCTCGCGTACCCGACGCGCCTGGTGTGCCCTGGCATAGGCCTTGGGGGTGAGGCCGGTGACGGCCTTGAAACGGTGGTGCAGGTAGGAAGGACTCAGTCCGACCCGCTCCGCCAGTTCGAGCAGCCCGAGCGGCTCGTCGGCCTGCTCGATGATCCGGCAGGCCCGTTCGACGAGTGCGGCGATCGGCGTGTCGGCCGAGGGGGCATTCGGCGCGCAGCGCTTGCAGGGGCGGTAGCCTGCCGCCTCCGCGTCCTGCGGGCTGTCATGGAAGGAGACGTTCTCCGGTTTTGCCCGACGCGACGGGCAGGAGGGGCGGCAATAGACGCCGGTGGTGAGCACCGCGTAGACGAAGCTGCCGTCCGCAGAGGCGTCACGCTGGAGCACCGCCTGCCAGCGGCGGTCGCGCTCGGTGTCGATGGGGCGCTGTGTTGCCATGGTGAGGGTCATCCCGGTGTCCTCTCATTGTGGGTCATGTGCCGAGTAAAGGACACCGGGAGGGGCGGCGCACTCCGCTGCTGACTTTTCAATCTCGCTCAGCCGGGTGCGCAGGGTCGGGCGGTCAGAAGGTCAGCTCCAGGCCCGCATAGACACTGCGGTCCGGTGCCGTGGAGAAGTAGCGCCCGCGCTGGTCGTTGATGACGATATTGTCGTAGTGCTCGCGGTCGAACAGGTTCTGCACGCCGACGTAGGCCTTGAGCAGGGTATCGTTGCTCAGCCGCCAGCTGTCGCCGGCGCGCAGGTTGGCCAGCCAGACATCATCCACCTTCACACTGTTGGCGTCGTCGGCATACATCGAACCGACGTAGCGGGTCTCCAGGGTGGCGAAGCGCTCGCCGGTGCCCTGCCAGGTCAACTGGTTGACCCAGGTACGCTCGGGCAGGCCCGGGATGCGGTTGTTGGCGTGATCATTACCGGCGTCGTCCACGTAGTCCTGGAACTCGTAGCGCGCCAGCGTCAGGGCGCTGTCGAGCCGCCAGTCGTCGGCGAACTGCCAGCCCAGAGCCATTTCCAGGCCGTCCTGACGGCTGCGTCCGGCATTGCGATAGAAGTCGCGGCCATCGCTGTTCTTGTAGGCAATCAGCGAGTCGCGCACCCGGGTCGAGAACAGCGCGATGTCGTAGTCCAGGCCGCTGTCGATGAAGTGGCCGCGCAGGCCGAGCTCGCGATTCCAGGCCTTCTGCGGCTCGATATCGGGGTTGAAGCCGCCGACGCCGGCCGGGTTGGCGAACTCGGTGAAGGTCGGGGTCTCGTAGGCGGTACCCACCGAGAGGTAGGCCTGGTGGTTGGGCAGGTAGCGATAGTTCACCCCGGCGCTGCCACTCCACTGGTCGAAGGTGCGATCGCCGCTGTTGTCGCCGTCGCTCAGGTAGTCGTCATCGATGTCGAAGTCGATGTGGTCGAAGCGGGTGCCGAGCGAGAGGGTCCAGCGGTCGGTCAGGTCGAGGTCGCCCTGGGCGAAGGCTCCCAGTGAGGAGGCTGCCTGGGTCTCGTCGGCGACGCGGTCCTGATGGTCGCCGTCGATGGTGACGTCGTCGCGGTGGCGGTCATCCTCCTGGCGGGCCACCTCGACCCCGGCGACGTAGCTCAGCGGCAGTCCGCCGAGCGACAGGGACTGGCGATATTCGGCGTTGGCACCGTAGTAGTCGCGGTCATAGGCGACGAAGCTGTCGCCGGCATAGGCGAGCTGCTGTGCGAAATCGCGCTGCAGATAGAAACCGCGCAGCGTCAGCTCGCCCGGGCCGGCGGCGCGGTCTTCATACTCGAGGCCGAGGACCTGTTGGTCGACCGTCTGTCCGGCGTCGATGCGGGTCGGCGAATAGAAGTTGCTGTCGATCGTGCCTTTCCGGTCCTCGGACACGGCCTCGGCGGTCAAACCGCCAGGATCCTCCGAGCGCGGGTTGTCGAGCAGGTTGACGATGGCGGTGAGGGAACGGTCGTCGTCGAGCTGGCGCTTCAGCTTGGCGTTGAGCAAGTATTTCTCGACGTTGCTGTGGTCGCGATAGCCATCCATGTCCAGCGCCGAGACGCTGACATGGTGCGACCAGGGGCCGTCGACGCCACCGTGGCTGACGTTCAGCTTGCGATAGCCGTCGCTGCCGCCTTCGACGCGCAGGCTGGCGCCGGGATCGCTCTCGCCGTCGGCGGTGGTGACGTCGATCACCCCGCCGGCGGCGTTACCGTACTGCACCGCCGCCGGGCCACGAATGACCTCGATGCGCTGGGCGCTGTCGAGGTCGATGGCGTCGAGCTGGGCCTGGCCGTCGGGCAGGGTGTAGGGAATGCCGTCGACCCGCACTCTGATGCCCCGCACGCCCCAGGGAGTGCGAGCGCCGAAGCCGCGGATCGACACCCGTTCGCCCTGGACGAAGTTGTGGCGATTCTGGAGGTAGAGGCCGGGAACGGTGGCCAGTGCTTCGCCGAGGCGCTCACGCTGCTGGCCCTGGGCGATCGTCTCGCGATCCACCACCGAGACGGCGGCGGGGGTATCGTAGAGTTCGCGGTCGAGGCGCGGGGCGCTGACCTCGAGGGGATCCAGCGTGACGGGTTGGGCCAGGGCCATTCCGGAAACGCTCAGGGTACCGGCGACGAGGAGGAAAGGCACGGCACGGTGGGGCATGAGGCAACCTCAAGATGCGTAGACAGGTAAGATGCGTAGAAAGATAGTGCGCAAATTATCTCACCGGAGCGCCTCGACAACAAATCGGACCATTGCTTTACAATGGACCGGGAAGGAAAGCCTTTTCTAGCTCAGTCAAGTGGCTATCCGCCGTCTTGACGAGCAGGCCTATCGCGCTTGAGGAGGCTAATCACCTCAGCCAAGGGTAGCTGGAATGACGGAAGACAACCCCATTCTCATTTATGAGGGCGCCGACAGGGCCGTCGAGGTACGGTTGGATGCCAGTCAAGCGACAATCTGGATGACTCAGGCGCAAATGGCGGATTTGTTTGACGTCAAGCCGCAGAACATCACCATGCATCTGAGGAACGTCTACGAGGAAGGCGATCTGGTTGAAGAGGCAACCTGTAAGGATTTCTTACAAGTTCAGCGGGAAGGCGCGCGCGAGGTCAAGCGCAAGCGTAAGCACTATAGCCTGGATGCGGTGATTTCAGTCGGTTATCGGGTCAGCTCAGCGCGGGCGACCGACTTCAGAATATGGGCCACCCGCATCCTGCGCGAGCATCTTACCCAGGGCTGGACGCTGAACCAACAGCGCTTCGAGGAGAATGCCCGTGAACTGGAAGCCGCGTTGGTTCTGGTGCGAAAGACAGCTCAAAGCCCCGCACTGGACACCGATAGCGGTCGCGGGCTGGTGGATATAGTCAGCCGCTATGCCCAGACCTTTCTGTTGCTGCAACGCTATGATGAGGGCCTGTTGGCCGAGCCGCGAGCCCAGTCAGGCGGCACGCTACCGGCTGTGGCGGAGGCACGTGCCGCGCTGGATGGGCTCAAGGCCGAGCTGGTGACGCGCGGCGAAGCTACCGAGTTGTTTGCCCGCGACCGGGGCGATGGCCTGGCGTCGCTGCTGGGCAACCTGGACTAGAGTGTATTCGGCGAGCCTGCCTATCCCAGCGTGGAAGCCAAGACCGCGCATCTTTTGTACTTTGTCATCAAGAATCATCCGTTCGCCGATGGCAACAAGCGCAGCGCTGCCTTTCTATTCGTGGATTTTCTCCACCGCAATGGCCGTCTGCTCAATGCCGACGGTGAGCCGATGATCAACGATGTGGGGTTGGCTGCCCTGACCCTGCTGGTGGCCGAGTCCGCCCCTGGCAATAAGGAGACCATGATCCGCTTGATCATGAACATGCTTGCGGGAGCCGACCAGTGAGTGACGCTACTGGTGTTGGTGAGCTGGATACCGGCAAGCTACCGCAGTTGATCGAGCTGAAGTATCGCAGTGTGGGAGATGCGATCAGAGAGTTGGGGCCGGCGGACCAGATCCGTGAGGTGTTTGTCGGGTTTCAGCGGCATTTGTACTGAGGCCCTTTTATTTCTCGATGCAAATGTTGGTCGGGACTTCTCCAGGAATGCATGTCGTGCTATCGAAGGTAGGTGAAGGTCCACCATCCCCATGAGCGGGGATGGTGGCGGGAGGTTCAGTGGTAGCGCCGGGCCTCGTCCTCGAGGCGCGTGAAGCGGACCGGCGGGCTGTACTCTTCGCCTTCGGGGGCGCGTTCGGGGGCGGGCCTGACGCGCCAGCCTCGATGGGTCGCCCACTCCTTGAGCCCTCGATAGTCGAGCAGCGGGTACTCGCGGGTGTAGGGATTCGGCGATGACGAGGGAAAGGCGTAGGCCACATGCGGATAGTGGGCGAAGGCGTCTTCGCCACCATGCGCGGCCAGGGCGCGATCCAGGGCCGACTGCCAGTCATGGGCGTCGCGTCGGGTGCCGTTAGCTTGGGATACATGCATCGGATTGCCCTCCATTGATACACCTGTGCCAGGGCCTTGCCCGGACGGCGTGGGTGCCGGTGGCACCGGGGCTGCCGGGAGCCATGAAAAACGCCCCGCCCGGCGGGACCGGGTGGGGCGTCATCATCGGGGAGGAGCCGGGGCACTGAGTGGCCCGGCTCCCGTGCGACGGAGGCCGGTGGGTATGCACCATGAGGTGCGGTCGCACGGTGAATGTCGAGGCTGCCACCATCTTGATGCCTCCCGCCGATGAGCTGGTCAGTCCCAGCTCAGTGCGCCGCCGACCTGATATTCGGTGACGCGGGTTTCGAAGAAGTTCTTCTCCTTGCGCAGATCGATGATCTCGCTCATCCAGGGGAAGGGGTTCTGTGCACCGGGGTATTGCTCCTTGAGGCCGATCTGGGCCAGGCGACGGTTGCAGATGAAGTGCAGGTACTCTTCCATGATCGCCGCGTTCATGCCCAGCACGCCGCGCGGCATGGAGTCGCGGGCGTAGGCGATCTCCAGCTCGGTGCCCTCGATGATCATCTGGGTGCATTCATCCTGGAATTCCGGCGTCCACAGGTGCGGGTTCTCGATCTTGATCTGGTTGATCATGTCGACGCCGAAGTTCAGATGCATGGACTCGTCGCGCAGGATGTACTGGAACTGCTCGGCGACGCCGGTCATCTTGTTGCGACGGCCCATGGAAAGGATCTGGCTGAAGCCGCAGTAGAAGAAGATGCCCTCGGTTACGCAGTAGAAAGCGACCAGGTTGCGCAACAGTTCCTGATCGGTCTCCGGGGTGCCGGTGTGAAAGTCGGGGCGCGCCAGCGACTGGGTATGCTTGAGGCTCCAGGCGGACTTGGCGGCGACCGAGGGCACCTCGCGGTACATGTTGAAGACTTCGCCTTCGTCCATGGCCAGCGACTCCACGCAGTACTGGTAGGCGTGGGTATGAATGGCCTCCTCGAAGGCCTGGCGCAGCAGGTACTGGCGGCACTCCGGATTGGTGATCAGGCGGTAGAGCGCCAGCACCAGGTTGTTGGCGACCAAGGAGTCGGCCGTGGAGAAGTAGCCCAGGCTGCGTTCGACGATGCGCCGCTCGTCATCGGTGAGGCCATCGGCGCTCTTCCACAGCGCGATGTCGGCGTTCATGTTCACTTCCTGGGGCATCCAGTGGTTGGCGCTGCCATCCAGGTATTTCTGCCAGGCCCACTCGTACTTGAAGGGCACCAGCTGGTTGAGGTCGGCGCGGGCGTTGATCATCTTCTTGTCGTCGACCTCGATGCGCGCCGCGCCCATCTCCAGCTCTTCCAGGCCGGCGGCCACATCGAGCTCGTCGATGGACTGTCGGGCACGGGTCAGGCGGTCCTGCTCGGCGACCTGGTAGGTGCCGGCGCTGTCGCGGACCTCTGCCGTGGCGGGCGCCTCGGGAGCGGGCTGGGCCGCCGGTTGGGGAGCGGGGGCCGGCTGGGGCTGCTCGGCAACCGCGCTGTCGTCTTCGTGAAAATCGTCCCAATCGATCATGAGTCGTCCTGTTCTATCGCTGGTGGCGTCAACGCATGACGCGGGTCGCTATCTTTGTTGGCTTCGAGCTTCGAGCCACTCGCTGCTCGAAACTCGTCGCTCGTGACTGGCGCGAAGCGCCTTACTGACAGGCCTCGCAGCCCAGCTCGTCGATCTCGCCCGCCGAGGGCGCCCGGGAGCCGCTGCCGCTCTTGCCCTGCAGGAAATCGTCGACGCCGCGTGGCTCCTGTGCCTGGGGCGTGGCTTCGGGGGCGGGCGCCGGGGCCGTGGACGGCGAGGCGTTGCTCACGGCATTGAGATTGCCGCGATCGACCGTGGACTTCTCCACTGAGGTGGCGCCCAGGGCGCGCAGGTAGTAAGTGGTCTTGAGGCCGCGGAACCAGGCCATGCGATAGGTCACATCGAGCTTCTTGCCGGAGACGCCCTGGATGTAGAGGTTCAGCGACTGGGCCTGGTCGATCCACTTCTGGCGACGCGCGGCGGCCTCCACCAGCCACTTGGGCTCCGTCTCGAAGGCGGTGGCGTACTTGGCCTTGAGGTCCTCGGGAACGCGGTCGATGGCCTGCACACTGCCGTCGTAGTACTTGAGGTCGTTGATCATCACCTCGTCCCACAGACCGCGATCCTTGAGGTCGTTGACCATGTAGGCGTTGACCACGGTGAACTCGCCCGACAGGTTCGATTTCACGAACAGGTTTTGGTAAGTCGGCTCGATCGACTGCGAGACGCCGCAGATGTTGGAGATGGTCGCGGTCGGGGCGATGGCCATGACGTTGGAGTTGCGCATGCCCTGGCTGGCGATCTTGTCGCGAATGCGCCCCCAGTCCTGGGTGGCGGAGGTGTCGACCTCGATGTACTTCTCGCCGCGCTCCTGCTTCAGGTTCTCGATGGAGTCGATGGGCAGGATGCCTCGGCTCCACAGCGAGCCTTCGTAGCTTTCATAGTGCCCGCGTTCGGCGGCCAGATCGCTGGAGGCCTCGATGGCGTGGTAGCTGACCAGCTCCATGGAGGTGTCGGCGAAGGTCACGGCCTGCTCGGAGGCGTAGGCGATGTCCTGGGCATAGAGGGCATCCTGGAAGCCCATGATGCCCAGTCCCACCGGACGGTGCTTGAAGTTGGAGCGCTCTGCCTGGGGCACCGCGTAGTAGTTGATGTCGATGACATTGTCGAGCATGCGCACCGCGGTGCGTACGGTCTTCTTCAGCTTGTCGCCGTCGAATTGGCCACCCACCACGTGCTGGGCCAGGTTGATGGAGCCCAGGTTGCACACCGCGATCTCGTCGGGGCTGGTATTCAAGGTGATCTCGGTGCACAGGTTGGAACTGTGGACCACGCCGGCATGCTGCTGCGGACTGCGCAGGTTGCAGGGGTCCTTGAAGGTGATCCACGGGTGGCCGGTCTCGAACAGCATTGACAGCATCCGGCGCCACAGGTCCTTGGCGCGGACGCGCTTGAACAGCTTGAGTTGGCCGTTGCGTGTCATCTCCTCGTATTCCTGGTAGCGCTTTTCGAAGGCGGCGCCGTACAGGTCGTGGAGGTCCGGGCAGGTGGCCGGTGAGAACAGCGTCCACTCGCCATCGTCGAAGACACGCTTCATGAACAGGTCCGGCACCCAGTTGGCGGTGTTCATATCGTGGGTGCGGCGGCGGTCGTCGCCGGTGTTCTTGCGCAGCTCGAGGAATTCCTCGATGTCGAGGTGCCAGGTCTCGAGGTAGGCGCAGACGGCACCCTTGCGTTTGCCGCCCTGGTTGACGGCCACGGCGGTATCGTTGACGACCTTGAGGAAGGGCACCACGCCCTGGGACTTGCCGTTGGTGCCCTTGATGTAGGAGCCCAAGGCGCGCACCGGGGTCCAGTCGTTGCCGAGGCCGCCGGCCCACTTGGAGAGCAGGGCGTTGTCACGAATGGCGCTGTAGATGTTGTCCAGGTCGTCCGGCACCGTGGTCAGGTAGCAGGAGGAGAGCTGACTGCGCACGGTGCCCGAGTTGAACAGTGTCGGCGTGGAGGCCATGTAGTCGAAGCTGGAGAGCAGCTCGTAGAACTCGATGGCGCGTGCCTCGCGGTCATCCTCGTTGAGTGACAGGCCCATGGCGACGCGCATGAACATTACCTGGGGCAGCTCGTAGCGCACCTCGTCGCGGTGGATGAAGTAGCGGTCGTACAGGGTCTGCAGGCCCAGGTAGGTGAACTGAGCGTCGCGGGTGTGATCCAGGGCGTCACCCAGTCGCTCGAGGTCGAACTCGGCGAGCTGCGGGTCGAGTTGTTCGAACTCGATGCCGCGGGCGATATAGGCCTGGAAGGCCGGCTTGTAGAAGTCGGCCATCTCCTGGTAGGTCGCTTCGTCGGCGATGCCCAGGAACGACAGCGCTTCACGGCGCAGGTTGTCCTGCAGCAGCCGTGCGGTGACGTAGGTGTAGTTGGGATCCTTTTCGACCAGGGTGCGCGCGGTCATCATCAGCGCCTGGGAAACGCCGTCGACGGTCACGCCGTCGTAGAGGTTCTTCAGCGAGTCCTCGACGATCTTGGCCGGTTCGACATTGGCCAGGTTCTCGCAGGCGTCGAAGACCAGGGTCTCGACCCGGCCGAGGTCCAACGGGCGGGTGCTGCCATCGGGGGCGGTGACGTTCAGCGATGGATGCGGCTTGGCGATGTCGGCGCCGGACTCGGCCCGGGCGCGCGCATGTTCCTCGCGGTAGAGCACGTAGGCGCGTGCCACTTTTTGCTCGCCGGCGCGCATCAGGGCAAGCTCGACCTGGTCCTGGATGTCTTCGATATGCAGGGTGCCGCCGTCGGGCATGCGACGCAGGAAGGCCTGCTCGATGTTCTCCGAGGCGCGCTGGACGAAGTCACGGACCCGCGAGGAGGTCGCGGCATTGTCGCCTTCCACGGCGATGAAGGCCTTGCTCAGGGCCACCGCGATCTTGCCGCCATCGAAGGACACCACGTCGCCGGTGCGCTTGATGACACGCAGCGTCTGCGGGGCGGTAACGGAGACGGACGGATGGTCCGGGGTAACGGGGGTATCCATGGCGCCGGGGTTCCCTACCTTAGGAGTCGAAAAATGGGTGGTGAAGACCGCCGTTGAGCGGTTGTTGACAGGATTTTTGAAAGTTGCTAAGGGCACACTATCTTGTGCGCCAGTCCAGTTGGAACACAAGATAGTGTGCTTTTCTCAGGGCTTCAAGTGGATAAGTTGTGGATGATCTGTGGCCATCCAGGGGGCGTTTTGCGGGGTCTCGACGAGCCCCCATGGTTGAGCCGATCATGCGGTTTCAGTGTGTCCCTGGTTCGAGCGTAAGAGGCGTATGTCGAGTATCCTTTATCCTTGGCGCGTCCTTTCCTGCCGGCAAGGGTGCCGCCAGCCCGGCGCCGATCATTGTCGGGCCTCTGGACGGAGGCGCCTGTTTCGGGTGTCGTGCAGCGACGCTCCGTTGACCGATCACTGCCTGTCGAGGTGACGACCGAGAATGGAAGCTAGCGTAGACCCCCCTGGCATGGAACATGTACTGATCATCGAAGACGATGAGCGGCTGGCCGAGCTGACCCGAGACTACCTGGCGGCCAATGGCTTTCGTGTGACGCTGGAGGCCGATGGTGCCCGAGGGGTGCAAGGCATCCTCGATCTGCAGCCGGACCTGGTGATCCTCGACCTCATGCTGCCGGGCGAGGATGGTCTGTCGATCTGTCGACGGGTGCGCTCGGAGTACCCCGGTCCGATCCTGATGCTCACCGCCCGCACCGATGACATGGACCAGGTGCTGGGGCTCGAGATGGGAGCGGATGACTATGTGGCCAAGCCGGTACAGCCCCGGGTGCTGCTGGCGCGCATGCGGGCTCTGTTGCGTCGCACTGAGCCGCTGGGTAGCGGTAATGCCGAGGCCCGCCTGTTCTTTCATGACCTCGAAATCGACAGTGGCACGCGTGAGGCTTGGTTGGGAGGCGAGCGTATCGATCTGACCAGTGCCGAATTCGACCTGCTCTGGCTGCTCGCCAGTCACGCAGGGCGTGTACTGACACGGGAAGAGATCTTCGCGCAACTGCGTGGCATCAAGTACGATGGCCAGGATCGTTCCATCGATGTGCGGGTGTCGCGGATCCGGCCCAAGATCGGTGACGACCCGCATCATCCGCATCGCATCAAGACGGTGCGCAGCAAGGGCTACCTGTTCGTTCGAGACGCCTGATGCCTCTGTTTCGCATGCTGCCGCGCGCCTTGGTCGACAGCACTTTCCTGCGGGTCTATGTACTGCTGGCTCTCGCCCTGTTATTGGCCATCGGGCTGTCCCTTTCGGCCATTTCGCTGGTCGACAAGGTGCGTCTGGAGCAGTACCGCGAGCGGTTGGCCGAGGTGCCGATGACGCTCTTCGCCGAACGCCTGGTGGCCATGCCCGAGGCACGTCGGGCTGCCTGGCTGGCGAAGAGTGGCGAGCGGCTCGACATCGACCTGACCCTGCATGAGCGTCGCGATTATCCACTGGGGTATTTCGAACGTATGCGCCTGTCCGAAGGCCACACCCTGGTGCGTCGTACCACGAACGGGACCTGGGAGCTGCATCGTCGGCTACCCGGCGACTCCCGCCTGTTGCGAGCCGAAATGGGCGAGGTGAGCGAGGCACAGTTGAAAGGGCTGGTACGCGTGCTGGCGGCGTGGTTGCGGGGGCTCGAGCCGGAGGTCCGGCAAGATTGGCTGTCGCGCCTGGGCAATCCGGCAGTGCCCTTGACGCTCGAGGCCCCACCGCCGCCTCGGGATACCATCGCGTGGCGCGATGGAGCGCAGGAGGGCGACATCGTGACACGCTTGTACCCTGCGGACGGCGCATTGTCGCTGTATCTGCGAATCCCCGGGGCGTCTCCGGAGACCGGCTGGCTCGCCATCGGTCCGCTACGTCCCTATCAGTCACCGTCTGTTCCGGTGCTGTCGCTGGTGGTGGTGATGGTGCTCGGTATCCTGGCGGTGGTCATTTATCTGATCGTGCGTGGCGTGGAATCGCGCATGACGCGCCTTGAACAGGCCGCTACGCGAATTGCCGGTGGACGTCTGGATACCCGCGTCAAGGTCCACAGCGGGGACTTCCTTGGGCGTCTGGGGATGGCCTTCAATGGCATGGCGGCGCAGGTCCAGTTATTGCTGCGGGCCCAGCAGGACATGACCCGGGCGGTATCCCACGAGCTGCGCACGCCAGTGGCGCGGATTCGTTTCGCGGTCCAGATGGTCGAGGACATGACCGATGATCCTGCGGTGCAGCGCCAGTTGCGCGGCGTGGATGACGATATCGCCGAGCTGGATGCCCTGGTCGATGAAATCCTCACCTATGCGCGGCTCGACAGTCATGCCGCCAATGGCGTGGGGTTCGAGACCGAGCCGGTGGCGGCGCGCGCTCTGGCCGAACGGGTCATCACGTCCTTGAGAGATCTGCACGATCATCTCGATATCGCGCTAGTCGCCGGCCCCGATGTCGAGGTGACGGCCGAGCCTCGCTATCTGCAGCGTGCCTTGCAGAATCTGGTTAGCAACGCCTGCCGCCATGCGGCATCCCGGGTCCGGGTGAGCGTGGAGGGGGAGGTCGGTCTGGTACGCTTCGATGTCGAGGACGATGGTCCCGGGGTGCCGGAGCGTGCACGTCGCGAGATATTCAAGCCCTTCGCTCGCCTCGACGACAGTCGCGACCGACGATCGGGCGGCTATGGTCTGGGCCTGTCCATCGTGAACAAGGTCATGGCCTGGCACGGCGGCAGCGTGATGGTGGATACCAGTCCGGCACTGGGCGGGGCGCGCTTCACCCTGCTGATGCCTCGGCGAGACACCTCCGCTGTCCGGGACGCATGAGCGCTTGTCGGGAAGGAGCGCTTCTCAAGCCGGTTTGATGCCCTCCAATACCGCGAAGGAGGTTTCCCGGGCAGTGCGCAGGAAATCTTCCATCCAGGGAGCCTCTCTGGTGTCTTCGCGGATTGCCGCAAACAAGGTGCTCCACACGCCATGCTCACCGAGTGCCACCGCCTTGACGTAGTCGCGCTCCAGGTACTCGGTCAGTGCCCAGTTGGGCAGCGCGCAGACGCCCCGGCCGCTGGCCACCAGTTGCATCATCATGATGGTCAACTCGGCGGTACGTATCTCCTTGGGCTTGACGCCGGCGGGGTCGAGGAACTGGGTGAAGATATCCAGGCGGGCATGCTCCACGGGGTAGGTGATGAGTGTCTCCTCGACCAGGTTGTCCGGGGTCACGAAGTGACGGCCGGCCAGGGAATGCTGTCGGGAGACCGCAAGCAATCCCTCGTAGCGAAACAGTGGCTCGTAATGGACGCCGGGCAGCGGCTGTGGATCAGCGGTGATCACCAGGTCGAGTTGCTCACGGGCCAGCGCCGGAAGCGGATCGAAATGATGGCCGCCGGGAATATCGACCTCCACCTCGGGCCAGTGGTCGCGGAAATGGTCCACGGTAGGCATCAGCCACTGGAAACAGCTATGGCATTCGATGGCCATGTGCAGCCGGCCCTGCTCGTTGCCAGCCAGGCGTGCCAGGTCGCGTTCGGCCATGCGTACCTGGGGCAGTACCTGTTCAGCGAGGGCCAGCAGACGTAGGCCGGCGCGAGTGAAGGTGACCGGCCGGGTCTTGCGCAGGAACAGCGGGCTGCCCAGCCGTTCTTCCAGGTCCTTGATCTGGTGGGATAGCGCCGATTGGGTCAGATGTACGCGTTCGGCGGCCTCCACCAGTGAGCCGGCATCTCGCAGGGCGATCAGGGTACGGAGGTGGCGAAGTTCGAGCATGATCGTGAGCTTTTTTCATGTTCAGGATTAATAAGTTTAGTTTGATTCAGTCGTAATGGCTAGCGAGACTGGTCGCGATCAATCAAACCGCTCAGGACTCCACCATGACGCTGACACACGTACTCGGTTATCCGCGCATAGGCGCGGATCGCGAACTGAAGAAGGCTACCGAAGCTTATTGGAAAGGCGATCTTGGTCGCCAGGCGCTCGAGAACGAGGGCCGCGAGCTGCGCAAGCGCCATTGGGCGGCGCAGCGTGACGCCGGCCTCGATCTGGTCACCGTGGGTGACTTCGCCTTCTATGACCAGGTGCTCAATGTCTCGGTGTTGCTGGGCGCGGTGCCGGCGCGATTCGGCGCCGAGGACGAGCTGGCCGGCGGGGAGGTCGATCTTGACACTGCTTTTCGCATGGCCAGGGGAAGGGCGCCCAGCGGCGAGCCTGCTGCCGCCTGTGAGATGACCAAGTATTTCGATACCAACTACCACTACCTGGTACCCGAGCTGCATGCCGATCAGCGTTTTCGACTGGCCAGTTCGCGCCTGTTCGACGAGGTCGAGGAGGCGAAAGCGGAGGGGCATGCGGTCAAGGTGGCGCTGACCGGCCCGCTGACATGGCTGTGGCTGGGCAAGGGGCGTGGCGATCAGGCTGAGGACGTCGATCGCCTCGCGTTGCTCGACGGGGTGCTGGACGTCTATGGGCAGGTGCTCGCCAGGCTTGCCGACCAGGGCGTCGAATGGGTGCAACTCGACGAGCCCGCCCTGGTGCAGGATCTGCCCACAGACTGGAAGCAGGCGTTCGAGCGTGCCTACCATCAACTGCAATCGGCGCCGGTGAAACTGCTGCTGGCCACCTACTTCGGTGGTCTGGGCGATAACCTGTCGCTGGCCGTCGGCCTGCCGGCGGATGGCCTGCACCTGGATGCGGTTCGGGCGCCGGACCAGGTCGAGACGGTGGTCGACCGACTGCTGCCCCACAAGGTGCTGTCGCTGGGCGTCATCGATGGCCGCAATATCTGGCGGGCTGATCTGGTGGCGTTGCGCGAGCGCCTGGCGCCGCTCAAGGCGCGCCTGGGCGAGCGCCTCTGGGTGGCGCCGAGCTGCTCGCTGCTGCATGTGCCGGTGGATCTGGCTGCCGAGACGGACCTTGATGCCGAGCTCAAGAGCTGGCTGGCTTTCGCCCGGCAGAAGCTCGACGAGACGGTGGTGCTGGGCCGTGCGTTGAGCGAGCGTCTCGCGGCCGAAGACGAGACCTTTCTGGCCGATGCCTCCGCGGCGCTTGCCACGCGTCGCGAGTCGCCGCGCATCCATCGTCCGGCAGTGACCGAGCGGCTGTCGGCAGTGAGTGCCGCCGACAGCGAGCGTGATCATCCCTATGTCGAGCGGGCGCGTGCCCAGCGTCGTCACCTGGCGCTGCCGTTGTTCCCGACCACGACCATCGGCTCCTTTCCGCAGACCGCGGAGATCCGCCAGACGCGCCGGGCCCATAAGCAGGGTGAGCTGTCCGACGCCGACTACGAGACGCGCATGCAGGCCGAGATCGCCGAGGCGGTGTCCCGTCAGGAAGCCCAGGGCATCGATATGCTGGTTCACGGCGAAGCCGAGCGTAACGACATGGTCGAATATTTCGGCGAGCAGCTCGATGGTTTCGCCTTTACCCGCTATGGCTGGGTGCAGAGCTATGGCTCCCGTTGCGTCAAGCCGCCGGTGCTGTTCGGTGACGTGGCGCGTCCCGAGCCGATGACAGTGCGCTGGAGTCGCTATGCCCAGTCGCTGACCGACAAGCCGATGAAAGGCATGCTCACCGGTCCCGTGACCATCCTGCAGTGGTCCTTCGTGCGCGACGACCAACCCCGCGAGACCACCTGCCGGCAGATCGCCCTGGCTCTGCGGGATGAAGTGGCCGACCTGGAAGCGGCGGGTATCCACGCTATTCAGATCGATGAGCCGGCGCTGCGCGAGGGGCTCCCGCTGCGCCAGGCCGAGTGGCAGGGCTATCTCGACTGGGCGGTCGACTGCTTCCGGCTGAGTGCCGCCGTGGCCGATGATGCGACCCAGATCCACACTCACATGTGTTATTCGGAGTTCAATGACATCATCGCTTCCATCGCCGCGCTGGACGCCGATGTCATTACCATCGAGACCTCGCGTTCCGACATGGAGCTACTCGATGCCTTCCGTGATTTCGACTATCCCAACGAGATCGGGCCGGGTGTCTATGATATCCACTCGCCGAATATCCCCGAGGTCGACTGGATGGTGCAATTGATGGAAAAGGCGGCCGAGCGGATCCCTGTCGAGCGTCTCTGGGTCAATCCGGATTGTGGCCTCAAGACCCGTGGTTGGGCCGAGGTCGAACCGGCGCTGGCCAATATGGTTGAGGCAGCACGACGCCTGAGACAGCGTCATGGCTGAGGGCCAGTGACCCGAAAGCCTGTCACGATGCATGACGAACAACCGCCGGGTGGCGTCAATCTGTCCGGCGGTTTTGTTATCCTGCCGGTACGATGGATATTGACCCTACAAGGATATTTGCCATGCCCCGCATTCCCGTCGCCGCCTGTCGGCATCTCGGTGCTTCTCTGCTGATTCTTGGCCTGGCCGGTTGTGCCGCGTCCTCTCCCGAGCCGGATGTCGCGCCGCCACCGCCCAAGGCGGATACGTCGGGCGACGCGGCCAGGGCGCCTCTGCTGCCCTCGGCGCTGTTTCCCGGCGATGCCGAACACGTCGTCGGCTGGCGCTGCACGCCGGATCAAGGCCTGGTGACCGCCCACAACGAAGACGACCTGCGTCTGTGGTCGGCGCATGGTGCCTATCGCTTGAACCCGGCTGTGGTGGCCAGTGGTGACCGTTACGAGCAGGGGGAGCTGAGCTTCTGGTCGAAAGGTGACGAGGCCGTGGTCGAGAGTTCCCGGGGTCGCCTGGAGTGTCGGCAGGATACCCGACATCGGGCCCTGACCCGGGCGTCGCATCCCGACGTGATGTTCCAGGCCCGTGGCAACGAGCCGGGGTGGCACATCGAGCTGGCCAACGACACGCCACGGATTGCCATGTCGCTGGACTATGGCGAGCGTGAAGTGACCTTGCCCTATCGGGTGACTTCGCTGGATAACGAGACGGGACGGGTGACGCTGGCCAGCGGTCAGGCGGCACGCCCCTTCGAACTGCGCATCGAGGCGCGCGCCTGTTTCGACGACATGAGCGGACAGCCCTGGCCGGCCCGGGTGACTTTGACGTTGAATGATCGGGTTTATCGCGGGTGTGGGCAAGGCATAGCCCCTTAGATGTAGGGCTATCGCAGTTGGATCTGTCGACGGATCAGCCCGAGCGACAAAGCTTAACTGCAATAACCCTGCCCTTGGATGTGGGGAAAGTGTCTACGCTCGCCGACTTTTCGACATTCAGCACGAGACGCCTTGTTCGAATATTTCGAAAGTTAGGAGTGGTTTTTCCCGCTTATCATCGACAAAAGCGAATATATACTGGTGACCATTCTTCCATGTCTGCTGTATGAAGGAGATCACCATGACCACTCGCGTTCTCGTTCTGACGTCTTCCATTCTCGATGGCAATTCCCTGGCGCTGGCCGAGCACTTCAAGGCACAGATTGCCCGGCGCGATGACATCGAGGTCACCACGCGCGACTTGGTCGCCGATGAGCTTCCTCACCTGGGGTTGCCGGAGCTTTCCAGCTGGCAGGTGTCGGCGGATGAGCGCACGCCCGAGCAGCGCGAGCTGGCGGCGCTTTCCGACACCTTGATCGATGAGCTCCGGGCCCACGATGTTCTGGTGCTGGCGGTGCCGCTCTACAATCTGGGCATTCCTTCACAGATGAAGGCCTGGTTCGATCGCATCCTGCGCGCCGGTGTCACCTTCCGTTACACCGAGAACGGACCCCAGGGCCTGCTCGAGGGCAAGCGGGCGATGATTCTCGCGGCCCGGGGCGGACAGTATGCCGGTACCGAACTCGACAGTCAGACGCCGCATCTCAAGCACATGCTCGGCTTGATCGGTATTACCGAGGTCGACACCGTATTCGCCGAGGGCCTGGCCATGGGTGAGGCGCAGCGCGATGCCTCCATGGGCGAGGCGCGTCAGGCGATTGACGGGCTGGCGACTCGCCTTTGAGGGAAACACTGCTTAAATGCCTGCGCGTGCAAATCGCTGTGCTATAGCCGCCATCCTTGGCGGCTACCCTGCGGGCCCGTCTAAAGACGGTTCAAATTCGCTCCTGGCGAATTTGTGCGCGGTGCTCGAAAGCTCGCCTAACTGACTGTTATGTCTCGCTTTCTGTGCTCCGTGCGCCTTGCGATTCACTACGCTCGCCAATTTATGCAGCGTTTCCTAAGGTCATTACCTCGGTTCAGGGCGTTCGGCGGGCGGTCTTTCGGCCGCCCGCCTGCCGTCGTGGGCGGGTTGCCGGCATGGGGCGGGCACTTCGACGATCCATTCCCGGGGCACGAAACGGCTGGTGCACAGCATGGGCTCCGGGGCCAGGATGCGTCCCACGAGGCGCCGCATGGCAGCGCCGTCGTCGCCACCCGCTTCGGGTAGCTGTCGGGTCGTCGCCAGGGGCTGCCACTCCACACCCTGTCGCTCGGCCAGGGCGTAACGAAACGGGTGGAACCCCGGGAAACCGAGCCGCAGGTCGGTGGCCACCAGGGTCTCGCGTTCGTCCCGCGTGACGCTGTCGAAACGCAGGAAGGGGCCGGCGAACCAGTCCAGGCGCCGACCGGCATCGCTGGCCAATGCGACGGGTTCCAGGCTGGCACCTCGCGAAAAGGTTTCCAGGGTCGGCGAATGGTCGCCGTCGAAGACGCCGACCAGTGTCTCGTGGTAGTCATTGTCATCGATGATGGTGGCGCGCCACAGCAGGATGTTGAAGGGCGTCGGTTGTATCAGGCGTGGCGACTCGGCGAGGCCGTGTTCGGCCAGTACCGGCGTCAGGCGGTGGTCGACCAGGGTCTTGGCACCCAGCGAGACGATCAGATAGGCACAGGACAAGGCCAGGCCCCAGGTCGGAGCGCGGTACCCGTTGCCGGTGATCAGCGCCACGATGAGGCCGGCCAGCAGCGGGAGGCTGTATAACGGATCGATGATGAACACCAGGGGCCATGCCGTGGGGTGCACATCCAGAGGCCACCAGATCTGTGTCCCGTAGGTGGTCATGGCGTCGAGCAATGGGTGGGTCATCAAACAGAGCCCGAAGAAGGCCAGCCAGCGGCCGAGCCCGATGTCTCGCAGTGGTGTCAGTCGCCGAACGAGCAGGGCCAATGTCGTTGCCAGGCCGGCCAGGACGAACAGTGAATGACTGAACCCCCGGTGGCGCGTGACATTGGCCACGGCGTCGCCATAGTCGATGACCACGTCCAGGTCCGGCAGCGTTCCCAGCACGGCGCCGAACAGCACGGCTCGGCGCCCCAGGTGCCGACCCAGCACGGCGCCCCCGATGGCGGCACCCAGGGCGGCTTGCGTTACCGAATCCATGGCGCTCTCACGTCTCTCGGGTCCAGGGTGGTGCGGCAGCGAGAATGCGTCGCTGAACCGGGCAGTCGTCGCGATGGGCGCCGGGCAGATACCCGGTACTCATCAGGAATTCGCCGACGATCTCGGGGCCGGTGAAGCGGAAGGTGCGTTTGAAGAGCTTCACCCAGTCACCGTGCGACAGCGGATGTTGCCGATCCAGCCAGGCACGGAAGCTTCCATGCTCCTCGCGCAGCGTCTGTATCACGCCGGCGTTATGGATCGTGGCTGCCACCTTGAGCCGATTGCGAATGATGCCGGCGTCGTTCAACAGGCGGGCTTGATCCGCTTCGCCATAGGCGGCAACCCGGTCGATGGCGAAGTCGTCGAAAGCCTTGCGAAAGGCGTCGCGCTTTTTCAGGACGGTGAGCCACGACAGGCCGGCCTGGTTGATTTCCAGTACCAGGCGCTCGAAAAGGGCATCGTCGTCTTCCACCGGGAAGCCATATTCGTGGTCATGATAGGGGCCGTGAAACGGGTGGTCCGGTGCAAAGTCACAATAGTCGCTCATGGGGTATCGATCTCGTCGCGGAGGTGGCGGATCGGTGACAGAATGCCCCTATTCGCTCTCACTGTGAACAAGGAGATTCTCATGCAATACCTGCATACCATGGTTCGGGTTGCCGATCTCGAGGCATCCCTGCATTTCTATTGCGATCTGCTGGGGCTCAAGGAAGTGCGCCGCAAGGAGAGTGAAAAGGGGCGCTTCACCCTGGTGTTTCTCGCGGCACCTTCCGACGAGGCGCGATCGACGGAGCTTCAGGCCCCGGAGCTCGAGCTGACCTGGAACTGGGACCCCGAGACCTATACCGGGGGGCGCAACTTCGGCCACCTGGCCTATCGCGTCGACGACATCTACGCACTTTGCCAGCACCTGCAGGACAATGGGGTGACCATCAATCGGCCGCCGCGCGATGGCCACATGGCCTTCGTGCGCAGCCCCGACGGAATCTCCGTCGAGCTGCTGCAGGCCGGTGAGGCCCTGGAGCCGCAGGAACCCTGGGTGTCCATGGAGAATACCGGCACCTGGTGAGAGGGTGTTTACAGACTACTGCGCTCGACGACCCTCAGGGATGTGGGAAGTGCTTGGGTTCGCGACGTAAATCTACCCTTCCGCGCTGGGCCTGTAACGGAGAGTCAGAAAAGCGCCGCCGGGGAAACCGCTGGCGGCGCCGTCATGAGGGGATTTGGTGTCAATCGGGTCGGACTGCCATGCGGCCGCTGCCGAGGAACACCAGGGCCAGGGCGCTGAGCAGGAACATGCCTTGCAGTTCCAGCGCCCAGCCGCCGTTGTCACCGAGGCGGAAGAGTTCGCCCATGTGTACCAGAACCACGGCGACCAGCATGTTGCCGGCCATCAGTAGCCCCGCCAGTCGGGTTCGCCAGCCGAGAATGGCCATCACCGGGGCGAGCACTTCGCCGATCAGCACGCCATAGGCCAGCCATGACGGTAGTCCTTGATTGGCCAGCAGGTTCTCGATCCACCCCAGAGTGCCAGGGTCGAGCAGCTTGGCGATGCCGTGGAGCAATATCAATCCTCCCACGGCGAGACGCAGAATCAATTTGCCGAGAGCGTCGTTGTGCAGGGCGTCGAGCATGCAGTCTTCCTTTATCGGGATCGGTGATACCAGCATTGTCCTGATGACCGTGCTGGGGCAAGCTGATGCGCTCAGGCCTTGATGGTGCAGGGGCCTCCGGCTCGCATTCCCCAGTCGCAAGGAAGATAGCACGATGATCATGACGTTACGCCATACCCTGATGATGACCGCCATTGCCGTGGGGCTGGCTGGCTGCGCCAGTGAGCCGGAGACGGACGTCGCTCCGGATGGCGATGTCTCGGGCCCAGTGGTGGGGCCGCGTTGGAACCTGCTGCTGGTGGGCACCAGCGAACGCCTGGATTTGTCGCCCACGCCGCATTTCCGGATTACGCCCGATGGCAGGGTCAGCGGCCATGACGGCTGTAATCAGTTCGGGGGGACTGTCGAGCTCGACGACGAGAATCGCATCGAATTCGGTGAGCTGAGGTCGACCATGATGGCATGTCCGGACATGCAAGATGCCGAGCGCGTCACGGCCATGCTCGATGAGGCCTACCGCTATCTGATCGACCACGACAGGCTGGTGTTCTTCGGCCCCGATCAACGCGTGTTGGGCGGGTTCCAGCGCGCCGATTGATGAGCACTGAATGAGGCGACCACATCGACCGCCCCGAGGCGGTCGATGTGGAAGAGTACGCACCCGCTCACGGGATCAGTAGAGCAGGGCGAACAGCTTGCGTCGGTAGGCGACGGTCAGGGGATGATCGGCCCCCAGGGCATCGAAGACGCGCAGCAGCGTCTTGCGGGCGGCGTCGTCACCGTAGGCACGATCCGAACGCATCAACGTCAGCAGGCTCTCGAGGCCGGCCTCGTACTGGCCATCGGCGACCTGACGCAGGGCCCGCTGATAGCGAGCCTCGCTATCGTCGCGCTCTCCCAGGGCAGCGATTTCCTCGGCGGAAGGCGCCTCCTCACCGAACTCGATACTGGCGCGCACGCCCCGTGCCGCTGGGGCATCGCGTTCCTCCGGCGGCAAGGCCTCGAGCAACTGCCGTGCCTGCTGCGGCTCGCCATCGGCCACCAGGGCGCGAGCCAGCTCCACCTGATAGGCGGTATGGTCGGGCCACTGCTGTACCAGTTCCTCGTAGATGCGGCGAGCGGTGGCACTGTCGCCGGCCTCGAGGGCAGCAGCGGCCTGTTCCTCGGGGCTTTGCTGCGCGCCCTCGGGGGCCTGGAAGTACTTGCCGAGCCACTCGCGGATGGCCTGCTCCGGCTGAGCTCCCTGCAATTGGTCCACCAAGCCACCCTGGCTGACCAGCTTGATGTCCGGCGCCGACTGGACGCCCAACTGGCCCGCGATGTCCGGGTTGTCGTCGATGTTGAGCTTGCCGAGGATGAAGGCACCGTTGTGCTCCCGGGTCAGCTTCTCCAGCACGGGCACCAGACTCTGGCTGGGCTCCGACGATGGTGCCCAGCAGGTGAGCAGCACGGGAATCTGCATGGAGGTTTCGAGCAGCTGCTGGATATTGCCGCGATCGACGTCGAGGATGACATCGGCATCGGATGGCTGGCCCTGGGAGGGGGCGGTGTTCTGTTCCGTGGCGCCGTCGGAAGTGAGCGGCTCGCCGGTACGAGGGTCGACGATCGGCATGGTGTCAGGCCTTGAAGATGAGTGAGTTTGCCATGGAAGATGCGGGTGACACGGGCTGGATTCAAGGGGGATGCATCGTGATGGGCGTGTTGCCTCCCTATCCTCGAGGGATTGGCAACCGTTCATGCTTCTCTGAGGAACCGGTTTTCTCGATACTTGGCTACCCCTCTTTCCAGGAGAGAAGACGATGGAGATACCTCACCAGCGCCTGATCTATTTCCAGCTGACGGTGGAGACCGGGTCCATCCGTGCGGCCGCTTTGCGACTGGATATCGCCCCTTCGGCCGTGAGTCGACAGATCGGGCTGCTGGAGTCGGCTCTGGACGCTACCGTGCTGGAGAGGAGGCGCGATGGCGTGCACCCCACGCCGGTAGGCGACATGCTGCTCGACTACTGTCAGCGGCGTACCATGCTGGATCGCCGCTTCAGTGATGAGCTGGATGCCTACCAGCGCCTGGAGACGGGGCAGATCACCCTGTGCGTGGGCGAAGGCTTTGTCGGTGATCTGATCGATCATCCGTTGCGTGAGTTCACGGAGGCGTATCGCGGCATTCGTCTGGAGGTCGATACCGGCAGCACCCGGCGAATCATCGAGTCGGTGGTCAACGATGAAGCACACATCGGGTTGATGTACCACGAGCAGGTCCATCCCCATCTGCGCTTCTGGCATTCCACCCGTCAGCCCTTGATGTTGTTAATGGCGCCGCAGCATCCCCTGGCGGCGAGCGATGAGCCGGTTACCCTCGACACTCTGGCCCAGCATCCGTTGGCACTGTGGCACCCGGGCCATGGGGTGCGCGAGTTGGTTGACCTGGCCTTCCGGGAGGCAAACCATCGACCCATCGTGGGTATTCAGACGGGATCGCTGGAAGTATTGAAACACTCGGCGCGGGCGTCGCTTTGCGTGACGCTGTTGCCACGCTTCGCTGCTGCCCGGGAATTGGAGGAAGGCACGCTGGTGGCTCGCGACGTGGTGGGCAAGCACTTCGGCCAAGCCAATGCCCATATGGTGACTCGTATCGGGCGTCGCATGCCGCGTGCAGGATTGCAGTTGCTGCGCCATCTGCAACAGTGGATGAGCGCCTTCCGCTGCGAGGATACCACCCTCGACGGCTGAGCGTGCCGGAACGGACGTGCCCCGGTAAAAGCCGGGGCCTAGTGCCCTGTATCAAAAGTGGACTGTAGAATTCTGGCGGCGCCTGGCCTGACGGTCCAATGCGCTCGCCACCTCTTCAACGAACGTCCGAAACAGGACACTAGATCTTGATGTCGTAGTCGACGTACTTATGCATCAATTCGTCGTAAGTACCGTCTCGCTTGATCTGCTGCAACGCTTCATTGAACTGTTCCGCCAAGGTCTCGTTACGAGGGTGGAAGGCGACCGCCACGCCATGTCCGAAATAACTCTTGGGCTCTCGGATCAACGGCGAGCTGGTGACAACGTCGCTGTCTTCTGCGTCGACGTCGAGTGCTGACAGTGCGAGCGGGTAATACATGAAGGCGGTGTCGAGACGGCCCGTCCTGATGTCCAGAGCCAGATCTTCGCCAGTGTCATAGCGCCGTACGTCGACGATCTCTCCATAGGTATCGGTGATGTAATTATCGCGGATGGTGCCACGCTGCACGCCGACTGTCAGACCCTCCAGCGCGTCCTGGTTCTCGATATCGACCTGGTTGCCCGCCTGGGTCACCCAGACGCTGGGGTTGCTGTAGTAGGGCTCGGAGAACAGCACCTTGTGGCGGCGCTCTTCGGTGATCGCCATCGATGACATGATGGCGTCGTACTTGCGGGCCAGCAGGCCCGGTATGATGCCGTCCCAGCCTTGTTCTACCCATTCGCACTTGCGTTCGATGCGCCGGCACACTTCCTCACCCAGCTCGACCTCGAAGCCTGTCAGAGTGCCATCGGGCAGTCGGTATTCGAAGGGCTCGAAGGGGATGTCCACGGCGAGCCTCAGTGGATCATCGGCGTAGGACGGCATGGCAAACAGTAGCGCAGCGAGCGTGGCCGGCAGTCCTGACAGTGGACGAAACATCGTACCTTCCTTGTGTTGTTATGTGGGATTGTCATAAAGCTATCATGCCGCCCGTCGTCGGGTCATGGCAGAAGACTCGAAGTCCTGTGCCTCTCAGCCGTCGGTGTGCCTTTCATGCGGCAGGGGGCGACAAGTGTCTCTTATGTGCTCATCTTGGCCTTCTGGAACGGTCGACTCGCTTCTCCAGTCTTCCTATGGGGCGCCGGTGACAAGGCTGTCGTGAGATTATCGCGAGGTCGCCGAACGCTCCTCGAAGCACAGCAGGGTACCGCCCAGTACCGCTGGTGCGATGTCGCAACGCTCCCGTGATACCGGTTGCCAGATTACATCATGTGCGGCCCAGTGGGCTTGGGCCGTGGCAATTGACTCACACGCCAGGCTCAGCGCTACGCCACGAGTTGGGTGGGGCTCGATGTCATTCAGCAGCGGGAAGCGTGTTGCGAGGGCCGACGGCGTGAGCAGATAGATGTTGCCCTTCTCGGTCTCGATGCAGTAGCCCCCCTCGCAGGGATGCACAGCCTGCTCACCGTGTATGGTGCGAAACGCATTGGTGTCCTGTTCGGGTGCGGCGCTGACATACCATACGGCGGTTATACCCTTGGCGGTGTTGGGGTGGTGCTCTAACGATGAGTCGGTTCGGAATAGCTCTGGTCGCAGTTGCTGGCACAGGAATTGGGTGAGGTAGGGGGCCCGAGTGTCGTGCAGGATGTCGAGCGATACCCCGACCTCCTCGGTGCGGCCGCCCGGCAAGTGGGCCTGTCGACGAAATACGATTGGCGATGGTGGTCTGGCGCCGCGCAGGATCAGTGTTTGGTGATCCTGAGCCATGTCCTCGCTCTCGAGCGCCAGCATGGCGATCCCTTCGCCGAGCTGGAGCCGGTCAGCCACTTGCTGTCCGAACTGGAAGCCGTTGGCATCGCGATAGGCGAGTAACTCCGGGCGCCCGATGCCAATCAGCTCGATGAAATTGTCGGGGAAGAACAGCAAGTAATTGTCCGTTCCCCAGGGGTGCCGGTGCCGTGGGTTCAGACGAAAGCCGAGCCGTCGAGCTTGATCGGCGGCGGCTTCCAGGTCATGGACGGCGACCAGGGGATGATCGATACCGAGGCTCATCGGGTGTTCTCCTGACGCGGTTGACTACCCCCATACCCCATGGCGTCGGGGGCGGTTTCGACCCATACGCTGCGGGGAATGCTGTATTCGTGCAGGCCGTCGAGGCCGCTGGAGCGCCCGTATCCACTGTCACCGAAGCCTCCGAAGGGGGACATCACGCTGATGTTCTTGTAGCTGTTGATCCAGACGGTGCCGGCGCGCAGGCGATGAGCGGTGCGCATCGCCTTGCCGGTATCTCGACTCCATACGGCGCCAGCGAGCCCGAAGCGTGTGCCATTGGCCAAGGCAATAGCGTCATCTTCATCCTTGAAGGGCATGATCACCAACACCGGACCGAAGACTTCCTCGTTGGCGATCGCCATATCGGGCGTGACATCGGTCAGAATCGTAGGGGCCAGAAAGTAACCTTCGGCGGCGTCCGCCGGCAGATGGCTCGGCGCGCTGCCGCCGGTCAGCAGGGTGGCTCCTTGGGACACTGCTTCGTCGATGACCTGGTGGACCCGGCGCAACTGGGCTGCATTCTGTAGGGGCCCCATGCGCGTGGTGTCGTCATCGGGCAGGCCCACGGCGATGGTTTCCGCTGCACGTGCCAGACGCCCGGGGAGTTCTTCCATCAGGCTATCCTGGAGCAGTAGACGCGAACCGGCCACACAGCTTTGTCCTGCTGCAGCAAAGATCGCCGCCTGGGCACCGATGACGGCATCGTCGATGGCGGCATCCTCAAAGACGATATTCGCCGATTTACCCCCCAGCTCCAGGACGCTCGGCACTAGACGATGCGCCCCAGCCTCGGCAATGCGGCGCCCGGTCTCGGGGGAGCCGACGAATACCAGCTTGGCAATGTCGGAGTGCGACGTCAGGGCCTTGCCAGTGGTATGGCCCAGGCCATTGACGATACTGATCAGTCCCTCGGGTAACCGGCCGCCTCGCTCGAGCAGCATGGCGAGTATCACCGAGGTCAAGGGGGTCAGCTCCGAAGGCTTGAGCACGGCTGCATTGCCGGCGGCGAGGGCTGGGGCGAGCTGCCAGCCGCAGGTGAACATCGGAGCATTCCAGGGAGTGATCTGACCGATTACGCCGTAGGGAATGCGCTGGACGTAGTTGAGGTGAGAGGTGGGGACGTCGATAACCTCGCCGTGTTGCTTGTCGCACCAGCCTGCGTAGTACTCGAACATTTCCCGAACCTTGCCCACTTCGCCACGGCAGTCGCGCAGGGGCTTGCCGGCGATCAGGCTTTCGAGTCGAGCCAGGCTCTCCTCATGGCCTTCGAGCCCTCGTGCGGCACCTTGCATGCGCCGACCGCGTTCGCTGGCACTCATTGCGAGCCATGCCTGTTGCGCGGTGGTCGCGGCCTGCACGGCCTCATCGACGAGTTGCTGGTCGGCGTCTCGATAGTAGAGCAGTGGCAGGTTGGTGACTGGGTCGAGTAATGTGATGCTCTCGCCTACTCCCCGGACGGGTTGCCCGGCGATCCAGTTGGTCATTGGCGCCTCGGCGTCACTCATGCCGTAGGCGTCGAGTAACTGTGCCACGTTTTCGCGGTTTCGCTGGTTAAGGAGATTCATTGTTGATCGTCCTCCCGATGTTCAGAAACGCCTCGGTCGGCGGCTTCGAGCATTCGGTGCGCTACGCAGTTGAAGTCTTCGGCGTCAGGGAGCGCCTCAGGGGCGGCATGCCAGGTATCCAGGACATGCTTCAGAAGGCCGTCCGGCAGGCCCAGTTCGTGAGCTGTCCGATAAGCCAGATGCAAGTCCTTGCGCATCAATCCCATCGTGAATCCTGAATCGAAGCTGCCCGAGAGAATCCAGCGGGGAAAGTTGATCTCGCTGACGGCGCTGCGGCCAGAACCACTGTTGAGTCCTTGCAAGCAGGCTTCTGGATCAACCCCTGCGCGGCGTGCCATGGCAACAGCTTCGGCCGTGGTGAGGAGGTGGGCCGCACATAGGTAGTTGTTGGCTAGCTTGACGACATGGCCGCTACCCGGGCCACCGACGTGGGTTGTTTTCACTGCCAAGGCGTCCAGCACGGGACGCATGCGCTCCACCGTGGCGGTAGCGCCGCCCAACAGCATACCCAGTTGGCCATTGATGGCGCCGGCGGGCCCGCCGCTCACAGGGGCGTCGAGCCAGGCCAGGCCGGCTTTCTCGACGTCGGCGGCCAACTGGCGGGAGATGACAGGGTCGCTGGTGGACGTATCCATGATGACGCTGTCGGTCTCCGCTCGGAGGAGTAAGCCCTGAGAGCCCTTCAGGACCTCACGCACGTGCTCCGAGGTTGGCAGAGAGAGTAGATAGACATCGCTATGGCCGATCGATTCCGGTGACAGGGTCGTGATGCCATCGTCGCTCAGCCGCTGCCGAGCCCCTGCATCGATATCGCTTCCCACGACGGTGAAACCGGCGCGGTGCAGCGTGAGCGCCATGCCTCGGCCCATGTTGCCGAGCCCAACGACGGTGATGGTCATATCGGTCAAGGTGGTCTCCTTTTGGTTGATTTCCTTTGTTCGATTCGTTTTCACCCGATGCCCAGCAGCCAGCGTGGCAGCATCAGGGAAACCCAGGGCAGGAATGTCACCAGCAGCAGGATGGGCAAGTGACCCAGCAAGGTGAGCTTGAGAGTGGGAACGAGATATTCTGAGAGCTGGCTCTTGCCGATGCCTCCGGCCATGAACAGCAACGGAGCACAGGGAGGCGTGACATTGCCAAGCCCCAGGTTGGTCCCGACGATGGCGGCAAAGTGCAGCGGGTGAAGATCTAGCTGTTGTGCCACGGGCCAGAGCACCACGGCCGCCACGATGCTGCCGGACACGTCGTCGATCAGCATGCCGATCGCCAGCAATACCAGGTTCAGGATCAGCAGGGAGGCCCACGGTGAATCGGTGATTCCCAGCAAGGCGTCGCTGATTTGTCCAGGGATTTGCTCGAGAAGCATGGCGCGGCTCATGATCGCCAAGGCAAACAGGATGACGATGATGGCGCCGGAAATACGCGCGGCATTGACAACTTCACGGCCAATGCCTGCCGGTTCGAGCCCCCGATAGACCACCGTACCGATGATGATGACGTACCCTACGGCGACGGCTGCGGCTTCGGTCGGCGTGAACAGGCCGCTGTATATGCCCCCCAGCATCAAGACCGGCATGAATAGTGCCCAGGCGGCGTGACGGAAGGTGTGAGTGACTCGCTGCAGGTACGTTGTGGTATCGGGCGATTCGATGGTCATGCCGCCGTCTGGCCCGGAGGCCGGCTCGGAGGGGGCATAGCGCATGTTGAGGAGGCAATACATCAGGGCGATCAACACGCCGGGCACCAGTGTGGCGAGAAATGCGGCAGTGACCGGGATGCCGGTCATGAGAGCAAAGACGATCATGGGAATGCTGGGGGGGATAAGCTGTGCCAGCACCGAGGAGCAGGCGACCAGAGACACCGCATAGCCTCGGTGGTAGCCACGCTCCGTCATACGTTCGATCATCAAGCCGCCGATGGCAGCGATGGCTGACGAGCCACTGCCGGAAATGGCGCCGACCAGCGTGCAGGTGATGACAGTGACAGCTCCGATCCCACCTCGAAGCCGTCCCACCACCGCTTCGATGAAGGCCAGCAATCGCTCCGCCACACTGCTGGCCTTCATCAATTGACCGGCTAGAACGAACAGTGGGAGCGCCAGAAGGGCGAAGCTGCCGACTTGCCAGAATGCCTGGGCGAGCATGTAATCCAGTGGACGTCCAGATATCCAGATAAATGCCAGAGCCCCCATGCCGAAGGCGTATGCGACAGGAATTCCCGACAGCAGCAACATGACGATAGCGAAAAGCAGCAGGCCGAATAGCATCATGCTCGGCGCTCCTCTATCAGCCGCAGACACTGGCGCAGCGAAAAGAGGGTCGCCAGCAGGAAGCCGCATGCCATGGAAGCGGCCCACAACCAGGTCGGCCAGCTCATGTATGTGCTGGTTCGTCCAGATTCGAACAAGGACAGGGTGTACTGAAGGGCTAACCAGCAGAAGATGGTATTGGCTATCAGTGTGAAGCCTGTTTCATAGACGGCCAGCAACCACCTGCCGCGTGGCGATGTCACGAGCAGGTCGGCAATGCCTCCACGGATTTGCTCCCCTGACCGAGTGGCTAAGGCCATACCGAGGAAATAGAACCATACGCCGAGCAGTACGCCGACCTCTTCGATCCCGAGAAAGCCGCTTTCCATCATGTAGCGCATGATGACTTGAGCCAGCATCAGCCCCGTCAAGGCGATACCGCCAAATACCGTCAGGCCATTCACGCAGCCTGACAGACTGGTGACGAAGCGTCTCGAGAGGGTCATTGAATGTCTCCAGATAGCGGTGGGCACCTTGCCCACCGCTGGGTCAGAAACTGGTCAGGGTGTGGAGGTCGTTGCTTCACGCACGGTATTGATAAGCGCCTGGCCGACTTGTTCTTCCATCCAAGGCCAGACCTCGTCACGAGCCAGGGATTGGGCTTGCGTCATTTCTGCTTCGCTCAGCTCGACGATTTCGACACCGGCCTCGCGAATCTTCGACTTGAAGTTTTCGCTGGTGTCCCGGGCCTGCTCCCAGGCGACGTCCAGGGCGTCATCACGTGCCTCCAGGATGGCCTGTTGCTGTGCTTCGGGGAGGCTGTCCCACCATTGCTGATTGACCACCCACGCGCCTTGCTCGAAGGAGTCGTTGGTGAGGATGTAAGAGGACAGGACATCACGCATCTGCCAGATTTCCGCAGGAGTGGCGTAGGCTCGTCCATCGACCGTTCCGAGCTGCAGGGCGGTATACAATTCGGCATAAGGCATGGGGACGGGGGAGAAGCCGAATGTCTTGAATTGCTCGACACCGATTGCGACCGGTGCCACGCGGAGCTTGATTCCCTGGGCATCATCGGGGAAGGCTGTGGGCACGCGATCGTCACCCTTGCGCATGGCCAAACCATAGAAATCCACCGGGATGATGCCGAGTAGTTTCATGTCCAGGTCGGCGTAAATTTCTTCGTATAGCGGGAATAGACTGCCGTCGATACGGATAGCGCTTTCCGCACTCTCCCAGTCCTCGAAGGCATAGGGTAGCAGGGTAATATCGAGTCGCTTGTCGAGGTCGGAGGCCGCATAGGTCATTGACATGGGCAATGCCCCTTGTGAAACCTGCTCGAAGAGCGAAGTCCAGTCGCCGAGGTCTCCCGCGGGATGGTATTCGATATTCAGTCCGGCTTCGTCGGGAAGAGCATCCATGAACGCCTGCGCCGTGGTGTGCATGATGTGGTCTTCCGGCATCGGAGTGGCCAGGATCAGCGACTCCTGCGCCTGAGCGGCAGTGCTGAGGCCCAGAGTAATGGCGGCAGTCATGGTGCTTAAGCGAAATGCTGACATGATCGTCTCTCTTTGTTGGTGTTGGGTAGAAGCCAGCGTGACGGCGTGGGTTGAGTATCAAGTCGTCGGTTGCTTACCAAGTAACTGCTCGACGAGCTGCACCCAGTAACTCACACCAATGGGCGATAATTGGTCGTTGAAGTCGTAATGGGGGTTATGCAGGGCAGGGCTGTTTTCGCCGTTGCCAAGCCAGATGTAGGCGCCAGGGCGCTCGTTCAACATGAAGGCGAAGTCCTCCGATGCCATGCTGGGTGGCAGGTCGCGATGCACCCGAGTGATTTCCGGCATGGCGTCGAGCACTGCGGTACAGTGCTGGGCGTGCTCTGGGGAGTTGAACGTCGCCGGGTAACGTGGCTGGTAGTCAAGGTCGGCTTCCAGACGGTAGAAGTGTGCCTGGGCTTGCACGGCATCGCTGAAACGCTGCGCCAGGTGCTGGCGCAACTTCTCGTCGAAGCAGCGCAGGGTGCCGCGTAGCTCAACGGTCTGGGGAATGACGTTGAAGGCGTCGCCAGCGTGGAACTGAGTGACGCTGAGCACCGCCGTCTGGTGGGCGGGAGTCTCTCGGCTGATCAATCCTTGCAACTGGTTGACCAGTTGGCAGGCGGCGAGGAGGGTGTCGCTGCCCAGGTGCGGCATGGCCGCATGGCAGCCATGGCCTTTGAGCTTGAGGGTGAAGACGTCGAAGGCCGCCATCACAGCGGTGTCGTGTACGGCTGCTTCGCCCACCGGGAGCCCTGGCCAGTTGTGTACTCCGTAGACGGCCTCCATCGGAAAGCGCTCGAAGAGGCCTTCTTCGACCATCACCCGACCGCCGCCTTCACTCTCCTCGGCGGGCTGGAAGATGAAGTGAACGCGTCCGGCAAAATCCGGTTTCCGGGCCAGCCGACATGCTGCGCCAAGCAACATGGTGGTATGGCCATCGTGGCCACAGGCGTGCATCTTGCCTCGAGTCTTTGAAGCGTAGGGCAGATCGTTGGCCTCGGTGATATCCAGGGCATCGATATCGGCGCGCAGGCCGATGGTCGGGCCCGGTCCTTGACGTCCCTCCAGCGTGGCGACGATACCGGTCCCTCCGCCGAGGCCGGTGATGAACTCGAGGCCAGCCTCGCGGAGGATCTCGGCTATCCGATGGCTGGTGCGATGTTCCTCGAAAGCCGTCTCGGGATGGCGGTGAAAGTCTTGCCGCCAGTTGAGCAGTGTCTCGGCTTCGCAGGGCGGAAAGGCATTGGCGGTAATGGTCATTCGGTCCTCGCTCACAGCAGTAGGTCGGCGATCACGGCGGAGGCGATGAAGGTGCCGGTGAATACCAGCAAGGCGATGAGTATCAGCTTCCAGCCAGCCTGCCGGAACATGGTCAACTCCCGGGAGGAGAGTGCCAGGCCTGCATAGGCCAGTACCGGCGTGACGATGGCCAGGAAGCTGACCGCGCCGAGCTGCTCGACCAGCCAGGCGTTGCCCGGGATCCAGGGCAGCGTCATCAGGATGCTGACCAGCGAGACCCAGGCTACTCCCGGTAAATAGAAGGGCGCGTAGCGGGTTACTACCAGGCCGATCATGGTCATCACGTAGAGAATCAGCATGCCCGGCAGCGCCTCGATCAAGCTGGCACCATTGATGGTGTTGGCGATCCAGGCAACGACGCAGGCCGCCGCCATGACGATGGCGGTCTTGCCCAGGTGCTGCTCGGGACGTTCTTCCCGGGGGGTATCGCTCACCTCGTTGGCGGTGATCTGGGCGCCCACGGGCTTGGCCTGCCGCTTGCCGGTCAGCAGCGTGTAAAGCTTCTCGGCGATGGGAAGAGCGATGAACAGCGACAGATAGAGGCCGGTGGCGTAGGTCATCAGGTTGCTGGCGCCGGCAAAGGCGAGCAGTTCATCCTTCATTTCCGGCAGTGAACCGGCGATGGCCGCCGAGCAGGCGGCAACCATGCTGCCACTACCCACGCCGCATGCCATGGCCAGGGCGCGCGGGTCGAGAATGTCCAGCGAGGTCAGGTAACCGGCCATCAGGGCGAACCATAGAGTGCCGAACATGGTGCCGACCACGTAGGTTCCCATCACGCCGATGCCCTCGGGCCCCTTGAGTCCATACTTGTCGGAGATCACTGCGATGTTGGGCTCGCGGGCGATGGAATAAGTGGCACCGATGGCCTCACGACCCATCTTGAAGACGAGCACGGCGACAGGCAGTGCAATCAGCATGGTACCCAGGTTGCCCAGTTCCTGGAGAATCAGTGCCGGTCCGGCATTGATGAGATCCTCGATGGCAGGGCCGATGGTCGAGCCAAAACGAGCAATGAATGGCATGATCGACAGCAGGATCAATGGCCCGGCGGCCTGGCTAAGCTCCTTGGGAAGCCATTTGCCAGCGGTGCGTGTCACGTTTGGATTAGTGATTACGCCGATGATGAAGGCGTAGAACAGCGGTAGCAGAAGCAGGGTTCCCGGGCCCATGGGGACTCGGAGTATGCCGATGGCCTCGGAGATCAGCGATATGGCGATGACCAGCGCATGGAGGCGCCAGTCCAGCAGCTTGGAAAGGGGCATGGGTCGTCCTTCCTGATCGGTTTGTGGTTATTGCTATGCCAGCGGCGTGTCCGTTGAAGTATTGTAAAGGCTCCTGAGCTAATTAAAGGCAGATGGTGTTCTTATTTTTAGAATGCTGGGCGGACTGCGTGGCTTGCCGAAGAACTGGCCGCTGATTCAGCGTTTTCACGAATAAGTCACGAAGTGGAAGTTTCTCGTCGATTTGACAGTCGTGAAACGACGCACACATATTGGTGTGGCGAAATAATAAAACTCACCAATAAGCGAGAGAGTCATGAAAGGAATAAACGCATCGCTTCTACCTGCGGCCCTTCTGGGAACCATGGTCATCGGTAGCGGGCTGGCCACGACCGCCGCCGCGCAGGATTCTTACACGGTTGGTGTCGAGGCCTCTTTCCCACCGTGGGCCTATGTAGAAGGTGGGGAGTTCAAGGGGATCGCCATTGATGCCATGGAGGCAATCGCCGAGGAGAGGGGTATCGAAATCGAGTTTCAGGATATGCCTTTTCCATCGTTGATCCCGGCCTTGGCGGCCGAAAAAATCGATATCCTTGCTACCGGGCTTACCGTTACGGAAGAGCGTAGTGAGAATATCGACTTCACTATTCCCTGGTGGGAAACCAACGATGTCGTGCTGGTGCCCGAGGATTCCGAGAAAAATGTATTTACTGCCGTGTGCTGTGGGGCTCGGATCGGCGTCCAGGGCGGGTCTTCTCAGCAAGCCTGGATGGAGGAGAACGTGCTGAATGCCAGTGACATCGATGTCGAACTGGCCAAGTACGATAATTATGTTACTGCAGTGGACGACATGGCGATCGGCCGTATCTCTTCGGTCATCGTCGATGACACGTCTGCCCAGGAGTACATCAATGCCGGTAAGCCGGTGAAAATGGCTGGCAAGATTTATATCCGTGCCCCTCTGGCGTTGGCGGTATCCAAGGGCGATCCTCAGGAGGTCCTGGGGGATCTCAATCAGGGTATCCTCGCTATCTATGAATCCGGCGAGTGGGGCGAGATCATCGAGGAATATATCCCAGGGGTTTCCATTCCCTCCATCCCGGGGCACATGCCCGATTTTGTCGATACCTACCAGAAACCGGTGGCCGGCCTTCCCGATCTCGGTAACGAATAAATCACTATGAGGATGGGCGTTTTTCCACAAGGAAAGGCGCCTTTTGCTTCAGGGAAGCCGGTATGGATATCTACGACGTACTTTTGCGTGACTTTCCCTTTCTTCTGAAAGGGTTAGGGGTGGCCATCGTCCTTTTGGCCGCTTTGTTGCTGATTGGCTTTGTACTGGGCATGGGGATCTGCCTGGTACAGCTATATGGCCCGAAATCCCGGTTAGTGCAGTGGCCATTGGTGCTCTATGAGCGCGTCTTTCGGGGTGTGCCGATCATCATCATGTTGTTCATCTTCTTCTATGGTATTTCGGGGATCTTCGATATCTCGGCTTTCGGGGCTGCGATATTGGCCATGGGACTCCGCTCCGCGGCCTATCAGTCGCAGATTTTCCGCAGTGCCTTCCAGTCAGTACCGGCTGGGCAAATGATGGCCGCTCGTGCCATGGGCATGTCCAAGGCCAAGGCGATTCGTCATATCGTCTTTCCACAGGCAGCTCGGCATGCCATTGGCCCCTGGACCAATGAGTTCTCCTCGGAGATCAAGGAGACTTCACTGGCTTATGTCATTGGGGTGGTCGAGCTGACTCGTCAGGCACATTACATCATCACCAGCACCCAGGGTAACGTGCTGACCGTGTTTGCCGTCGTGGCATTGTTGTATTTCATCCTCAATCGGACAGGCAACAGCCTGCTATATGCCTTCGAACGCAAGCTGGCCGTGCCGGGCTTCGAAAAATAATGCGAGAGGGACGCCAAGAATGGCCGATGACCTGATTCTAGATGTACAGAATGTGATGAAAGCCTATGACGGTCTTGCAGTACTGAAAGGTATCGGCTTTGGGCTGAGAAAAGGTGAGACCAAGGTGCTGATCGGACCCTCGGGGTCGGGCAAGAGTACACTGCTTCGTTGTATCAATTATCTAACGGTGCCGGATGCCGGACGTATTTACCTCAACGGTGAGGAAGTGCTGGATGCCAACATCGATGCCATGAGGGCGCGCATGGGATTCGTTTTCCAGGACTTCAATCTTTTTTCCCATCTGACCGTTCTCGACAACGTGAGTATTTGTCAGATCAAGGTCAACGGTACGGACAAGGAAACCGCCATCCGGCGTGCATACAGAGAATTGGAGCGGGTTGGCCTGGAAGAGAAGGCCAATGCCTACCCAGCCGAGCTCTCCGGTGGTCAACAGCAGCGGGTTTCCATCGCCAGGGCCCTGGCGATGGACCCGGACGTACTGCTGTTCGATGAGCCCACATCGGCGCTGGATCCGGAACTGACCGGTGAGGTGGTGAGGGTGATGCAGCAACTGGCCAATGAGGGCATGACGATGGTGGTGGTGACGCATGAGATGAGTTTTGCCCGGCAGGCGGCGGATGAAATCATCTTCATGGAGAACGGATACATCGTAGAGCAAGGGGCGCCCACGGCATTGTTCAAGGCCGCCACCAACGAGCGTACTCGCGCTTTCCTCAACGTCATTGCAGAGCACGGGTGAACCATGCAGGAATTCATCGCGTTCGGTATTGAGTGGTTGCCTGAACTGCTCAAGGGCGTACCGGTCACGCTGGCGTTGTGGGTGATCGCCATCACGCTGGGGTTCTTTCTGGGCCTGGTGCTGTGCTGGGCCAGGGTATACGGCAATCGGCTCTTCTACTGGATTGGCACTGTCTATGTGGAGCTGTTTCGCGGGACTCCCATGCTGGTCCAGATGTTCTTCATTTATCTGGGGTTGCCCCATGTGGGCATTGTCTTCGATGCTTTCACCGCGGCCGTGATCGCCATCACCCTCAACAGCGCCGCTTACCAGGCAGAATATTTCCGAGGTTCGGTGCTGTCGGTACCCAAAGGCCAATTAGTGGCCGCGCGGGCCTGTGGCATGACCCAGTGGCAGGCAATTCGCCATATCATGCTGCCCCAGGCGTTGCGTCGAGTGATTCCTCAGTGGTCCAACGAGGCGATCATTGAGCTCAAGTTCACTTCCATTGCCTATACCATCGGCGTGGTAGAGATTACCGCCATCGCTTCGGACATCGGCTCACGCACTTTGGACTTCTTCCTGGTCTTTCTCTGGGCGGGGATCATCTACCTGGCGCTGACCTCCACCGTGGCAAGTTTACTGGGGTTGCTCGAACGGCGTACGTATGTGCCTGGGGTGACAAATGTATGAATGTAGATCATGTCACATCTTGGAGGAGCCCCGAGGCTGTTGCCCGCGGGGCTCCAAGCGTGCGGCCGGCCTGAATCGATAGCGGGACATCACGTTTTGTGATTAGCCACTGGCGTTCCGGCCTTGCCCGATAAGTCTTATTCCACCTTGATCACCTTGCGTGACAGCACCTCCCGGTTCGCCACGTCCAGAAAGCGAAGTTCGTACAAGCCGGGCTCCTCCGGCAGGGGGATCTGCACCGGCGGTTCGCCGGAGATCTTGACCGCTTCCACCCAGGTGAAGATTGCCTGATTGCTCCGCGCCAAGGTGATTCGCTGATCGGTGCTGTCGCTTTTCACACTCCAGTCCACCTCGATCACCGTGCCGGGCGCTGCCGTGTCCGGTGCGCTCAGGCTGGCGCCGCTTTCCAGCGCTGCATTGGTGGCAAGTACCTCGATCATGTGACGTGCCATCGTCCGGTCGCCTTCCTTGAGCACGTAGCGGAGCTCGTATAGCCCCTTCTCCGCCGGCGCCTGGAGCATTTCCTTGCTCTTGTCGCGGACGCGGAAGTAGTGGGTGTAGCTGCCTTCCTCGGCGCCCATCGGCACGATGGTGATGTAATCCTCGCCATCGACCGCGCCGGTCCATTGGACAGGGATTTTTGTGCCGGCTCTGACTTCGTCCGGCCCGCTGATGGTGACCTCCGGCTCGGTGATCTCGATGGGCTGGCGGGCCAGCGTTCGGCCGCCTTCCTTGAGCACGTAGCGCAGCTCATATAGGCCGGTTTCCGCCGGGGCCTGCAACGTCTTCGTGCTTTCGTCGCGGACGCGGAAGTAGTTGGTGTAGCTGCCTTCCTCGGCGCCCATTGGCACGATGGTGATGTAATCCTCGCCATCGACCGCGTCGGTCCACTCGACCGGGAACCGCCCGCCCGCCAGTGCCGTTTCCGGTCCGCTGACGGTAACCTCCGGCTCGGTGATCTCGATGGGCTGGCGGGCCAGCGTCCGGCCGCCTTCCTTGAGCACGTAGCGCAGCTCGTATAGGCCGGTTTCCGCCGGGGCCTGCAACGTCTTCGTGCTTTCGTCGCGGACGCGGAAATAGTTGGTGTAGCTGCCTTCCTCGGCGCCCATTGGCACGATGGTGATGTAATCCTCGCCGTCGACCGCGCCGGCCCACTCGACCGGGAACCGCTCGCCCGCCAGTGCCGTTTCCGGCCCGCTGACGGTGACATCCGGTTCGGTGACCTCTATTGCTGCGGTGCCGAGCACGATGTCGTCCTCTGACGCCATGTAACGCAGCTCATACATGCCGGTATCGGCCGGGATGCGTATATCGCCTTCTTCCCTGTCCTTCACGCGAATATAGTTGTCGTACTCACCCGCTTCGGTTCCCGTGGGCACGATGGTGACATAATCCCTTTTGTCGAGGACTTTGTCCCAGCTGACGCGGACAAGCGAACCGGCGCGGGCTGCTTCGGGGCCGCTGACGATCACCTCGGGACGTGCCGGTTTCGGCTCGGGCCTGGGGGTGGACACGGCAGTGCCCACGGCGCTTAACGCCTGTCCCAGCTCTTCGGCATTGCCGGCCTCGATATATTGCCCGCCGGTCTTCTCGGCCACACAGGACAGGGCGCTCGTATCCGCATCTCCGAGGCCGAAGCCCACCACGTGCGCGGTGAATCCGATACCACCATTTTCCAGCGTTTCGGCCAGCGCACAGGGGTCGCGTTCACAGCTCTCCAGTCCATCCGAGATAAGGACCACGGTGGCGGGTGTATCGATGTAGGAAAGCTCGGTCGCGGCCTGCTCAACGGCGCTGGTCAAGGGGGTCTTGCCCGTGGGGGTGACCGTTCCGACCCGATCCAGGATCTCGGCGCGTGTTCCTTCGCTCGGTACGACCATGGTTTCCATATCGGTGCAATCGCCGCGGCGGCGGTGACCATAGGCCATTAGCCCGACCTTGCGGCTTTCGGTCCACTCCCCCAGCAGGTTTTCCATCCCGTTCCGGGCAATGTCGATCTTGGCGGTGCCGTCGATCTGGCCCCACATGGAATTCGAACCGTCAAAAACGATCATCACGCTCTCATCCGCCGCATTGACGGAGGCAGCAAACGCCATCCACCCGGCAAGCGCGAGGACGGTCGATCTCAAGGTGACCTTCTTCATCTCGGGCTCCTCCCTTGGTCGTAGGCTGGAGCGAGTTACCGCCACGCTCCTTCAGGTCGCGGGAATGTCCCCGACATCTGCTCCAGCATAGCCTCCCATGCCGGGTTGGGGGCTGGCCGGTGGTGGGAATTGCTGCGGCGCGCCGGAAGGCCGACAGGATGGTCGAGAGTTGCTGGGAGGCCTCGCATGGGGCGACCGCGTGATGGGGCTCATGGAACAGAGGGGGACGATGTGCGTACCTGGTCGATCGGGCGTCCCCTGGCGAGAAGGTTGATCGCGTTTGGGATACAAAAAAAGCCGGTTCCCTGAGGAACCGGCCTTCTCGATATTGGGTAGCGGGGACCGCCGGACTTGAGAGAGCGAACCGATGACCTTCCCGGGGTTGTCGAGTATCGA
>NZ_JAVXUS010000026.1:0-40541 GCF_032334135.1 Halomonas sp. I1
GAAGCTCGAAGCTCGAAGCTCGAAGCTCGAAGCTCGAAGCTCGAAGCTCGAAGCTCGAAGCTCGAAGCTCGAAGCTCAGTATGCCGAACCTCGCGCCTAAAACGTCAAACCCTCCGCGGCATCGCCACGGAGGGTTTTCTTAAAGCTTAGCGCTTACGGCTTACAGCTCCGGACGTAGTCCGGTCAGCCTTCCGGTTGCTCGTCGTCCTGATGCTTGGCAGCAGTGTCCTTGACCAGGGTCTCGAGCTCGCCGTTCTGGTACATCTCGACGACGATATCGCAGCCGCCGACCAGCTCGCCCTCGACCCACAGCTGCGGGAAGGTCGGCCAGTTGGCGACCTTGGGCAACTCGGCGCGAATGTCCGGGTTGTCCAGGACGTTGACGAAGGCGAAGCGCTCTCCGCAAGCCATCAGGGCCTGTACGGTCTGGGCGGAGAAGCCGCATTGCGGCAACTGGGGCGTGCCCTTCATGTAGATCAGGATCGGGTTCTCGCTGATCTGGCGCTGGATGTTCTCGACAGTGGTGCTCATGTGCTTTCCCTCTGGATCGCGGTGTTGACCATGGCGTCACGGTAATACCCGAGCACGCTGGTCGGCCTTATGATGACGTCATTCTACTGATGCGAGTCGCATTGCGCATCCCCCGAGGGCTGGCTAGGATGGTCGTTTTTCTCGTGGAGCGACACCATGGCCACCCGCCATTTTCTGACCCTGCTCGACCTGAGCCCGGAGGAGTCTCGTTATCTGATCCAGCGCGCCATCTCGATCAAGAACGGTCTGAAGACGCACGGTCCGACCTACACGCCGTTTGCCAATCGTACCCTGGCGATGATCTTCGAGAAGTCCTCGACCCGCACCCGGGTCTCCTTCGAGACGGCCATGGCGCAGTTCGGCGGCCACGCGCTCTTTCTCTCCCCGCGTGACACCCAGCTCGGGCGCGGCGAACCCATCGGCGACACCGCCCGGGTACTCGCCGAAATGGTCGACGCCGTGATGATTCGTACCTTTTCCCATCAGGGGCTCGAGGAATACGCTGCGGCAAGCGACGTCCCGGTGATCAATGCCCTCACCGACGACTACCACCCCTGCCAGCTACTCGCCGACATCATGACCTGGACCGAGCTGCGCGGCAGTGTCCGGGGCCGCACCGCCGTCTGGATCGGCGACGGCAACAACATGTGCCACTCCTGGATCAACGCGGCGCGACAGTTCGACTTCCAGCTGCGCATCTGCTGCCCGGAAGGCTACGAGCCCCGCCAGGATATCCTCGAGGCCGCCGGCGATCGCGTCAGCATCCTGCATGATCCGCAAGCGGCCGTGGAAGACGCCGACCTGATCACCACCGATGTCTGGGCCTCGATGGGTCAAGAAGAGGAGCAGGCCAAGCGCGAGGCGGACTTCGCCGGCTTCCAGGTCACCGAAGCCCTGCTCGACCGAGCCGCCGACAACGCCCTCTTCCTGCATTGCCTGCCCGCCCATCGCGGCGAGGAAATCAGCGAGACCCTGCTCGACGACCCCCGCGCCGTGGTATGGCAGGAAGCCGGCAACCGGCTGCATGCCCAGAAGGCACTGATCGAGTTCCTGCTGCTGGGGCGCGTCGAACCCTGACGCCACACCATGATGTCACACCCTCCCGCCCCGGCTTCAGGCCGGGGCGATGCGTTCATGGCCAGGCCATCACGGCAGTTTGACGCATGACGTCAAGTCGACGTCGCCTTCTATATACTCTGCATTGCCATCTTCGCGGACACTCCTCTCAGACTTAACGAGGAGGTCCGACCATGAACCGCAATGTCATCCTGACCTGCGCCGTCACCGGCGCCGGCGATACCACCGGCAAGAACCCCAACGTGCCGGTGACGCCCAGGCAGATCGCCGACAGCTGCATCGAAGCCGCTCGCGCCGGTGCCAGCGTGGCCCATATCCATGTGCGCGATCCGGAAACCGGTGGTATCAGCCACTCGATGGACCACTTCCGCGAAGTGATGGAACGCGTCCGTGAATCCGACACCGATATCGTCATGAACATCACCGCCGGTGGCGGTGGCGACTGGATTCCCGACGTCGAAGACCCGACACGCGGCGGCCCGGGCACCGACATTCAGACACCGGCGCAGCGTCACGAGCCGGTGGGCGAACTGCTCCCGGAACTCTGCACCCTGGACTGCGGCAGCCTGAACTTCGGCGACATGGTCTATATCAACACCGCCGACTGGCTCCGCGAGCATGCCCGTCTGGTGCAGGCCGCCGGCGTCAAACCCGAACTCGAGTGCTTCGATCTCGGCCATGTCTGGTTCGCCCGCCAGCTGCAGCAGGAAGGGCTGATCGATGGCGATCCGCTGTACCAACTCTGCCTGGGTATTCCCTGGGGCGCCGAGGCCGACACCGAAACCATGCTGGCCATGCGCAACAAGCTGCCGGAAAACGCCAACTGGGCGGCCTTCGGCATCGGGCGTCACCAGATGCCGATGGTCGCCCAGGCGGCGCTGCTCGGCGGCCACGCCCGGGTCGGCCTGGAAGACAACCTCATGCTGGAAAAGGGCGTGCTGGCCACCAACGGCCAACTCGTCGAGAAGGCCACCGGCATCATCGATGGCCTGGGCGGTCGTGTCATGACGCCGGCCGAGACCCGTGCACACCTCGCCCTGCGCGATCCCAGCACCGGCCGGGTCGCTGGAGGTGAAGCATGAGCCATCAACTCAGCGTCATCGGCACCGGCGTCATCGGCAATGGCTGGATCGCCCGAGCCCTGGCCCAGGGGTGGGATGTCGTGGCCTTCGACCCGGCCCCCAACGCCGCCGAGCGCACCCGCGCCTTCGTCGCCAACGCCTGGCCGTCGCTGGAGAAGCTGGGCCTCGCCGAGGGCGCCGAGCCCGCGCGACTGACCTTCGTCGACAGCCTCGAGGAAGCCGTGGCCGGCGCCGACCTGGTCCAGGAGAACGTGCCCGAGCGCCTCGAGCTCAAGCGCGAGATCCTCGCCGCCATCGATGCCGCGGCTGCCCCCGGCGTGATCGTCGGCTCCTCCACCTCGGGCTTCAAGCCCAGCGACCTGCAGCGCGACTGCGCCTGGGTGCCGGGTCGGGTGATCGTTGCCCACCCCTTCAACCCGGTCTACCTGCTGCCGCTGGTCGAGCTGGTCGGCGGGGAGGCCACCGAGCCCCACCAGATCGAGCAGGCTCAAGCGCTCTACCAGGACCTGGCCATGCGCCCGCTGGTGGTGCGCCGCGAGATCGAGGGCCATATCGCCGACCGGTTGATGGAAGCGCTATGGCGTGAGGCCCTGCACCTGGTCAACGACGGCGTGGCGACCACCGAAGAAGTCGACGCCGCGGTGGTCTATGGCTGCGGCCTGCGCTGGTCGCTGATGGGCACCTTCCTGACCTTCCACCTGGCCGGCGGCGAGCAGGGCATGCGTCACATGCTCGAGCAGTTCGGCCCGGCGCTGAAACTGCCCTGGACCAAGCTCGAGGCCCCGGAGCTCACCGACGAACTGATCGACAAGGTGGTCGAGGGCTGCGAGTTCCAGGCCGCCGACCGTCCGGTGGCCGAGCTGGACCGCCGTCGCGATGACTTCCTGGTCGAGCTGCTCGACCTGGTGCAGAAATACTGGCCCGAGGCCGAAGGCCTCGAAGGACGCATCTGATGGCCCTGCTCGAGCTCCGCGTGGACAGCCAGTGGGTCGACTACAACGGCCACATGAACGACGCCGAATACGCCCGGGTGTTCTCCCTGGGCGTGGAGGCGCTGATGGATGCCATCGGCCTCGACGAGGCCGGCCGGACGCGCCACGGCTATACCCTCTACACCCTGGAAACCCATCTCTGCTATCGCCGCGAAGCCCACGAGGGCCAGGCACTGCACCTCGATGTCATGCTGCTGGACCGCGACGCCAAGCGCCTGCACGTCTTCTTCGAGATGCGGGACAGCGAGGGCAACCTGCTGGCCACCAGCGAACAGATGCTGATGGGTATCGACAGCCAGGCCGGCCGACCGGCGCCCTTCCCGGCCGACATGGGCGAGGCCGTCGAGGCACTGCCTCGGGCAGAGCCCGATGCCTGGCCGGAACTCGCCGGCCGGCGCATCGGCCTTCCCCCGGCCAGACGCTGACACCGAAGGGCGTCACCCAATCGCCCTACTACGCCATCCCGCCCGGCCGATGCCGGGCGGGCACGGGAACGCCGGCCCGAGGCCCGGCTCCGAGAGGATACGGCTTATCGCTACTTCAACCCCACCCACACCGCCCGACTCGTCGGAAGATGCCACCATGACATCGACGGACTACATGGTGACCGAGCTGTCCCAGACCGGTTTTTTCCGCGGCATGCACAAGGGCATGACCCTGACCTCCGCCGCCCTGGTGCTCGCTTTCGTGTTGTTCACCGGCCTCGGCCCCCAACTGGCCGGCGAGGTCTTCGGGGCAGCACGCGCCTGGATCGAGAATACCTTCAGCGGCTATTACCTCGTGACCGTCATGCTCTTGATGGCCGTCTGCGCCTTCATCGTGGTCAGTCGCTACGGCAGCATCCGCCTGGGCAGCGACGATAGCCGTCCGGAATTCAGCAACTTCGCCTGGTTCTCGATGCTGTTCTCCGCCGGCATCGGTATCGGCATCCTCTTTTTCGGCGTTGCCGAACCGGCCTTCTACCTGGATGACAGCGGCGCCTTCGGCTATCCCAACAACCCCCATGCCGACATGGCCGGCGCCACCGCCATCGGCTACGAACGCGCCGTCGACGCGCTGCGCGTCTCGGTGTTCCACTGGGGGCTGCACGGCTGGGCGATCTACGTCATCGTCGGCATGTCACTGGCCTACTTCGCCTATCGCAAGGGGCTCCCGCTGGCCCTGCGCTCCGCCCTCTATCCCTTTATCGGCGAACGCATCTACGGTCCCATCGGTCACCTGGTCGACATCCTCGGTGTGCTGGGCTGCGTGTTCGGTGTCGCTACCTCACTGGGGCTCGGCGTGAGCCAGATGGCCGTCGGCCTGCAGAGGCTGGTGGGCATCAGTGACGGCCTGGACACCCAGCTCATCCTGATCGCCGGCATCTCTCTTGTCTCCATCCTCTCGGTGGTCTCCGGCGTCCAGCGCGGCATCAAGCTCATCTCCGAGCTCAACATCTGGGTCTCGGTGCTTGTCGTCGGCGCTTTCCTGCTGGGTGGCCCCACCCTGTGGTTGATCCAGGCCTTCGGCTCGACCCTGGTCGACTACGCCGCGAACTTCATTCCCATGGGACTGTGGTACGCCGACGACCCCGGACCGGCCGCCTGGCAGCAAGCCTGGACCATCTTCTACTGGGGCTGGTGGCTGGCCTGGGCGCCCTTCGTCGGCCTGTTCATCGCGCGCATTTCGCGAGGCCGCACCCTGCGCGAGTTCGTGCTCGGCGTGCTGCTGGTGCCGACACTGATCATCTTCGTGTGGCTGGTCATCTTCGGCGGCAATGCCCTTTATCAGGAACTGCAAGCCCCTGGTGGACCCGGCAGTGCCGGCATCATCGAGCTGGTCAACGCCTGGAACCTGCCGGCCGCCCTGTTCGCCAGCGCCGATGGCATCGCCGGCACCGGCACCCTCGGCTGGCTGCTCTCGGCGATGATGGTGTTCCTGCTGATGAGCTGGTTCGTGACCTCCTCGGACTCCGGCACCCTGGTGCTGACCACCATCCTGTCACTGGGCAACGATGAGCCACCTCAACGCTTCCGCGTCTTCTGGGGCGTGGTGATCGGCCTGGTGGCGGCTGTCCTGCTGGTCGCCGGTGGCCTCAAGGCCCTGCAGACCGCCCTGATCGCCGCCGCTCTGCCGCTCAGCGGAGTGATCCTGATCATGACCGCCGGCGTGCTGGTCTCGTTGCTGCGCGAATCGCGTCGGTCCCGGATGGCAACCGAATGATGCAACACGATGCCTTTCGCCGACGCTTCGAGAGCGGTCTCGACGCTCTCGCCGGGTTGCCCATGGAGGCAGCCCGGCGGCATTACGACACGCTCTGTGCAAGCTTTGCGCCCGCCGACCCTCCAGGCATGGCGGTAGACGACGGGCACATTGAGAGTGTCGGCGTACGACGCTTCCATCCTGCCGTCGATGCCGAGGTGGCCCCTATCCTCTATGCCCATGGCGGCGGCTGGAACCTCGGCTCGCCACGCAGTCACCACGGCATCGCCGCCGACCTCGCCGAGCGGCTGGGACGCGAAGTGATCAGTGTCGACTACCGGCTGGCCCCGGAGGCTCGCTACGCCGAAGCACTCGACGACTGCCGTCGAGTCGCCGAAGCCTGCTCGCCTATCGCTCTGGTCGGTGACAGCGCCGGTGGTCGACTGGTCATGGATATCGCTCGGCAGTCGCCTTGGCACGGCGTGCTGGGCCTGATCTACCCACCGGTGGGTCGCCCGACACCCGACACCCTGGGGCCAGATGCACCGCTGCTTGCGCGGGACGATATCCTGGCGCTGTGGGACAGCATCGCCGACGATGTACCGATGCCGGACGCCACCTCAGCCCCCGGCGAGGCCATCGAGGTCCTGGCAGTAGAGCATGACCCTCTCACCCGACCGCTCGAGGCAGCCATCGACGGCTGGCGTCGCGACGGCGCCGACATCGGCTACCGCTGTGCCCCGGGCATGCTGCATGGTGCCCTGCACGCTCATGCCGAACTGCCCTCGATGTACGATGCCTGGCGGGATTTCTGTCGGGCCCTGGGACAACGATTACCGAGGACATGAACCACAGCGGCTTACCCTTTACGGATTTGCCGGGGTGACTGTCCGTAACGACCTCGAAATGCCCGGGAGAAACTCGAGCTCGAGCCGAAGCCACAGGCCAGGCCCACCGACAGCACATCCAGGTCGGTCTCCTCGAGCAGGTAGCGGGCGCGCTCCAGCCGCAGGCTCAGGTACCAGTCACGGGGCGACTGCCCGAGTTCTCGCTCGAAAAGCCGTTGTAGATGACGCAGCGAGATGCCGCTGAGCCGCGCCACTTCCGCCAGGCTCAACGGGGACTCCAGATGCTGTTCCATGAGGTCGACGGCTTCCACCAGGCGGCGTCGATGGGTGCCCAGTCGACGTGCCAGGGTCATGCGCTGCTGGTCGCGGCGCGTGCGAATGCGCTCGTGCACCAGCTGTTCCGAGACGTCGATGGCCAACTGATGGCCATGTCGACGGGCGATCACGTCCAACGCCATGTCCATGGCCGCCGCCCCCCCGGCACAGGAAAATCGCCGACGCCCGAGTTCGAACAGTTCATCCGAGGTCGCGATGGCCGGAAAGCGCTCTTGAAAGGCCGGCAGGCTTTCCCAATGGAGGGTGACCCGTTCGCCCTTCAGCAGACCGGCCGCGGCGAGCAGGAAGCAGCCCGTATCGAGACCGCCCAGCACGCATCCCGCCTCGTCGAGACGGTGCAACCAGCGCATCAGGGCACGACTCAGGCAGGATTCCGGGTCGAACCCGCTGCAGACCGCGAGTGAAGGAAGGTGATGCACCGACTCGATGGACTGGTCGGCCAGCAGTGTCATGCCGTTGGAGGCCGTCACCGGCTCACCGTCCTGGCTGAGCAGCGTCCAGTCGAACAGCGGGCGACCGCTGATGCGGTTGGCGATGCGCAGTGGCTCGACGGCCGAGAAGAAGGCCATCATCGAGAAGCGTGGCAGCAACAGAAAGCCGACGAGTTCCGGCGTGGGTCCGGTGTAATCGAGGCGCATGACGGCAAGCCAAGGGTGTAAAGGGGCCGATCATGATGACCGGCCGGAACCTGTCGGGCAAGATGGCCTCAGTCGAAGTGCGCCTCGACCGCCTCGATGGCGGGACGCCCGTCACGAGCCTCGACCCCCTCGAGCCAGGTCGCCACGGTCTCGTGGTTAGCCACGATCCATTCGCTGGCCACCTCGTCGGCAGGACGTTCCTCGTGACTGTAGGCATGCACCCAGTCATTCTGGTCGGCGGTGTCCACCACATACTGGGTCATGAAACGGTGCACATCGGCATCCTGGTCCTTCAGGCCATCCGGCACCACGGTCCAGACCGTGCTCTCGATCTCCGCCACACCGGCATCATCGGCATCCTCGAGATAGACGAGGTCGAAGCTGACGTTCATCCAGTGCGGCTCCCAGCCGACGAAGGTCACCCATTCGCCGTTGCGCATCTTCTGCTCCGCCTGGGCCAGCATCGCCGCCGTGGAACTCTCGCGCAGATTCCAGTCGCCGAGATCGGCCAGGTCTTCATCGATGGCCGCATTGAGGGCCTTGTTGATACCAGTGCCGGCCTCGATGCCCAGAATGGTGCCGTCGAAGCGCTCGCGGTGCTCATTCAGGTCCGCCACCGACTCGATACCGGCCTCCTTGACGTAACGCGGCACCACCAGGCCAGAGATCGCGCCCTGGATGTTGGCGGCGGCCTTCTCCACCTTGTCGTCGGCCACCAGAGGCTCGACCATGTCCGTCTGCACCGGGTACCAGCCACCCAGATAAGCTTCCAGATCCCCCTCGGCAACACCATTGAGAATCACGCTCACCGCCAGGTCATCCTGCTGTGTCTCGTAGCCCATGGCCTCCAGCAACTGGGCGGCGATTTCGGACTTGACGGTAACCCCCGGCCAGGGCGGTACACCGAAACGAACTTCATCGAGATCGGCCTGGGCCATGGGCGCGGCCAGGGAGGTCAGCGCCAGGGTGGCACCCAGCAGGTGGCGACGGTGGTGCAGCATCGGCATGGTAATCTCCTGTTGCTTGGGGAACCTTCACAGTCTGACGCCTTTCATCAGGGTGACTTTTCACAAGTCGACCCATAGGCGACACAATGCGACAGAGCGAATTCATTCTTGCGCCCCCTGGGAAGCGCTGAACAAATCGACGAGCGGAGCGAAGGCTAGGCCCGTTCCCGACGGGCCATCGCATTTCCCACATCCATGTGGGTCACGCAAGGCGCACGGAGCACAGCACCGAGCGGAGCGACAAACATCCGAAGGATGGCCCCGAAGGGGCGAGAAACCGGAGGTTTCGAGTCAACCGGAGCCTATGGGGTATAGGTGAGGATTCCGAGCACCGCGCACAAATTCGCCAGGAGCGAATTTGAACCGTCTTTAGACGGGCCCGCAGGGTAGCCGCCATGGATGGCGGCTATAGCGCAGCGATTTGCCCGCGCAGGCATTTGTGCAGTGTTTCCCTTGCACGGCCATTGCAAAGGAAGCGATGCCCCCTACAATCGTCACTGCTATCCGATCATCCCCGATGCCCACCGGCCAGGTTCGTCGTCCATGCGCCTACACCCCCAGGTTCCCGAGCCGGAATCCATCGGCTTCTTGCTGCTGCCGCGCTTCGCCATGGTGGCGTTTTTCTCGGCCATCGAGCCATTGCGCATCGCCAACCGCATCAGCGGTCGGACCTTGTTCCACTGGAACGTGATCAGTCGCGATGGCGGCCCCGTCACCGCCTCCAACGGCATGCCGCTTGCCGCCACCTGGTCGTTGCAGGACGCGCCCGAGACCCCGAGCCTGGCGGTCTGCGCCAGCTTCGCTCCAGAACAGGCCCTAGACACGGAACTGCTGGAATGGTTGCGATCCCGTGCAAGGGCCGGCTGCGTCCTGGGTGGCATGGACACGGGCTGCTTCGCACTTGCCGCCGCCGGCCTGCTCGATGAGCAGACCGTGACCCTGCACTGGGAGTCCCTGCCCGCCTTTCGCGAGCGATTCCCCGGGATCGAGGCGGTCGAGTCACTCTACGAAATATCGGCCGAGGGATTTTCCTGCGCCGGCGGCAGCTCGGCCATCGACATGAGCCTGGACCTGATCGCCCGCCGACACGGCGACGAACTGGCCGGCCAGGTGCGTGAACAGCTCGTACACGACCAGGGCCGCCTGCCTGCCAGCCGGCAGCGCCACACCGCCCGGCCGGCCAATGATGTCGACCCTGGGCTCCATCGGGCCATTGCGTTGATGGAGACCCACCTGGAGGCTCCCCTGGGCATCCAAGCACTGGCCGATGAGCTCGGGCTTTCCTGGCGACGGCTCGAGCGGCTCTTCGCTCGTCACCTTGGCCAGACGCCGCTGCATTTCTACCAGGAACGGCGCCTGGCTCATGCCCACCAGTTACTGATCGATACTCGCCACGGCATCATGGACATCGCTCTGGCCAGCGGCTTCGCCTCGGCCTCCAGCTTCACCCGGGCCTTCCGCAGGCGCTACGGCCTGACACCCAGCCAGCTGAGGAGACGCTGATTCGAGACGAATTGTCGAATCGTGCATAGTCGATGTCGAATCATGTCGCATGGCGTTGCCTGTCGGTTGGCATCCTGAGCCGCATCATCACGCTGCCATCTCAGGAGATGCCCATGACCGACACCGAACTGCCACGCACGCCGGATTACGACGCCTGGCCGATCGACGCCGATCTCGACGCGGTCTCCTTCACCTCGCGACGGGTCACGGTGCGCTGGAGCGACGGCCGGGTCAGCCGCTATCACGGCATTTGGCTGCGCGAGAACGCCGCCGACGACACCACCATCAACCCGGCGACTCGGGAACGCATCCTGGACCTCTCCACCCTGCCCGCCTGGCCGGAGGTCAAAGGCGCCGAGATAGACGCGACCGGTGCACTGTGCGTGGATTTCGCCCCCGAGGATCGCCGCCTGCGCTTCCATCCCGGTTGGCTGCGCGCCCACGACTACGACAATGCCAGTGATCCTGAAGCGCCGCTGGTGCCGGTGACGACCTGGCAGGGCGGCCCGGAGGCCGGCCCCGATACCCTGGACGCCACTGGCCTGCTCGATACCGATGCGGGCGACGACGCCGACGAAGCGATCCTCGCCCCGACCCTGGAGAGCGTGCTCGGCAAGGGGCTGGTACGGCTGCGCAACCTGCCCACCGAGCCCGGCTCGCTGGAGGCCATCGCCCGGCGTATCGGTCCGGTGCGTCCCACCAACTTCGGGCAACTGTTCGACGTCAAGGCCAAGCCGGACCCGGATTCCAACGCCTATACCTCCATCGCCCTGCCGCCCCACGTGGACCTGCCGACCCGCGAATACCACCCGGGCCTGCAGATGCTGCACTGCCTGGAGAACAGCGTGGAGGGCGGCCAGGCGGTGATGCTCGACGGCTTCGCCGTGGCCGAGGCACTGCGCGACCGTCACCCCGCGGCCTGGGCGACGCTGACCCGGGTGCGCTGGTGCTACGCCAACACCGCCAAGACCACCGACTATGTGTGGTACGAGCCGATGATCCGTCTCGACGCCCGGGGCGAGCTGCTCGAGGTGCGCATCGCCGACTTCCTGCGCGGCCCGCTGCAGACGGCCTTCGAGGACGTCGAGCCGGCCTATGAGGCACTGATGACACTGCAGCGCCTGCTGCGCGACCCGGCCTTCGCCATCCGCTTCACCTACGCGCCCGGCGACCTGGTGATCTTCGACAACCGTCGACTGCTGCACGCCCGGGATGCCTTCGAGGGCGCCAGCGGCCACCGCTGGCTACAGGGCTGCTACATGGAGCGCGACGAGATCCGCTCGCGTTACCGCATGGTCCAGCGAGCGAGGCGCCAGCGCCGTCTCACCACCGATGTCTGAGAAGCGACGAATGCTCGCCCCCCCTGCCGCCGACATCGGCCTTCGCTGAGCGTCCTGTCGGCCGCTTTCAGCCGCGTTCAGCGGTCACACTGGGCGCCTCCCCGAAGCGCGCCCGATAGGCCCGGGAAAAGTGCGCCAGGTGTGCGAACCCGGTGGCCAGCGCCGCCTCGGTGACCCGACAATGGCTGGCGGCCAGCAGACGCTGGGCTTGGTCGAGCCGCATGCCCAGGTAGCATTGCTTGGGCGTCTCGCCGAAATGGGCCATGAAGCGACGCGTCAACTGGCGCTGCGACTGTCCCACCAACCGGCAGATCTCGGGAATGGGCAGCGCCTGGGCCAGGTTCGCCTCCATGACCGCCAGGGCCCGCAGCACGCTGCGCGGCAAATGCGCATAGCGCTCGTCCCGACTCGGCGAAGGGTCATCATCACCGCGCTGGTGCACCAGTTGACGGCCCACGGCATTGGCCAGCGCCGGGCCATAGAGCCGTTCCATCCAGGCCAGCATCATGTCGATGCTCGCCGACCCTCCCGATCCGGTCAGCCGGGACGCATCGAGTTCGAAGCGTGCCTGGCTGACCCTGAGCTGCGGGAACTCGCGTCGAAACGCCGGTACGCTTTCCCAATGCATCGCGACCCGATGCCCTTCCAGCACGCCCGATCGCGCCAGGATGAAGGGGGCCGTATCCAGTCCCCCCAGCCAACCGCCATGGGCTGCCACTCGCCTCAGCACGGCGAGATCCTGCCCCCGGATGGTCGCCTCCGCCTCATAGGAGGACACCACCATCAGATGCGCGTCATCGGCCACGGCATCGAGCTCGCCATCGACATCGATGCGCACGCCGTTGCTGGCCACCAGCCCTTCTCCATCGGCGGACAACAGTCGCCAGGCAAACAGGTCCCGGCCGAAACGATTGGCCACGCGCAACGGCTCCAGCAGACAGAACAGACTCAGCATCGAGAACTTCGGCACCAGCCAGACATCCAGGGTGTGCTCCGCTTCCTCGGGCGCCAGCAGCGGCGGAGAATCCGGTCTCGGATAGGGCCAGGCGTCGGTAAACTCACTCATTATGGCCAAAAATATCAAATATAGGGCGAATTTATGCAAATGGTAGCGGCGCAGCGGCGTTAGGGTAAAGCCAGTCGCGCATCGGCGCCGGTGGCGACACTTCGTCACGGTCCACGCAATACCCGGAGATAGATCGTCATGACCGCAAGCGGCAAGCTGTGGCTGTCCTCGGACGGACAGCGCATGAACCTCGATACCCAGGGCCAGACCCGTGAATTCGCTGCCCTCTGGCTGCGCGAACGCGCCCCCGATTCCACCACCCTGGATCCCCGCACCGGCCAGCGCCTGATCGAGGCCGCCGAGCTACCTCTCGACCTGGCTCTGGAAAGCGCCGAACTGAGCGGCGAGCATGTGGCGCTACGTTTCAGCGACGGCCACGCCACCGACTTTTCGCTCGAGGAACTGGTCGCGGCCAGCACCGAGATCGCTACCAGCGTGCCCGGCCGTACCCTCTGGGATGCCGGCCTGGCCGAGCCGCCCAGAGCGGACTTCGCGGCCGCCCGCCAGGACGACGCCGCCCTGCTCGACATGCTCGAGAACCTGCATCGTTTCGGCTTCGTGCTGGTCTCGGGCGTGCCCACCGAAGAAGACGGCATGCAGGCCCTGATCGACCGTATCGGTCCCCTGCGCCGCACCAACTGGGGCGGCATCGCCGACGTCAAGTCGGTGGCCAACGCCTATGACCTGACCATGACCCAGCGTGGGCTCGAACCGCACACCGACAACCCCTACCGCGACCCGATTCCCGGCTACATCTGGCTGCATTGCCTGACCAATGCCGCCGACGGCGGTGACAACACCCTGGTCGACGGCTATCAGGCGGCGCTGACGCTCAAGGCGCGCGACCCCGAGGCCTTCGACTGCCTGACCCGTGTCGCCCCGGGCTTTCTCTACCATGACGACACCACGCGTCTGGAAGGTGAAGGGCCGCTGATCGAGCTCGACAGCCACGGCCGCCTGGCGCGCGTTCGCTTCAACAACCGCACCGAACGTGTCGATGCCCTGTCGGCCGATGAACTCGAGCGCTACTACGCCGCGCGTCGGGCCTTCTACCACCTGATCACCTCGGACGAGCTGACCGTTCACCTCAAGCTCGACCCCGGCCAGATGTTGATCATGGACAACTATCGCCTGCTGCACGGACGACGCGCCTACCAGCTCGCCGGTGGCGTGCGCCATCTGCGCCAGGGCTACGTCGACCGCGACAGCACGACCAGCCGACGCCTCGTGCTCCGCCGACAGCTCTCCGGTCAACCATCGCAGGAGGCCAGCGCATGAACCAGGCCAGCTTCCGACGTTTCGACGAAAGCCGGCTCGACGAATGGCACTTGATCGACGCCCGTTTCCGCGACTACCAGGCCGACGCCCCGCGCCGGGTACTCGACCATCTTCACCGCCTGGCCGGCGACCATCACGGCTACCCGGTGGATCGTTTCGAGCACAGCCTGCAGACGGCGACTCGCGCCCTGCGTGACGGTGCCGACGAGGAAATGGTGGTGTGCGCCCTGCTGCATGACATCGGCGACGACCTGGCACCGGCCAATCACGCCGAGATCGCCGCGGGCATCCTCGAGCCGTTCATCGATCCCTTGAATGCCTGGATGATTCGCCACCACGAACTCTTTCAGGGGTATCATTACCGCCACTTCTTCGGCCAGGATCGCCACGCTCGGGAGCAGTTTCGCGACCACCCGGCCTATGCGCGCACGGTACGCTTCTGTGACCACTGGGATCAGGCGAGTTTCGACCCCGACTACGACACCCTGCCACTCGAGCACTTCGTGCCCATGGTCGAGCGCGTCCTGGGCCGTCCGCCCTTCGGTGGCCTGCCCGATCCAATCGAGGAGAGTTCGCCGTGATGACTTGCGCCCAGCGACTGATTCAACTGCTCGAGGCCTACGGCGTCGATACCGCCTTCGGCATCCCCGGCGTGCACACCATCGAACTGTACCGTGCCCTCGGCGAAAGCCGGCTGCACCACGTCACGCCGCGTCACGAACAGGGCGCCGGTTTCATGGCCGACGGCCATGCCCGGGCAAGCGGCCTGCCCGCTGCCTGCTTCATCATCACCGGTCCCGGCATGACCAATATCGCCACCGCCATGGGGCAGGCCCTGGCCGACTCGGTGCCGATGCTGGTGATTTCCAGCGTCAACCAGCGCGCCAGCCTGGGGCGTGGTCAGGGGCGCCTGCACGAGATGCCCCACCAGCGCGAGACGCTGGCCGGCGTCAGCGTGTTCAGCCACACCCTGCACGACCCCGAGGCGCTTCCGGAGGTCATGGCCCGAGCCTTCTCGATATTCCACAGTGCTCGCCCCGGTCCTGTGCATATCGAGATCCCCCTGGACGTGATGGGCGCCCCGGTATCCGACGGGCCCATCACGCCGACCCGCACCTACCCGCCGGCACCGGCTCCCGAGGCGTTGGCGCGAGCCGCCGAGTGGCTCGGCACGGCTTCGCGTCCCCTGGTCCTGCTCGGCGGCGGCACGGCCGACGCAGCGGGCGCGGCCCGGGCGCTGGTCGAACGCCTCGACGCCCCGGCCTTTACCACCATCAACGCCAAGGGCGTGCTCGGGCTCGACCATCCACTGGACCTGGGCGCCACTGCCAGCCTGCCCGCTGCCCGACGGCTGGCCCGCGAGGCCGACGTGGTACTGGCCATCGGCACCGAGCTCGGCGAGACCGACTACGACCTGGTGTTCGATAGTGGCTTCGTCCTCGACGGTCGCCTCATTCGCATCGATATCGACCCCCAGCAGCTCGGCCGCAACCAGGCCGCCGACCTGGCCCTGCTCGCCGAGGCCGGCCAGGCCATGGCGGCCCTCGTCGAACGACTGCCCGAGTCGACGCAACGCGACGGAGCCGAGCGCGCCGAGGCCGTACGTCGAGCCCTGGCCTTCGCCGAGGATGCCGAGGTGGCCCCCTATGCACCGCTCTTCGCCACTCTGCGCGAGGTGCTGCCGGACGCCATCCTGGTCGGCGATTCCACCGGCCCGGTCTACGCCGGCAACTTCCTGGCCTCGCTGCCGGCACCGCGCCGCTGGTTCAACGCCGCCACCGGCTTCGGCACCCTCGGCTACGGCCTGCCCGCCGCCCTGGGCGCCGCCCTGGCCCAACCGGAACAGCCGGTGGTCGCCCTGGTCGGCGACGGCGGCCTGCAGTTCGTGCTCGGCGAGCTGGGCACCGCCCGCGATCTCGGCCGCCCCGTGGCCATCGTGATCTGGAACAACGACGGCTACGACGAGATACGTCGTTACATGGCCATGAGCGAGATCCCGAAGCTCGGTGTCGATCTGGCCGCCCCCGACTTCCCGGCCCTGGCGCAGGCCTTCGCCTGTCGCCACCTCGGCGTGACCGACCCGGCGAGCCTGCACGACGCCCTCGGCCGCCTCGATGAAGCGAGTTCCCCATTGATCATCGAGGTCGATGCCTCCGCCTGGATCGCCTCGCTCTGATCATCGGCACGTTTACCCGACCAGAAAGAAAGATGGAGATATACGCCGGGGACGAGTCGAAGCGAGGGTCTTTTGACCAGGGAAGGCAAAAGTAGCGCCCAAGGACGGGTTTATAGCGCCCTCGCGCAGACTTGTCGCCGGGCATGCCCTGCTGGCATCTGATATGGGTTTTCATCCAACGCATAGCCAGAACCAGCCGACCAGAGATAAAGGAGACGTCTGTATATGAAGACGCATACCACGACCCTGACCATGACCCTGATCGCCGGCCTGACCCTGGCCGGCCCCGCCACGGCCGCCGATCGCGACGACCAGCTGCGCCTGGTCGTGCCGCCCTGGCCCGGCGTGACCGTCAAGAGCGAGATCTTCGCCCAGCTCATCGAGCCACTGGGCTACACCACCAGCAAGCAGCAGCTCAGCTCGACGGTCGGCTACAACACCCTGCAGACCGGCGACAGCGATGCCTTCCTCGCCGGCTGGATGCCGGCACAGCAGGAGAGCTACGACGCCGCCATGGAGGCCGACGCCATTGTCGACCTGGGCAACAACGTCAACGGTGCCCGCATGGGCTTCGCGGTACCGGACTATGTCTACGAGGCGGGCATCACCAGCGCCGAACAACTGGGCGATCCCGAGGTGGCCAAGCGCTTCGACAAGACCGTCTACAGCATCGAGAGCGGCTCCACCGTCACCGACATGCTGAACCAGGCCATCGAGGCCGACACCTATGGGCTGAGTGACTGGGAAGGCATGTCCTCGTCCACGCCCGGCATGCTCAGCGAGGTCGAGGCCGCGGTCGACGAGGACCGCTGGATCGTCTTCTACGGCTGGACGCCGCACTGGATGGTGCCGGAGTACAACACCCGCATCCTCGACGACCCCGAGGGCGTCTATGGGGCCGACAACGGCCGCAGCGACGTCAAGACCATCGTCGCCACGTCCTACGCCGAGGCCAACCCCAACCTGACCCGGCTGCTCGACCAGTTCGTGATCAGCGCCGACGAGCAGAGTGAATTCATCCGCGACTACAGCCTCAAGGAGCGCGAACTGGAGGCCGTGGCCCATGACTGGCTGGCGTCCCATCCCGAGCAAGTCGCCGAATTCCTCGAGGGCGTCGAGACCCGCAACGGCGGCAATGCGCTCGATGCCGTGGAGGCCAGCCTGTGACGACACCTCGCGACGAGGAAGCCATGCAGCGCCGCGACCTGGCCGCCGCCTACCGGCTGGTCGCGCTGGACGGCATGGATGACGGCATCTCGACGCATATCTCGGCACGCCTGCCCGGCGAGCGTTTCCTGCTCAACGCCTTCGGCCTGCGCTTCGACGAGGTGCGTGCCGACAACCTGGTCACCGTCGACGCCGAAGGCGAGATCCTCGACGACCCGACCGGGCTCGGCATCAACCCTGCCGGCTTCACCATTCACAGTGCCATCCATGCAGCACGGCCCGAGGTCGCCTGCGTGCTGCACACCCACACGGTCGCCGGCGTCGCCATTTCCTGCCTCGAGGAAGGCCTGCTGCCACTGAATCAGTGGGCGATGCAGTTTCATGACCGGCTCGGTTATCACGACTATGAAGGCATCGCCCTGGATCTCGACGAACGTCGACGGCTGACCGCCCATCTCGGTCGCCACATGGCGATGCTGCTGCGCCAGCACGGCCTGCTGACCTGCGGACGCAGCGTGGGCGAGGCCTTCCTGCGCATGCGCGATCTGGAACGCAGTTGCCAGGCCCAGCTGGCCGCCCAGGCCACCGGACGCCCCTTGCGTCAGGCCAGCCCGGAACTGTGCGAGCACGTCGCCCGCCAGTACGAGGCCTGGGCCGCCAGCCCGCAGGGCACCGACCTCGCCTGGCAGGCCGAACGCCGCCGCCTGCCAGCCGATGACACTTCCCCTCAGGCCACCTAGCGAGACTTTCATGCGTTATTCCCGACTGACCGACCGTATCGCCGGCGAAGGCGCCGCGGCCTGGGACATCCATAACCGGGCCCTGGCCCGCCAGGCCGCCGGCGAGGACATCACCGTACTGTCGGTGGGCGACCCGGACTTCGACACCCCGGCGACGATCGTCGAGAGCGCCGTGGCCAGCCTGCGTGACGGCGCCACCCATTATCCCGACGTCCAGGGCAAGCACGGCCTGCGCGATGCCATCGCCGAGCGCTACCGCCGACACGGCGTCGAGGCCGACCCCGAGCGCATCATCGTGATGGCCGGGGCCCAGTGCGGGCTCTACGCCGTGGCCCAGTGCCTGCTCGACCCGGGCGACGAGGTCATCGTGCCAGAGCCTTGCTACGTCACCTACGAGGCGGTGCTGCGCTCCACCGATGCCGCCATGGTACGCATCCCCCTGCGGGGCGATGCCGGCTTCCGCCTCGACCCGGCCGATATCGAGGCGGCGATCACCCCGCGCACCCGGGCGATCATGCTCAACAGCCCGCACAACCCCACCGGGCAGCTCATCGACACCGACACCTGGCACGCCATCGCCGAGCTCTGCCACCGCCATGATCTGTGGCTGATCTCCGACGAGGTCTACGCCAACCTGGTCTTCGAGGGCGAGCACCACTGTGCCGCCGCCTTCCCCGACCTGACGGATCGCAGCGTGGTGATCGACAGTCTCTCCAAGTCCCACGCCATGACCGGCTGGCGACTGGGCTGGGTGCTCGGTCCCCGCGAGCTGATCGAGCACCTCGGCAACCTGGCGCTGTGCATGCTCTACGGCTGCCCGGACTTCATCCAGGACGCCGCCCGGGACGCCCTGACCCGACAGGCCCCGGAACTCGAAGCCATGCACCAGGGCTATCGAGCCCGGCGCGATGCCGTCTGCGCGGCCCTGGCGGACTGTCCGGCCGTGGAGGTCATCCCACCGGCGGCGGGCATGTTCCTGATGGTCGATGTACGCGCCACCGGTCTCTCGTCCCAGGCCTTCGCCGACCGACTGCTCGATGAACAGGGCGTGTCGGTGCTGTCCGGCGAGGCCTTCGGTCCCTCCGCCGCCGGTTTCATCCGGCTGAGCCTGACCGTCGACGAAGCCCGCCTGACCGATGCCTGCCAACGCCTGGCCCGCTGTGCCGAGACGGCACGCGACGACGCCGGTCTCCTTTCCACCGTCCAATGAGTCGCCTATGACATCATCGCTCGACGATCACACTCCGCAAGCCACCGCCGCCCCGGCGGTGCAAGCGCGCCACCTCGTCAAACGCTATGGCGACCTCGAGGTGCTGCGCGATGTCTCCCTCGACGTTCCCGAGGGCAGTGTTACCTCCATCATCGGCGCCAGCGGGTCCGGCAAGAGTACCTTGCTGCGCTGCCTCAACCTGCTGGAACGCCCTGACCAGGGCGACCTGGCGATTGCGGATGAGACGATCCAGTTCGACCGCAATCCCCAGGGCGACGTCGTCGGTCTGAACCGACGCCAGCTGCAGCGGCTGCGCGCCAAGGTCAGCATGGTCTTCCAGCAGTTCAACCTGTGGCCGCACTTCAGCGTACTCGGCAACGTCACCGAGGCCCCGATGCGAGTACAGGGGCTCTCCCGCCGACGCGCCACCGAGGTGGCCGAGCACTACCTGGCGCGTGTCGGCATGGCCGACAAGCGCGATGCCTATCCGGCGTTCCTGTCCGGCGGCCAACAGCAGCGCGTGGCCATCGCCCGCGCGCTCGCCATGGAGCCACGCCTGCTGCTGTTCGACGAGCCAACATCGGCGCTGGACCCGGAACGCGTCAACGAGGTACTCGGCGTGATCCGCGACCTGGCCGGCGAGGGCCGCACCATGGTGCTGGTCACCCACGAGATGGCCTTCGCCCGGGAAGTCTCCGACCAGGTCGTGTTTCTCGATCGCGGCGTCATCGGCGTCGCCGGTCCCCCCGGCGAGGTCTTCGACGACCCGCGCTGTCGGCGCTTCGCGGCGCCCGCCGCCTGATCGGCCACAGCCTCCCCACTTTCGAACAACGCGTCAGGAGAACATCATGCAACGCACCCTCATCCCCGCCATCGCGCTTTCCATCGCCAGCCTCGGCGGCACCGCCCAGGCCGCAGAGCCCTTGCAGATCGGCATTTCCGCCGAGCCCTACCCGCCCTTCACCTACACCTCGTCCGAAGGCGAGTGGACCGGTTTCGAAGTGGAGCTGGGCATGGCCATCTGCGAAGCCATGGAAACCGAATGCGAGATCAAGCCCACCGGCTGGAGCGGTATCATCCCCTCGCTCAAGGCCGGTCGCATCGACATGATCATGAACTCCATGTCGATCACCAAGGCCCGTCAGAAGGTCATCGACTTCACCGATCCCTACTACTTCACCCCTGGTGCCTACGTGGCCGCCAGCGACCAGGCACTGAGCCTTCCCGAAGGCCTAGACGGCCTGGTACTGGGCGTGCAGAGCGCCACCACCAATGCGACCTACGCCCGCCGCGCCCTGCGTGACACCGGCGTCGATATCCGCCTCTACGACCAGGCCGAGCAGGTCAACCGCGATCTGCTCTCCGGCCGCCTGGACGTGATCCTGGCCGACAAGATTGCCATGAACGAACTGGTCGAGCGCGACGAAGCCGAAGGCTTCGAGATCAAGGGCACCGCGCCGCACCACGAAGCCTATGGCGAAGGCGTCGGTATCGGCATCCGCCAGGGTGACGACGATCTGGAGGCCGACCTCAACGCCGCCATCGAACGGGTCCAGCAGGAAGGCACCTGCACCCGACTCTCCGAGTCGTACTTCGGCACCGACGTCTGCACCGGCTGAGTACCATCGATTGCCATCGTGATTCGAACCGCCGGGCGGTGACGCCGGCCGGCGGCTTCGCCATGTCCATGCAAGGATGTCAACGCAAGTGTGACACGGTACGCGCCGGTCGATCCCCGAAGAGACCGTACGACGTTCTTCCGCCCCGGCGCGCACTGCGTGTCTTCCAAGGTGCTTTTCGACCATGAACAACCTCTCGCAAGAAGGCTTGGCCGACTGGTCCGGTCCCATCTTACAGGGCGCCCTGACGACCCTCGAGATTGCCGTACTGGCCTATGCCATCGGCCTGCTGCTCGGCCTGATCGGCGCCAGCGCGCGCCTCAGCCCCTGGGCACCGATACGCGGCCTGGGTATCCTGTACTCCACGGCGGTGCGAGCCGTCCCCGAGCTGTTGCTGATCATCCTGCTTTACTATGCCGGCTCCCAGGCACTCACCGCCCTGACCAATGCCATGGGCTTTTCCGGCCAGGTGGCCATCAACGGTTTCGTGACCGCCGTAGGCGTGCTGGCATTCGTCCAGGGCGCCTACATGACCGAAGTGCTTCGTGGCGCCATCCTGGCCATTCCCCGAGGCCAGCTCGAGGCCGCCGATGCCTTCGGCTTCTCGGCCTGGGCGCGCTTCCGACGCATCGTCGTGCCGGCCATGCTGCCCAATGCCCTGCCGGGCATGTCGAACCTCTGGCTGATCCTGATCAAGGATACCGCCCTGATCAGCGTCATCGGCTACAGTGAGCTGTTCTTCACCATCCAGCAGGCGGCCTCCAGCACGCGTGCCCATTTTCTGTTCTATGCCGCCGCCGGCGTCATCTACCTGGCGATGACGCTGTCGTCCACGGCGCTGTTCGCGCGCCTGGAACGTTACCTGCGTCGCAGCCAGCCGACCACCGAGGAGGCCTGACATGGACTTTTCCTGGCTTGGCGACCCCTTCTATCAGGAATACCTGATCGAGGGTTTTATCAACACCCTGTGGCTGATCGCCGTATCGGCGGTCGGCGGCCTGGCCCTGGCCGTGCTCGTTGCCATCACGCGGCTCAAGGCACCCCGCCCCCTGGCACTGGCCGTTCAGGGCTTCACCACGGTGATGCGCGGAACGCCGCTGCTGGTGCAGCTGTTCTTCTTCTACTACGGCGTAGGACGCCTGCTCGAGGGTATCCCCGGCATCCAGGACAGTGTCATCTGGCCATTGCTGCGCGACCCCTTCTTCTATGGTGCCCTGACCTTCATTCTGAGCGTCGGCGCCTATTCCGGCGAGGTCATTCGAGGCGCCCTGTTGAGCGTGCCACCGGGCGAACGCGAGGCCGGCCGCGCCTTCGGCCTGACGCCCCTGCAGGTCTTTTTCCGCCTCTGGCTACCCCGTGCCATCCAGCAATGCCTGCCGACCCTGACCGGCGAAATGATTCTGCTGCTCAAGTCCGTGCCGCTAGTCTCGACCATCGCCATGATGGACCTGCTGCAGGCTGCCAACATCATTCGCGACGAGACCTTCCTGGTCTATGAACCTCTGATGCTGATCGGCGGCATCTATCTGGCCATGACACTGGTGCTCACCCTGGTTCTGCGCCAGGTGGAATGTCATTTCCCCGGCATGAAGCCCGAACGCGGCCGGGGCTGGCTACCGCGCCGCTCCCTGCACACCCATGGAGAAGCCCCATGAGCACACTGACACGACATTTCATCGACAACGCCTGGGTGGAAAGCCGTGCCACGCGATGCCTGGACGTCCTCGACCCTTATCGCCAGACGCGCATCGCCACCGTGACCGCCGGCGACCCCGCCGACGTGCACGATGCCGTGGCCGCCGCTCGCCGTGCGCTGGCCGGGTGGCGAGGCCTGCCGGGCGAACATCGCGGTCGCTTCATCGATGCCATTGCCGACGCCCTCGAGACCCGTCGCGCCTCGCTCGTCGAGCTTTCCAGCCGCAACAACGGCAAGCCGCTGGCCGAAGCCGACCAGGACCTGGCCGACGCCATCGACTGCTACCGTTACTATGCGGGCGAAGCCCGGGTACTGGATGCGCGCCAGGGCGAGGCAGTCGCCACCGGCGAGGCGGACATGGTGTCGCGACGCTACCAGGACCCGGTCGGCGTGGCCGGCTTGATCACCCCCTGGAACTTTCCGCTGGTCAGCAGCGCCTGGAAGATCGCCCCGGCGCTCGCCGCCGGCTGCACGGTGGTCTTCAAGCCCTCCGAGGTCACGCCGCTGCCCGAACAGGCACTGGCCGAGATCGCCCTCGAGATCGAGCTGCCTCCCGGCGTCTTCAACCTGGTGCACGGCGACGGCCGAGGCGTGGGCGAGGCGTTGACCGCTCACCCCGGGGTCGACAAGCTGTCCTTCACCGGCAGCAACCCCGTAGGCGAAGCCGTGATGGCCGCCGCCGCCCGGGGAACCCGCAACGTTTCCCTGGAGCTCGGCGGCAAGTCGCCGATAATCGTCACCGAAGATGCCGACCCGGAGCTGGCCGCCGAGCTGGTACTGGCAGGCTTCGCCTACAACGCCGGCCAGATGTGCTCGGCAACCTCGCGGCTGCTGGTCCACGAGTCACTGGCCGATACCCTCCATGAGCGCCTCGACGCGGCCATCGCCGACCTCGTCCCGGGCGATCCGCTGGACAACGCCACCACGCTCGGCCCACTGGTCAACGCCGCCCAGTACGAGCGAGTACTCGGCTATCTGGCTGCTGCCGAGCAGGAAGGACTCGATGCCGGTAGCGCCCCGGTCTCGACCCTGCCCGATCACGGCTACTTCATTGCCCCCCGGGTCTTTCGCGATGTGCGCACCACGAGCCGGCTGTGGCGCGAGGAAATCTTCGGTCCCATCCTGTGCTCACGTCGCGTGGCCAGTGACGACGAGGCGATCGCCCTGGCCAACGACAGCGCCTTCGGCCTGGCCGCCACCGTTGTCACCGGCAACAAGGGTCGCGCCGCCGATATCGCCTCACGGCTCCAGGCGGGCAATGTCTGGTGCAACACCCACCAAGTGGCCCCGCCCGGGCTGGGCTGGGGCGGCATGAAGGGCAGCGGCATCGGCCGCGAGCTCGGCCGCGCGGGCCTCGAGGCCTATCTGGAGACGCGGTACGTCACCCTGCCCACCTGACGCCCTCTCGATTCCACGAAACGGGCCGCCCGACGGGCGGCTTCGTTGTCGCCTCGGTGCTGCACCCTACGCCAGGCGCGCCCCGTTCTGGCGAGATCGGGCGATGCCAGCACCACCGCACCATCCTCGCGATGGAAGCCGGTGACCAGGCACTCTGACCGCATCGGACCGATCTGCTTGACGGGAAAATTGACCACGGCAATGACCTGCTTGCCGATCAGCTCGGCCGGCGCATACAGATCGGTGATCTGGGCACTCGACTTGCGCACCCCGATCGCTTCTCCGAAATCGACCCGAAGTCGATACGCCGGCCGCCGTGCCTCAGGAAAAGCCTCGGCCTCCACGATGGTCCCCACCCGTATCTCGACCTTGGCGAAATCCGCCCATTCGATCCTTTCCATGCGTCACTCCTCTTCCTGCGTCATGACATGGGCTTGCCCTTCCAGAAAACGGCCCTTCCAGAGAACACTTCCGCCGCTACTCCCTTGATTGTTCGATCCTGGCGTCATCGCGTTGCCGGGACCGGCGACCTCCCAACATGTCGCTTCCGATCAGCGCGCCCCCGCAGATCAGGACCGCGGCGACCAGCAGCGTCGGGCTGGCCGTCGCCAGGCCGGCGGCGATCAGCACCAGGGTCGAAAACAGCGGCGTGGCGTAGGACAACAACCCCAGCAAGCGCACCTGACCGCGCTTCATGCCCAGGTCCCAGGTGAAGAAAGCGCTGCCCACCGGGCCCAGCCCCAGGGCCAGGATCGCCCAGAGATTCGCCCCCTCGGGCCAGCCGAGCGGCTCCCAGGCAAGGTGACAGACGAGCGCCAGCGCGGCGGCGCCCAGGCAGTTCCACGCCACCGCCGTGGTGGGGATGCGCGCCAGCAGCCGCGAGGCCACCGAGTAACCGCTCCAGATAAAGGCCGCCAGCAGGGCCGCGAGATAGCCGAAGGTGTATTCCCCCGCCCAGTCGAGGCCGTCGGGCCCCACCAGCAGCGCCGCGCCCAGAAAACCACAGACGCCGCCCAGCAGATGGATGCCGCGCAGCCGCTCGCCCGGCAGCAGCCAGCCGGCCAGGATCACGATCAACAGCGGCCACAGGTAGCTGATCAACCCCGCATTGGCCGCCGGGGCGTTCTGCTGGGCGATGAAATAGCAGAGGTGATAGCCGAACAGCCCCCCGACGCCCAGCAGCCAGCCCGCCGGCGGCTGGCGGAAGGCCTCGGTCAGGGCCGGGCCATCGCCGCGCGCCAGGAACACCAGCAACGCCAGGCCACCGGCCAGACCGAAGCACAGCGCGGTGAGCAGGAAAGGCGGCACTGGGCCGGCCCATTGGGTGAACAGCGCCAGGGTCGCCCAGTTGAGAACGGTACTGGCACCCCACAGGGTCGCGCGATGCGATATAGCGGATTCGCTGGACATGTCACGGCTCCTTGACGTCATCGCCAGGGAGCTTCACCGATTCGTCCAAGGAAAACTTGTCGATTTCGGCCATCAGCCACGATGGCATCGCCGATACTCGCGGGGCGACGTGCCACGCCATTCACGGAAAAGACGGCTGAAGTGGGCGGCATCGTGAAAGCCGCAGTCCAGAGCGATGGTGGTCAGGGGCGTGTCTTCAGTAGCCAGCCGCCGCGCCGCACGCATCAGTCGCTGCCGTTGCAACCAGCGCCACGGCGTCAACCCGGTGAGCGCCGAGAGACCACGACGCAACTGCCGCTCGGAAAGATGCGTGACCTCGGCCAGGGTGGCCAGGCTCCAGGGGGCGGCCAGATCGGCCTCGACAATGCGGGTCAGCCGCGCCAGGTTGAAACGCGGCCCTGTCAGCAGCGGCGCTTCCGCCACCCGTGCCAGCAGGCTTTGATCGTTTCCTCCTCGCACCGCCGCCACGGGCAGCTTCAGGAAGCGGATGCGCTCGAACAACGCATCCAAAGCCTGATCGCCCACCGCCATGTCCAGCACACGACAGCGGTTGGCCGCCTCGATGCCCAGATAATGGTGTGTGGCACCGGCGGGTATCACGCAGACGCTACCGGGCACCACGGCCGCCCCACGCCCTTCCACTTCCACATCGACCCTTCCGGCCAGCCCGACCAGCAACTGGTGGAAGCCATGAGTATCGCTGAGACACTCCAGTGGATAGGAGCGCTCCTCGCCACTTGCCACACCCACCATATAGATCCCCTTGCCGGACGGTCATCAACGACGCCAGTATGCCGACGCGCCGACATATCGTCGACGCCGACCGGCTCGTTATACTCGCACCACGGTATGTGACATATGCTCCGCCCCGAAACCTTTCGAGACGTGGGCCCATCACGAAGGAGAGAAAGATGTTCGATAAACTCATGGCGGCGGTGGGCATCGGCAATGCCCGCGTGGACACCATGCTCGACAGTGACACCGCCGAGGCGGGTGGCGTCCTCAAGGGCGAAATTCACATTCATGGTGGCGAGGTCAGCCAGGACCTGGACGCCCTGGTACTGGACCTGGCCAGCGAAGCCATCAAGGAGGTCGATGACAAGAAGGTTCATCTGCCTCATTCCTGGGCGACATTGCGCCTCTCGGAGGCGATGACCATCGAGCCCGGCGAGCATCGTACCCTGCCCTTCGAACTGCCCCTGCCACTGCTCTCCCCACTATCGGTGGGCCGACAGCATCCCAAGACCTGGGTAGCCACCCGGGCGGATATCGCCATGGCGCTGGACCCCCGCGACAAGGATCCGCTGCGCATCCTGCCAAGCCCCGTGCAGTACGCCGTCTTCGAGGCCATGGAACAGCTTGGCTTGGCGATGATCTCCGCCCCGCTTGAGTTGTCACGCAAGAACCCCGCCACCGGCTGCCTTCAGGAGTTCGAGTTCAAGCCCACCGCGGGGAGCCACTTCAGGCATCTGGACGAGGCGGAAATTGCCTTCCTGCCCCCTTCCCGCGGCGGCGAGGGGTTGGATCTGCTGATCCAACGCGACACACGTGCCACCGGGCTCGGCTCATTGCTCTCCGAGATGGCCGGCACCGACGAGCGTTTCACTCGCCTTCCCCTCGAGGGCAATGAGACGACCGAAACACTACGTCAAAAACTGGAAAGCGTCCTCACCTGGCCTCACTCATCGCCGGGTCAGGCAAGGCTCCGCCAGACCCGGCGTTTCCACCTCGAGCGATAGAAGGCTGCCCGCCAGGGGGTGACGACGCAGCGCCTGGTCATCCATGTCCTGGGTGGCGGTGGTGATATAGAGGGTACGCAGATCGCGACCACCGAAGGCCAGCATCGTCGGATTCGGGCACGGCACAGCGTATTGCGCTACCAGACGGCCCTCGGCATCGAAGCGGGCCACCCGAGCGCCCCCGTAAAGCGCACTCCAGTAGTGACCATCGATATCTACCGCGGCGCCATCCGGCACGCCGGGAAGGTCGTGCGCGTCCAGATCGATCCAGGTCTCGCCCGCGCCGACCTCACCGGTCGCGGCATCGAAGGCATGGCGCATCACCCGACGTGTCGGTGAGTCGGTGTGGTACAACCAGCGGCCATCCGGGCTGAAGGCCAGCCCATTGGCAATGTGCAGATCGCGCTTGACGGCCACCAAGCGTCCGTCTTCCAGGCGATACAGGGACGCGCCGCCCTCGTCGGGATTCAGGGTACCGACCCAGAAGCGCCCTGCCGGATCACAGCGGCCATCATTGAAACGATTGCCTCCCTCGAGGCCCCACTCAGGGTTGGTCACGCCCGGATCGCTGCGCTCGCCGGACGACAGCGACAGATGCGCCAAGCCCGGCGCGGTGGCTACCAGCAGTCCCTCCTCGGTCAGTGCCACGCAACCGACCGTATGCTCGAAATCGTACCGCCGTGGTGGTGCGAGACCAGCCGGCGACCAGGCATAGACATGGCCGCGATTGATATCGACCCAGTACAACACGTGCTCCTCGGCGGACCAGACCGGACTCTCGCCCAGGCTCATGTCAAGCTCGAGAGCGAGCTCCACGGTATTCGATAGCGTTGTCATCATCCCTTCCATTCGTCTCATCAAGTGATGCGATTATTCTGCCACGACGACAAAAGCCTCCGGACGTCATCAACCTCCGGAGGCTTCATGGTGACTGCTGCTCAGATCTTGTCCGAAGCCTGCCTACACCTAGGCTCGACTGCGTCGCGTCTGCTTCCAGCGATCGAACAGCACCGCCAGCAGCAGGATAGCGCCACGCACCAGGTACTGATAGAAAGTCGGTACGTTGAGCAGGCCCATGGCGTTCTGCACGCAGCCCATGATCAACACCCCGACCAGCACGCCGGTGATCGAGGCGATCCCCCCGGATAGCGCGACACCGCCCAGCACACAGGCCGAGATCACGGCAAGCTCCAGACCCAGCGAGGTATTGGGGTCACCCAGGCCCATCCGCGACGTCAGCAAGACGCCGGCGATACCCGCAACCACGCCCTGAAGGCCGAACACGATGATCTTCAGTCGGCGCACATTGACCCCCGCCAGGGCCGCGGCTTCGGCATTGCCGCCGGTCGCCAGCACGTTGCGCCCGAAGGACGTCATGTTGAGCAGCACGCCGAAGACCACGAAACAGCCGATCATGGTCCACACCGGTAGAGTGAGCCCCAGGAAAGAGGCGCTGCCCAGCTCGAAGAAAGCCGGCACGGTGATCATTACCGCATCGCCGCCCGAGGTGATATAGGCCAGCCCCCGCACGAACTCCATGGCCGCCAGCGTGGCGATCAAGGAGTTGATGCCGAAGCGCGCCACCACGAACCCGTTGAAGGCCCCCACCGCGCCGCCGGCAGCCACGCCACCCAGCACGCCGATCACCACGCTGCCGGAAGCACTGGTGACCACGGCGGCCACCACCCCGGCGAAGGCCACGATGGAGGCCACCGACAGATCGACCTCGCCGAGCGCGAGCACCATCATCATGGTGGTGGAAATGGTCCCGATCAGGGTCACCGACAGCAGCAGCCCAACCATGTTACGACCGGTGAGGAAGTCAGGGATCATCACCGACAGTCCGATGAACAGCAGCGCAAAAATGGCAAAAAGGCCCGAGGTATCGAGCAGGGTGCGCAATGGCTTGGCCAGGGCCTTGCGACCCTCGGGAAGGGGCGACTGAACACTATCGCCCTGAGCAGTCTTCTGGATTGTCATGACAGTCTCTCAAGCATTGTTGTCTTCTGGTCATCAGGCCGGCAATGCCAGACCCAGCAGGCGTTCCGGGGTCGCCTCGTCACGAGACACGATGTCGACCAGTTCGCCGTCGCGCATCACGCCGATGCGATCGCAGATGGCACTGATCTCCGCCAGGTCGCTGGAAATCACCACCACGCCCTTGTCGTTCTCGGCCAGGTCATACAGCAGGGAATAGATATCGCGACGGGCGCCGACATCGATTCCGCGTGTCGGCTCGTCCATGACGAACAGCTCGATGTGCTCCGATAACCAGCGTGCCAGGATCACCTTCTGCTGGTTGCCGCCGGACAGGTTGCTGATGCGCGTTCGCGGGCCCGGCGTCTTGATACTGAGCCTCGTGATGTAGTCCTCGGTATTGGCCAGCTCGCGGCGGGGGTTCCGAAAGCCGCCGAGGCGCTTGAAGAAGCGCCGACAACTGATATTCAAGTTGTCGGTCACACTGGCGATGGGAAAGATGCCCTGGGACTTGCGGTCTTCGGGGCACATGGCAATACCGGCGCGAACCGCTTCACCGGGTGTCGTGAAACGTCGCGCTTCGCCGTCCAGCCTGACCTGACCTTCGCTCGGCGACGCCACGCCACATACCAGCCGCATCAACTCGCTGCGTCCGGCACCGACCAGGCCGAACAGGCCGAACACCTCGCCACGCCGCACCGAAAAACTGACCGGCGCGCTCACACCCCGACCACACAGGCGATCGACCTCCATCAATACGTCGCCGGTGGACCGCGGTCGGTAACCATAGACATCGTCGATGTCGCGCCCCACCATCTCGCTGACCAGGGTGTCGTGATCGAGTCCCGCCATGGTCTCGTGGGTACGAATGTGCCGGCCATCGCGGAACACCGTGACGGCATCACACATCTCGAACACCTCCTCCATGCGATGCGTGACATAGAGCACGACCCGGCCTTCATCGCGCAGGCGCTGAACGATGCGCTTGAGCTGCCGGGTTTCCTGAACGGAGAGGCTACTGGTGGGCTCGTCGAAGGCGATGACCCGGGCATCCCGCAACAGCGCTCGACCGATCTCGATCATCTGCTGCTGGCCGATGGAAAGGTCGCGGACCTTGGTGGCGGGATGAACCGAGTCTTCCCCCAGCTCGACAAGGATCTCCTTGGCTCGCTCATGCAGGCGGCGACGGTCGAGCATACCGCGCCGTTCCGGCAACTGACCGAGCAACAGGTTCTCCGCTACCGACAGATTCGGCGACAGCGTCAGTTCCTGATAGATGATGGCGATACCCTCGGCCAGCGCCTGCCGTTCATTGGCGAACACCTGACGCTCGCCGTCGAGCCACAGGGCCCCCTCGCTGACTCGATTGACGCCGCTCAGTACCTTGAGCAGGGTCGACTTGCCGGCACCGTTCTCCCCCATCAGGGCGTGCACCTCGCCGGCCCGGGCGGAGAAGCTCACCCCGTCCAGCGCCTTGACCCCGGGGAACTCGACCGTCACGTTCTCGACGCTCAGGTAAGCGTCGGCGGCCTTGCCGACGCCTGCCCGTGCGACCGCCACGGCACTATCAGAGACCGAGCTCATCGCGTACCGCCTCCCAGTTGTCACGAGTCATCAGGGTGCCGGTGGTTTCAGTATTGGCCTTCGGCTTGTCACCCTCGGTGACCCAGGTATAAAGGTTCTGCGCCGTCTGGCGGCCATGCATGGTGGAACTGACTGCCACGGTGCCGTGGAAACCGGTCGGCTTCTCCCGGGAGAACTCGGCGAACGCCGCACCGGAACCATTGATGCCGACCCCGATCACGTCGTCGGCGGCCAGGCCGTACTGCTCGGAAGCTCGCACCCCGCCCAGCACGCTTTCTTCGTTGAGCGCATAAATGACCCAGTGCTCGTAGTCGCCGTTCTTGGAGAAGACCGGAGAGGCCGCCGAGAAGGCACTGGAGGTATCGGTGTTCTGCTGAGGGGCATCCAGGATGTTGCTTTCCTGGAACCCTCGGTCCAGCAGCGCATCAGTGGCCCCGTCGGTACGTTTCTTGGCCGTGGGCAGCTCATAGTTGGTAATGCGTAGTGCCGCGACCTTCTCAGGATCCCAGCCTCGGGCTTCCATTTCGTCCGCGATGGCATTGCCGACCTGTTGACCGATCTTGTAGCCCGACATGCCCAGATGCGGCACCGCCTCCATGGGCTCGCCGTCGGCATTGACGAAACGATCATCCACGGTCACCACCTTCATGCCGTACTGTTCGGCGCGGCGCATGATGGTAGGCCCGAGACGCACATCAGGCGGACAGATGACGAACCCCTGGGCACCCTGGGAATTGAGGTTGTCGATGGCGCTCAGCACCTCTTGACCGTCTTCACCGGCGAGCCGGACGACTTCGAAGCCTTTCTCTTCACCCAGCCGGGTGGCGGCGTCCTGCTCATTGATGAACCAGGCCTGTTCGGGTTTCTTGACGATAAAGCCAAGCGTGACGTCATCCTGAGCCTGAACCAGCGGCGACAGCGCCAGGCAGGCACCGAATGCGAGGGGGGCGAGAATGGGGAAGCGGGACATAGGCGTCTCCTTTGCCCTGGGGGGCGTTTGTTGTTGTGACGTGTTGTGAAAGCTGTCTCCGGTGGTGTCATGGCATGCACCGGATGCGCCTCCACCCTATGCCGTCTCAACATAACCATCCAATGCGTTTATGGTCAGTAACTGATACAAAATTAAATATCACTTCCGCGACAAGGACCGAACGACCGAGACCACCATCACCGCCAGGCCCAGCATGCTGCGACTAAAGTGTGTCGCCACCTACGGTTGCCGGGCACGACGACGCCCCGGAGGAAAAACGACCGGGGCGTCGAAGACGATGGAGACAAAGAAAAGCTGCCGAACGGGAACGATGCGTCCAGCGTCCACAGTGAAACGTCAGTCCGACGCCTCGACGGCAGAGACGGTGGAAAAGACGTAACGAGTCTGGCTCTGGTAGGTCTCCCCCGGCCGCAGCAACGTCGAAGGGAAATCGGCCTGATTGGGTGAATCCGGGAAGTGCTGGGTTTCCAGCGCCAGGCCGAAGCGATGGCCGTAGGTCGCCCCGCTCTTGCCGGTCAAGGTGCCATCCAGGAAGTTGCCCGAGTAGAACTGGAGCCCGGGCTCGGTGGTGAGCACTTCCATCACCCTGCCGCTGTGTCCGGCCTCCAGGCGAGCCGCCGTCACCAGGTCGTCCTCGCCCAGTCCCTCGCGGTCGAGGACGAAGTTGTGATCATAGCCCTGGCCTCTGGCCAATTGGGTATTGTCGGCCTCGATACGCTCGCCGATGGCCGTGGGCTCGCGGAAATCGAAGGGGGTCTGAGCCACGGAGCGCAGTTCACCGGTCGGAATCAGTCCCTCATCGACCGGTGTGAAGGCGGCGGCATTGATCGTCAGGCGGTGATCGAGAATATCGTCGCCGGCAGCTCGTTCGCCGGTCACACCATCGAGATTGAAGTAACTGTGCTGGGTGAGATTGACGGGTGTGGTGGCGTCGGAAGTAGCCTGATAGTCGACGATCACGGCATTGTCATCGCTCAGGGTATAGCGAACTCGGGCCTGCAGTTCACCCGGATAGCCCTGGTCCCCATCGGGGCTGGTGAGCGTCAGGATCAATCCCACGCCACGTTTGTCCTCGACGGTTTCGGCCTTCCAGAGGCGTCGATCGAAACCTTGATCGCCGCCGTGCAAATGATTGTCGCCGTCATTGGTGGGCAAGGTATGCACCTCGCCATCGAGAGCAAACTCACCGCCAGCAATACGGTTGCCATAGCGCCCGATCAGGACCCCGAAGTAGGGATTGGCCTGACGGTAAGTCGACGACAGATAGTCCTCCAGTCGATCGAACCCCAGCACGACATCCTCGAACTTCCCCTCGGCATCCGGCACCTCGAGGGCGACGATGATCCCCCCGTAAGGCGTCACCGACAGACGCGCTCCGCGGGCATTGGTCAGGGTGTAAAGCGCCACCTCGCGACCATCCGAAAGCATGCCGAAAACGCCTTGCTCGATACCTCGTTGCTGTTCCATTTCCATTTCGTCCTGCGTTGCCTCCTGAGCGAAAGCGATGCCGGCCACCAGCGGCAAGGCGGCCAGCAAGGCCCATGCCCCCTTGCCAGTGCTGGGCCCAGCACCATGCGTTACCGATGTGCCAGAGAAACGGTCGAATGCGGTCATGTGTTGTTGTCTCCTTATGTGCCTATCTCGGGTCAGACCAGACGCCGGCAACATTAGACACACAAGGCGTTAACCGCTAATACTGACTGGCCGACTTATCCATATCCATCTGGTTATCGCAATATGACACGTCGCTCCCCCATGGGTGAGTTACCATCCGACTGGTTTCTCAAGGTAAGACTAAAGTTACGCCACCTGCAGTTGTTCCTGGCCCTGGACGACCACCGCAACCTGCATCGCGCGGCCGCCAGCCTCTCCATGAGCCAACCCGCGGCCTCGAAGCTGCTCGGTGAACTGGAAGGACGCCTGGGCGTACAGTTGTTCGAACGTCATTCGCGAGGCATCGAGCCCAACTGGTATGGCGAGGTGGCAGTGCGTCATGCCCGCAGCATTCTCTCTTCCCTGCAGCAGACCGGCGACGAACTCAATGCCCTGAACGCCGGCAATGCCGGCGCGGTTTCCGTAGGCACCGTGATGGCGCCGGCAGTGACGCTCATATCTCGGGCCCTGGAGCGCGTCCATCGTCAGCTGCCGGGCCTCAAGATCAGCGTCGATGTGGATGTGAGCCCGGCCCTGGTGCCTCGGTTGCTGGAAGGCGAGCTCGACATGGTCATCTCGCGCATTCCCGCCGGGTTCGACCCCGGGCATTTCGTCTTCGAGGAGATCGGCGAGGAGGCCATCAGCGTCGTGTGTCGACGGGAGCATCCGCTGGCGAATGCCGCCTCGCCGTCGCTGGCCGAGATGACGGCCTACCCCTGGTCGCTCCAGCCTCCTGGCGCCCTGATGCGGCAGCGCGTCGATCACCTTCTGATGTATCACGACCTCTCGCCGCCGACGCATATCATCAACACCTCGGACGTCCTGGTATCGCTGGCACTGGTGGCCAACTCCGACACCCTGACGGTCACCAGCCGGGAAGTCGCCGAGCTGCTATGCGACCCGCAACGTTTTCGGGTGCTGCCCACCGAGGAAGCCCTGAGCGTCCAGCCCTATGGCCTCATCACCCTCCGCCAGCAACGTCTCTCCCCCGGCGCCGCCGCCCTGACCACCCTGTTGCGCGAGGTGATAGCGGAGGGATGGGCCAAGGGCTGACTCGCGTGCTTTTTTCTCGAGTACCTGGCTCGTGTCCCGTATCAGAAGTTGACTGTAGCAAGTCGGCGAGCGAAGGCCCGAGCCAGGCCCGCTATCGGCGGGCCAACGCATTTCTCGCCTCCATGTGGGTCACAAGGGCAAAAATCAGTGAAAAGGCGCCACTGTCTCCCGATGCCCCAACATCATGGCATCCGCCACATGCCGTAACGGCGTGACGTCCACATCGCTGCGCCCCGTGGTCAACAGTTCGTGAAAATGGGTATAGAGGCCCGAATATTCGCGCTCCGGCTCGTCGACCACCGTCTCACCATCGAGCGTCAACCGACGCCCACCGCCGGACAGTTCGAGACGCCCTTCCTCGGTGGTGATGGTCATCTCCCAGCGCGGCGGGTCCTCGTGGCGGAAGTCGAAATCCGCCTCCAGGGGCACGCCCGCACCGTCGCGCAGATGAAGCCGGGCGGCAATCGGGGTCTGGCAATTGTCGGGCACCTCGAGCGTGGCGCGCTTCAGGAAGAAAGGGGTATCGACCAGCCGAGTGACGATCGACAAGGCATTGATACCAGGATCGAACACGCCCATGCCGCCCGCTTCCCAGAGCCATGCCTGACCGGGGTGCCAAACCCTGACGTCTTCATGCCAGACGATCTCGATCCCCGTGACTCGACGCTCGCTCAGCCATTGCCTGGCGACCGGAACGGCGGGGGCAAAACGCGAATGCCAGGCGGCGAAGAGCACGCTGCCCCGCGACTCGGCCAGGGCTTTCAGATCCTCGACCTCGGCCAGGGTCGCGCCGGGCGGTTTCTCGAGCAAGACGGCCTTGCCGTGCGTCAGCGCCTCTCGGGCCAGGCCATGGCGCAGGTGAGCCGGGGTACAGATCGCCACGGCATCCAGCGACGGTTCCTCGGATAACATCGCCTCCAGCGAGGCATGGCCGGGCACGCCCTCGAGACGAGCATGGGGATCGGCCACGGCGACGAGTTCGAGACCGGGCGTGCTCTGAATGGCGGCAAGATGCTGATCGCGAACGATCTTCCCGGCCCCGACCAGGCCCAGGCGAAATGGGGGCATGAAACCTCCTGATGCGAAATGCTGGCCGGGCATCCTACCTTCTCGGCAAGGTGCCCGCCATTGAGGGCAAGATCCGTCTAATGATTGTCCCGGGGCGGACTCTGACGCGCCACATCCCGATAATCGGGCGCATTGCGCAGCGTCATCCCTTCCGCCAAAGGCGCCACCAGCGTCCTCTGGATCTCCTGCCAGGGCGTCTGGTGGTCGGGGTAGCGGTACCCGCCCTCGGCCGCCAGGCGCTCACGGCGCGTCACCAGTTCAGCCTCGTCCACCTGCAGGGTTACCTTGCAGCGCCCGAGGTCGACGCGCAGCCGATCGCCGGTCTCGAGCAATGCCAGGGGCCCGCCAGTGGCGGCCTCTGGCGACGCATTGAGGATCGAGGGCGAGCCCGATGTGCCCGACTGTCGACCATCACCGAGGCACGGCAACGACTCGATGCCCTGCCGAATCAAGGAGGCCGGTGGCTGCATGTTGACCACTTCAGCGCCGCCGGGATGCCCTACCGGGCCGGCACCGCGCATCACCAGGATGGTGGTGGCATCGATCTCGAGGCCGGGGTCGTCGATGCGAGCGTGGTAGTCCTCCGAGCCATCGAACACCACCACTCGGCCCTCGAAAGCATCAGGGTCCTCGGGTGTGTCGAGGAAACGGCGGCGAAAATCGGCGGAAATCACGCTGGTCTTCATCAGCGCCGAGTCGAAAAGGTTGCCCTTGAGATTGAGAAACCCCGCATGCTCGACCAGCGGATTGGCGTAGCGGCGGATCACCTCGTCGTCGGCGGTCTCGCGGCCGGCCAGGTTCTCGGCCAGCGTCTTGCCATTGACGGTCGCCACTTCACCGTGCAGCTGCCCGGCGCCCAGCAGCTCGTGCATCACCGCCGGCACCCCGCCGGCGCGGTGGAACTCCTCGCCCAGATAGGCCCCGGCCGGCATCACGTTGGCCAGCAGCGGCACCTCGTGACCCAGGCGCTGCCAGTCGTCGTTGTCGAAGTCGACCCCGGCGTGGCGAGCGATGGCGTTGATATGGATCGGCGCATTGGAGGAGCCGCCCAGCGCCGAGCAGGTGACCGCGGCGTTCTCGAACGCCTCGCGGGTCAGGATGTCGCTCGGCCGCGTGTCCTCCCAGACCAGGTCGACGACGCGCTCGCCGGTGGCATAGGCCACCGCGCCGCGCTCCTTGTAGGGGCCCGGAATCATCGCCGAGCCGGGCAGGCTCATGCCCAGCGCCTCGGCCAGGGAATTCATGGTCGAGGCGGTACCCATGGTGTTGCAGTGGCCCACCGAGGGCGCGGAATCGGCGATCCGCGACAGGAACTCGGGGTAGTCGATGTCGCCGGCCGCCAGGCGCTTGCGCATCTCCCAGACCACGGTGCCCGAGCCGACGCGCTCGGCGCCCCGCCAGCCGTTGAGCATCGGCCCGCCGGACAGCACGATGGCCGGGATATTGACCGTGGCCGCGGCCATCAGGCTGGCCGGGGTGGTCTTGTCGCAGCCGGTGGTCAGCACCACGCCGTCCAGTGGGTAGCCGTGCAGCACCTCGACCAGGCCCAGGTAGGCCAAGTTGCGGTCCAGCGCCGCGGTGGGGCGGCGCACGTTCTCGTGGATCGGATGCAGCGGGAACTCGAAGGGCACCCCGCCGGCGGCGCGGATACCGTCCTTGACCCGCTTCACCAGCTCGATGTGGTGGCGGTTGCAGGGCGTCAGGTCGGAGCCCGACTGGCAGATGCCGATGATCGGCCTGCCGGACGTCAATTCCTCCAGGGTGATGCCCTGGTTCATGTAGCGCTCGATACACAGTGCCGTGGTGCCCGGATGTTCGGGGTTGTCGAACCAGTCGCGCGAGCGTAGCCGGTCGGACGTCATGCGGGGTCGCTGGGTCGTCATGGCATCTCCGGTCTCAGTGAGAATGGCGCGGCACGTCGGCACCCCGACACCCCACCAGGAAGTCGAAGTCACAACCTTCGTCCGCCTGCAGCACATGCTCGATGTAGAGCTGACGATAGCCGCCACTGCTGGCGATCTGCCGCGAGGCCTGGGTGGGATCGTGCTCGGCCAGGCGTGCCTGGAGCTCATCGTCCTCGATGTCCAGATGCAACTTGCCGGCGTAGGCATCCAGCTCGATCCAGTCGCCGTTGCGCACCGCCGCCAGTGGCCCCCCGGCCGCCGCCTCCGGCGCCACGTGCAGCACCACGGTGCCGTAGGCCGTGCCGCTCATGCGCGCGTCCGAGAGTCGTACCATGTCGGTGACGCCCTGTTCGAGCAGCTTGGCCGGCAGGCCCATGTTGCCCACTTCGGCCATGCCGTGATAACCGCGCGGCCCGCAATGCTTCATCACCAGCACGCTGTCGGCATCGACGTCCAGGTCGGGGTCATTGATGCGCGCCTTGTAGTCGTCGAAGTCTTCGAACACCACGGCACGCCCGCGGTGCGTCATCAGTTCGGGGGTCGCCGCCGACGGCTTGAGCACCGCGCCCTTGGGCGCCAGGTTGCCGTGCAGCACGCACATGCCGCCATCCTCGACCAGCGGGTTGTCCAGCGGCCGGATCACCTCGTCGTTGTACTGCGGCGCCTCGACGACGTTGTCCCACAGCGTCTTGCCGTTGACGGTCAGCGCATCCTTGTTCGGCAAGCGATCGGCCTCGCCCAGCCGGCGCAGCACGGCGGGCAGCCCACCGGCATAGTAGAACTCCTCCATCAGAAAGCGTCCCGAAGGCTGCAGATCCACCAGTGTCGGCGTGCCACGGCCGATGCGCGTCCAGTCGTCCAGCGCCAGATCGGCGCCGATGCGACCGGCAATGGCCTTGAGGTGAATCACAGCGTTGGTCGAACCACCGATCGCCGCATTGGTGCGAATGGCATTCTCGAAGGCCTGCCGCGTCAGGACCTTCGAGAGCCGGAGGTCCTCGTCGACCATCTCGACGATGCGGTTGCCGGAAAGGTGGGCCAGCACGTAACGCCGCGAGTCCACCGCAGGAATGGCGGCGTTGTGCGGCAGTGATACACCCAGCGACTCGGCCATGCAGGCCATGGTCGAGGCCGTACCCATGGTGTTGCAGGTCCCCGCCGAACGAGACATCCCGGCCTCGGCTGCCATGAAATCATGCATCGATATCTTGCCGGCCTTGACCTCTTCGGAGAGCCGCCAGACCACCGTACCGGAGCCAATATCGCGCCCTTCCTGCTTGCCGTTGAGCATCGGCCCGCCGGTGACCACGATCGTCGGGATATCGCAGCTCGCCGCCCCCATCAATAGTGCCGGTGTGGTCTTGTCGCAGCCAACCAGTAGCACCACTGCATCGATCGGGTTGCCTCGAATCGCCTCTTCGACGTCCATGCTCGCCAGGTTGCGAGTGAACATCGCCGTCGGCCTCAGGTTGGACTCGCCGTTGGAAAACACCGGGAATTCGACCGGATAACCGCCCGCCTCCAGGACACCCTGCTTGACGTGATCGGCGATCTTGCGGAAGTGGGCATTGCAAGGTGTCAGTTCCGACCAGGTATTGCAGATGCCGATGATCGGCTTGCCCTGAAACTCATGGTCAGGGATGCCCTGATTCTTCATCCAACTGCGATACATGAAGCCGTTCTTGTCGGCGCTGCCGAACCATTCGGCGCTGCGCAGCGTCGGCTTGTTGGCGTTCTTCGGTGACGACATGGAGGTGACTCCTCGCGGCGTTCCTGGGCGATGGGCAATGCCCACCGATGATGTGCCACGGACACTACGACGAGACGAGCGCAAAGTACACACATACGAAAGTATATGTTGAACATATATGGCTTATGGGCAACATTCTCCCTGCCCGCTTTCGATGGTCCGCGACACGACAACCGCGACCAGCCCCGGATTCGACAAGGAGGGCGGGCACATATCACGACAACTCGAAGCACGCAGCACGAACGTCAACAAAAAACTCCCCCCGAACGGAGAGATTCGATGCCACACCTGACCCCCAAGCTGCTCCTGGGCGCTTCCGCCCTGTTGCTGAGTGTGACCGGTGCCCATGCCGCGGAGTACGAATGGACCTTCCAGGCCTCGGAAACCGCCGGCGAACCGAGCTTCAAGGTCAAGCAGGAGTGGGCCGAACGCATCGGCACCATGACCGATGGCCGCGTCCAGATCGAATTGCTGCCCATCAACGCCGTGGTGGGTCCCACCGAGACACTGCAGGCCGTCAGCTCCGGTATCCTGCAGGGTCACATGACCGACCCAAGCTATTTCTCCGGTCAGAACCCGGCCTTCGGCATGCTGGGTAACCTGGTCGGTGCCTGGAGCGACCCCTACGACTTTCTGGAGTTCATGAAACAGGGCGGCGGCGAGGAACTCTACAATGAGCTCGCCGAGCCCTATGGCTCTCACTTGATCGGGGCCGCCACCTTCCCGCTCGAATCTGTCCCCTCCACCGTCCCCATCGAGAGCCTGGAGGACTTCGAAGGTCTCAAGATTCGCGCGCCACAGGGCATGGTCTACAACATCTTCGAGCGCATCGGCGCCACGCCGGTCAACCTGCCGGGCTCCGAGGTCTATACCGGTCTGGAAAAGGGCGTGATCGATGCCGCCGACTCCACGGTGCTGTCCAACAACGACGCCCAGGGGCTGCACGCCTTCGCCCCCTACCCGCTATATCCAGGCTTCCACTCCATGCCAATGATCGCCGTGTCGATCAACAAGGAGACATGGGACAGCCTGCCGGCGGAGCTGCAGACCACGCTCGAGACCGCCTTCGACGCCATGGCGTATGACCTGATTGCCCGCCTCAAGGAACAGGATATCGAGACCCTCGCCAAGCTTCGTGAGGACCCTGAGGTACATCCCTTCGACCTGCCGGCGGAAGAACGCAAGAAATTCCGTCAGGCCGCAGAGAAAGAATGGAAGGAGTGGGCCGGTCGCAACGAGATGACCCAAAAGGTCTACGACGCCGCCACCGGCTTCCTGGAAGCTCGCGGCCAGCTGTAAGCACGCGCGCTTTTCCACCTCAACACCCGGGCCGGCCTCGCCGGCCCCTTGTCATTACGCCACCACGCTGCCCGACAAGGGCGGCACGGAGTCAAGATGTCTTCCACCACCGAGGATGCTGGCGATCCACGGGGCGCCACGCCGAGTCCGACACCCCCCGATCCGGTGCGCAACGCCTTCGACCGGGGCGTGGCAGCCTGCGGCCGCATCGCTGCCTGGCTGGTGCTG
>NZ_JAVXUS010000027.1:0-33353 GCF_032334135.1 Halomonas sp. I1
TAGCTCGTAGCTCGTAGCTCGTAGCTCGTAGCTCGTAGCTCGTAGCTCGTAGCTCGTAGCTCGTAGGCAGCATACCCCCAGTCCTTTTCGGGTCCAGGGGGTTCTTACCGCTTATAGCTTACGGCTTACAGCTCCGGGCGAAGCCCGGTTACAGCTCCCGGCAAAGCCGGGACGGGCAAAGCCCGGCTCAAGCGCGGGAGACATACTCGCCCGTCCGCGTATCCACCTTCAGCACTTCTCCCTCGTTGATGAACAGCGGCACGCGGACCACGGCACCGGAGGACAGGGTGGCCGGCTTGGAGCCACCCTGGGCGGTGTCGCCCTTGAGACCGGGATCGGTCTCGGTCACCTCGAGCTCGATGAAGTTCGGCGGGGTCACGTTGATGACGTTGTCATTCCACAGGGTCACGGTATAGACCACCTGCTCCTTGAGCCACTTTTCGGTCTCGCCAAGGGCCTTCCGCTCCACCGGATACTGCTCGAAGGAACCGTCATTGAGCATGAAGTACCACATGTCGCCGTCGGTATAGAGGTACTCCATGTCCAGCTCGAGGACATCGGCGCCTTCCAGGGATTCGCCTGACTTGAAGGTACGCTCCCAGACGCGGCCGGTCATCAGGTTGCGCAGCTTGACGCGGTTGAAGGCCTGGCCCTTGCCCGGCTTGACGTAGTCGTTCTCGAGGATGGCACAGGGGTCACCATCCAGCATGACCTTCAGACCGCCCTTGAATTCGTTGGTAGAATAGTTCGCCATGATGTTTTACCCATATTCGAGCGCGCCGCCGACCGGGGTCGAGGGCGCGCACAAGCAAGAGACATGTCTCGAGGGCCTATCCCTCGCACGTATCGACTGGTGCCGCGCATGATAACCCGAAGCCCTATCCCTTTGCAGCGCCAGGCCTCGACACCGTCCCCCGGCGCCTGGCAGTCGCAGCTCGCCGGTGCGATCCGCGACCCGCAGGCGCTATGCCGGCGCCTGGGACTCGCGCCCGCCTGGCAGCCCGGCGCCGAGACCGGCCATGCGCTGTTCGAGGTGCGAGTGCCCGAGGCCTATCTCGCCCGCATTCGCCCCGGCGACCCGCACGACCCGCTGCTACGCCAGGTGCTGCCACTCGGCGAGGAGGCCGAGGCCGCGCCGGGCTACGTGGCCGACCCCCTCGAGGAAGCCGATCAAACCCCGCGGCGTGGTTTGATCCACAAGTACGCCGGCCGAGTGCTGCTGATCGCGAGCCCTGCCTGTGCGGTGAACTGCCGCTACTGTTTCCGACGCCACTTCCCCTACGAGGAGAACGCGCCTTCACGGGCCCAGTGGGAAGAAACGCTCGCCTACCTGCGCGACGACACCTCGATCCATGAGGCGATTCTCTCCGGCGGCGACCCGCTGGCGGCCAGTGATCGCCAGCTTGCCTGGCTGGTGGAACGCCTGGAGGCCATTCCCCACCTCAAGCGGTTGCGCCTCCATACCCGACTGCCGGTGGTGATCCCCGACCGCATCGATGGCGCCCTGCTCGACTGGCTGGGCAGCACGCGGCTGCAGAAGGTCATGGTGCTGCACATCAATCACGCCCAGGAAATCGACGAGGCAGTGGTCGAGGCGTGCCGACGACTGCAGGCAGCGGGCGTGACACTGCTCAACCAGAGCGTGCTGCTGCACGGCGTCAACGACGATGTCGCGTCGCTGGCCGCGCTCTCCGAGCGGCTGTTCGAGGCCGGTATCCTTCCCTACTACCTGCACGTGCTCGACCCGGTGGCCGGCGCCGCCCACTTCGACGTGCCCGACGACGCGGCCCGCGCCCTGGTCGCCGAACTCAGGACACGACTCCCCGGCTTCCTGATGCCGACGCTGGTGCGCGAAGTGCCCGGCGAGGCCAGCAAGACCCCGCTATAGCCGTAAGCTTTAAGCTGTAAGCCATAAGAAAACCCCCAGGGCACGAGGCCTTGGGGGTTTTTTTACTTACGGCTTACAGCTTACCGCTTACAGCTCCCGAGCCCGGCGTAGCCGGTCAGGCGAGGGTGGCGGCCGTGACGTTGGGTGCCGGTGCTTCGGTGGAGAGTTGCCGGTTGATGGCGCTCAGCACCCCCTTGATGGAGGCACTGGTAATGCTCTCGTCGGTGCCGACGCCGAACACGGCTTCGCCGTTGATGCGCACCTCGACATAGGCGATTGCCTCGGCATCCGCCCCTTGCCCCCGGGAGTGCTCGTGGTAATCGATGATTTCCACGTCGTGTCCTTCGGCGGCCAGCGACTTGATGAAGGCGGCCAGCGGCCCGTTGCCTTGCCCCTGAATGGTCCGCCGTACACCGCCCTCCTCGATGGTCGCCTCGAGGTTCACCACCGGGCTATCAGGCTCCGAGGACATGCGGTGACTGGCCAGGGCGAAGGGCCGGTCCTTTGCCAGGTATTCGTCGCGGAAGGCCTGGTAGATCATCTCGGAGGTGATCTCCTTGCCCAGCCGATCAGCGACTTCCTGCACCACCTGGCTGAATTCGATGGACAACCGGCGCGGCAGTTCGATGCCGTGCTCCTCTTCCAGCAGGTAGGAGACCCCGCCCTTGCCCGACTGGCTGTTGACGCGGATCACCGCCTCGTAGCTGCGTCCCACGTCCAGCGGGTCGATGGGCAGGTAAGGCACCGCCCAGACGCTGTCCGGGTTCTCGCGGCGCTCGGCCATGCCCTTCTTGATGGCGTCCTGGTGGGAGCCGGAAAAGGCGGTGAATACCAGGTCGCCCACATAGGGATGGCGCGGGTGCACCGGCAGTTGGTTGCAGTACTCCACCTCGCGCATGATCGGCGTGATGTTGGAGAAGTCGAGCTGCGGATGCACGCCCTGGGTGTAGAGATTCATGGCCAGGGTGACCAGATCGACGTTGCCGGTGCGCTCGCCGTTACCGAACAGGCAACCCTCGATCCGGTCGGCGCCCGCCATCACCGCGAGTTCGGCGGCAGCCACACCGGTGCCGCGGTCGTTGTGCGGATGCACACTGACGATCAGGTGGTCGCGTTTGGCAACATGGCGGCAGAACCACTCGATCTGGTCGGCATAGTTATTGGGCGTGGCGCACTCCACGGTGGCCGGCAGGTTGACGATCATCGGCTTGTCGGCGCTGGCGCCATAGGTGGCCTCCACGGCGTCGACGATCTCCACCGCGAAGTCCATCTCGGTGGTGGAGAACAGCTCCGGGGAATACTGGAAGGTCCAGTTCGTCTCCGGTGCGGCCACCATGTGCTCGCGGATGCGGGTGGTGGCGTCCACGGCGATCTGGATGCACTCGGGCTGGCTGACGTTGAACACCACGCGGCGGAACACCGGATCGGTGGCGTTGTAGACGTGAACGATGGCGTTCTTTGCGCCCTTGAGCGCCTCGAAGGTGCGGTCGATCAGGTGCGGGCGGGCCTGGGTGAGCACCTGGATGGTGACGTCATCCGGCACCTTGTCATCCTCGATCAGCGAGCGCACGAAGTCGAAATCGGTCTGGGAGGCCGAGGGGAAGCCAACCTCGATCTGCTTGAAGCCGATCTTCACCAGCAGATCGAACAGGCGCTGCTTGCGCTCCTGGTCCATGGGATCGATCAGCGCCTGGTTGCCGTCGCGCAGGTCGACGGCACACCACTGGGGCGGCGCCTCGATGCGCCGGCTCGGCCACTGCCGATCGGGCAGATCGACGGCCACAAAGGGGCGGTACTTGACGGAGGGGTTATCGAGCATCATGGCGGCGTTCTCCCAGGCACGGTTTGTGGCGTCAGAAACGGCGACGCCCCGCCTGCCGGAAGGCAGACGGGGCGTCGTCGAAGTATTCGGTCATGATCATCGCGACCCCGCAGACCGGTCGGGCGGCGCGTACGACACGGGCGGCGGCGATGTTCATGGGAATGGCATTGGCGGTGCGGGACATGTGACAACCTCGATTCGACGAAACAACAGCGATGCAGACAGCATCGCCCGGCGCGCTCAGCGGCGGGCTAGTAGTCGTAGGTCGAGAACGAGGTTGTACGATGTCGTGTTCATACCTCTAGAAAATCAGGACTCGTGCCCGGTGTCAAGCGGGGCCCGCTTCATCTGACGAAAATGGATCACTGGCGGCGAGTCGCCACCAGCGCAGCAAGGTCTCGGGCACGGTGTCCTCGGCGACGCTCAGGGTCCAGACCGGCGCCTCGCCGCCCTCTTCAACCCACAGGTGCAGCAAACGCCGGTCGACACCCGGCATCCGGCGCTCCCCACACCGCACCGCCTCGTCCAGCAGCGCCTGCAGTTCGGCACGCTGCGCTTCGCTGCAACGATCACAGCGAATCCAGCGCGGACGGGCCAGTCCCGGCATGTGCGCCACGCCTCCCTCGCGACTCAGCCTCAGCACACTGGCGGCGGTCAAGCGCGGGGCAACATCGTCTGCTCTCACGACAGCACGCCTGACTCGCGCCAGGCCTCCCGCACCGCATGTGCCACACGACCGTCGGTGCCGAAACGCCGACCGGCATTGTCCAGGGTCAGCTCGGCGAAAGCCGCAAAGTCACTGGTCCGGGCCAGGCGTTCGTCGACGAGTGTGTCGTACCAGACCCGCCCCGCTTCTTCCCAGGCATGCCCACCCAGCGTCATGGCGGCGAGATGGAAGGCCCGATTGGGGATCCCCGAGTTGATGTGCACCCCGCCATTGTCGTCGCGGGTCTCGACGAAATCCCGCATGTGCCCCGGCTGTGGATCACGGCCGAGGAGCGGATCGTCGTAGGCGGTACCCGGTGCGGCCATGGAACGCAGCGCGCGCCCCTCGACCCGTTCGGTGAAGAGGCCCTCGCCGATCAACCAATCGGCGCTCTCGACGTCCTGCCCCTGTCGATGCTGTTTGACGAGGCTGCCGAACACGTCCGCCAGAGATTCGTTCAGGGCGCCGGCCTGATCCGCATAGACCAGTGCCGCCTCGTGCTGGATCACGCCATGAGTCAGTTCGTGGGCGATGATGTCCAGCGCGATGGTGAACCGGTTGAAGAGCTCGCCGTCCCCATCGCCGAATACCATCTGCTGGCCATCCCAGAAGGCATTCTCGTACTCCTGGCCATAATGCACGGTGGCCAGCAACGCCATCCCGCGATCGTCCAGAGAGTGGCGCTGGAACGCTTCCCAGTACAGTGCATAGGTCGCGCCCAGGCCTCGGTAGGCCTCGTCCACGGCGGGGTCGCCGCTGGCCGCCGCGCCTTCGCTACGAACCCGTTCGCCGGGCAAGTCGCGGGTCTGGTGCGCGGAATGCACATGCCGCACGGGTTCACCGCGTCGAGGACTGCCGTCCGGTCGCACGATACGGCCGGCCCTGGCACGGAATCCCCGGTCGTCATGGAGCGTCCGATAGGCGCGATCACGCTGCCTGGCGTCGCTCGAGCCGGCAAGGCGCTCGAGCAGGTAGGGAGGCAGAAAGGGGCGAATCGGCGGGTGTCGGTCAGTCCTCATATCACTCCTCCTTGGCGGTTCATCCGGCCTGGGACACTGGTTCTTGGAGGACCACCCGGCCGGATCCGTTCCATGAAAGGTCAGGACTCGTCCGTCTGCCTGCGGGATGGCGAGTTCCCGCTCTGTTGGGTCAACAGGGTTTCCAGCCGCGCCACCTGATCATGCAATTCGCGCACATCACCACGCAGCCCCTGCATCTCGGCCGCTTCGCCTTCGCCGCTTTCCAGCTCGATCGCCACGCTTTCCTTCTGCATCACGTCCAGCACGATGCCAATCATCATGTTCAGGAAGATGAAGGCGGTGAGGAAGATGAAGGTCAGGTAATACAGCCAGCTCCAGGCAAAGTCCTCTTGAGTGGCATACATGATGTCGGTCCAGTCTTCGAAAGTCGCGATGCGAAACAGCGTCAGCATGGCGACGGCGATATTGCCCCAGAGGTAGTCGTCGACCTCGGCAAACAGGAAGCTGCCGATGGCGGCGTAAATATAGAAGATGATGAACATCAGCAAGGCCACGTAGCCCATGCGCGGGATCGACTTGACGAGCGCCGTCATCAGCATGCGCAACTCAGGGATCATCGAGACCAGCCGGAGCACCCGGAATATCCGCAGCAGCCGCGCCAACAGGACCATGTCCGACTCACCCATCGGAATCAGGCTCGCCGTGACGATCAGAAAGTCGAAGACGTTCCAGCCCTGTTTGAAGAAGTCACGCAGACGCCTCTCCGCCGCCATGCGGATCAGGATTTCCACCAGAAAGAACACCGTGACCGCCAGGTCCATCGCCAGCAGCCAATAGTGAAAACGGCTGGTTTCCTCGTAGGTCTTGGCACCGATCAACAAGGCCGAAACGACGATGATGGCAATGACCACCGCCTCGAAGAGCTTGTTCGACCGAATGCGCTCGAAGCGGTCGCGCCAGGCCAGTATGTACGTACTCACGCTAGTCCTCTCACCCTTGCGCTTCCAGGTCCACCTGCCGATAACCGATCAGGTAAAGCACGGCGTCCAGGCCGAGCGTCGAGATACTCTGACTGGCCTGCTGCCGCACCAGCGGCTTGGCGCGAAAGGCGATGCCCAGGCCGGCGGCGGCCAGCATCTTGAGGTCATTGGCACCATCGCCGACGGCAATGGTCTGCTCCATGGCCAGGCCCTCGCGCTCGGCGATCTCGTGGAGCAGCGCGGCCTTGCGGTCAGCGTCGACGATCGGCTCACGGACTTCGCCGGTCACCTTGCCGTTCTCGATCACCAGTTCATTGGCGTGTATCTCATCGAAACCGAGCCGTTGCTGGAGATGCTCGGCAAAGTAGGTAAAACCACCGGAGAGAATGGCGGTGCGATAACCGAGCCGCTTGAGGTGACGCATCAGGCGTTCCACACCGTCCATCAACGGCAGTTGTTCGGCGATGTCGGCCAGCACCGACTCATCGAGGCCACGGAGCTTCGCCATGCGCTCTCGGAAGCTCTGCCGGAAATCCAGCTCCCCGCGCATGGCACGCTCGGTGACCTCCGCCACCTCGTCGAAAACGCCATGGCGACGCGCCAGCTCGTCGATCACTTCGGTCTGGATCAGCGTCGAATCCATGTCGAAGCACACCAGGCGGCGATGCCGACGCCAGATGGAATCTTCCTGCAGGGCGATATCGATGCCATGAATCGCGCCCAACGCCAGGGCCTTCTCGCGCAATGCCTCGATATCCACGTCGTCACCACGCAGCCAGCACTCGACGCAGGCACCGTGTTGCGGCATTGCGCCATCGAGGGGTTCACGTCCAGACAGCCGGTGGATCAACTCCACGGTCAGCCCCTGTTCGGCAGTCAGCGCTCCAACTTCCGCCAGGATGCCGGCCGGCAGATGCGGGGCCAGCAACGTCATGATCAGCCGCGGCTGGCCGGCCTGCAGGCTCCAGCGGTGGTAGTCCTCGGCACTGACCTGGATCGCTTGGACATCCAGCCCCAGCTCATCCCCCGCCGCCGACAGAGCGCCTTCGAGATCGGCCTCGCGATCCAGCCCCACCAGCGCCTCCAGGGACATGATCCCGAAGGTCACGCTCTGGTTGATGTCCAGAAGCCGAGCACCACTTCTCGCCAAGGCCCGGCCCAGCCCCGCCAGTTGACCGGGGCGGGCACTGCCGGTCGCGCGAATCAAAACTCGTCGTGTCATGACAACCTCTTTGATGAGCTGTAAGCCGTAAGCTATAAGCTGTAAGTAACCCCATGATAGGCATGTTTTTCTTACAGCTTACGGCTTAAAGCTTACAGCTTCAGGCTAAGCCTGTTTGGCTTACAGCTCCCCGTCAGGGGCGAGTCGGTCGACCTTCTGGAGCCCTCTCGGCAGCTTGCTGCCGCGCCGGCCACGCTCTCCCCGATAGTAATCGAGTTCGCTGGCCTTGAGCGTCAACTTGCGCTTTCCGGCATGCACCACCAGGCCCTGTCCGGAGCCCAGCAGCGCCAGGTCGCGCAGGAATTCTTCACGACGGGCGGCTCGGGCGCCGGGGATATCGATCATCTTGTTGCCCTTGCCCTTGGCCATTTCGGGCAACTGATCGAGGGGAAAGACCAGCAGGCGCCCCTCGTTGGACACCGCCGCCACGCTGATCCCCTCGCCTTCGGGGACCATCGCCGGAGCCAGCACATTGCAGCCTCTGGGCACCGAGAGTACGCCCTTGCCCGCCTTGTTCTTGCCGGTCAACGCCTCGAGCGGCGCGATGAAGCCATAGCCACCGTCAGAGGCCAGCAGATAGCGCGTCGTGGGCGGCGCCAGCATCACGCCAGCCATGTGGGCACCGGCCGCCACATTGACCCGGCCGGTGACCGGCTCGCCCTGGCTGCGCGCACTGGGCAGGTTGTGGGCCGTCAGAGTATAGGCACGCCCGGTGTCATCGAGCAGCACCAGGGGCTGGTTGGTCTTGCCCCGGGCGGCCAGCGCGAAACGGTCGCCGGCCTTGTAGGACAGTCCAGCAGGATCGATGTCATGCCCCTTGGCGCTGCGGATCCAGCCCTTTTCGGAGAGCACGACCGTGACGGGATCGGCACCCACGAGTTCCACCTCGGACAGGGCCCGGGCTTCCTCGCGCTCGACCATCGGCGCACGACGCGGATCCCCGTACTCCTCGGCGGCGGCACGCAGCTCGCGCTCGATAAGATCGGTCAGGGCTGCCTCGTTGCCGAGCAGCTCCTTCAGGTGCTTACGCTCTTCCTCCAGCTCGTCCTGCTCGCCACGGATCTTCATCTCCTCGAGCTTGGCCAGGTGACGCAGGCGCAGCTCGAGGATCGCCTCGGCCTGGCGTTCGCTGAGGCCGAAGGCCTCGATGAGCGCAGGCTTGGGCTCATCCTCTTCACGGATGATGCGGATCACCTCATCGATGTTGAGGTAGGCGGCCAGCAGCCCCTCGAGAATATGCAGCCGGTCCTCCACCTTGCCGAGGCGGTGCTCGAGGCGCCGCCTCACCGTGCTGCGCCGGAAGTCCAGCCACTCGCCGAGCAGCCCGGCCAGCGACAGCACCCGGGGGCGACCGTCCAGGCCGATCACGTTCATGTTGACGCGGATATTCTTCTCGAGATCGGTGGTGGCGAACAGGTGTGCCATCAGCGATTCGACATCCACCCGGTTGGACCGCGGCTCGATCACCAGCCGCGTCGGCTCCTCGTGGGTAGATTCATCACGCAGGTCGGCGACCATCGGCAGCTTCTTGGCCTGCATCTGGGCGGCGATCTGTTCCAGCACCTTGGCACCGCTTACTTGATAAGGCAGGGCGGTGATCACCACATTGCTCTCTTCCCGCACGAAGCGAGCCCGCACCTTCACCGAACCCCGGCCGCTCTCGTAGATCTTCCGCAGGTCGGAGGCCGGCGTGATGATCTCGGCTTCGGAGGGAAAATCCGGCCCGGGCAGATAGGCCATCAGGTCGGTGGTGGTCGCCTCGGGTTGGCGCAACAGATGGCAAGTCGCCTCGACGACGTCGCCCACGTTGTGCGGCGGGATATCGGTGGCCATGCCCACGGCAATGCCGGTCCCCCCGTTGAGCAGCACATGAGGCAGACGGGCAGGCAGTACCACCGGCTCGTTCATGGTGCCGTCGAAATTGGGTGCCCAATCGACGGTGCCCTGGCCGAGCTCGCTGAGCAACACCTCGGCGAACTTCGACAACCGCGCCTCGGTGTAGCGCATGGCGGCAAAGGACTTGGGGTCGTCGGGGCTGCCCCAGTTGCCCTGCCCATCCACCAGCGGATAGCGATAACTGAATGACTGGGCCATCAGCACCATGGCCTCGTAGCAGGCACTGTCACCGTGGGGATGGAACTTGCCCAGCACGTCGCCGACGGTACGCGCCGACTTCTTGTACTTGGCATTGGCACTGAGCGCCAGCTCGCGCATGGCATAGACGATGCGCCGCTGTACCGGCTTCATCCCATCGCCGATGTGCGGCAGCGCCCGGTCGAGGATGACGTACATCGAATAATCGAGATACGCCTTCTCGGTATACTCGCGAAGGGACAGACGTTCGACGTCACCCTCCGCCACCTGGATATCCATACTCATAGCACGGTGGCCTTGTTCACACTTGTGGAGTCATCGAGGACTGCGCCCTCTTCAACTGCTGTGATGAGCTGTAAGCTTTAAGCCGTAAGCTGTAAGAAAAACCGGTGTTCATGGGGTGACTTACAGCTTAAAGCTTATGGCTTACAGCTCCCGGCGAAGCCGGGTCAGACCTCTATCTCCGCGAGGTTGCCGTAGTCTTCCAGCCAGCTCTTGCGGTCGGAGGCGCGTTTCTTGGCCAGCAGCATGTCCATCATCTCGAGGGTACCGTCGCCGACTTCGCGGGTCAGTTGCACCAGGCGTCGGGTCTCGGCCGCCATGGTAGTCTCGCGCAGTTGCAGCGGACTCATCTCGCCGAGCCCCTTGAAACGCTGAACATTGGGCGTGCCCCGCTTGCCCTCGAGTCGACGCAGAATGGCCGCCTTCTCGCTCTCGTCCAGGGCGTAGAACACCTCCTTGCCGAGGTCGATACGATACAGCGGCGGCATCGCCACGAAGACATGGCCAGCATCGACCAGCGCCGGAAAGTGGCGCACGAAGAGCGCGCACAGCAGGGTCGCGATGTGCAGACCGTCGGAATCGGCGTCGGCCAGGATGCAGATCTTGTGGTAGCGCAGCTTGGAGAGATCGTCGCTGCCCGGCTCCATGCCGATGGCCACGGCGATATCATGGACCTCCTGGGAACCGTAGATGTCGTGGGCCTCGACTTCCCAGGTATTGAGGATCTTGCCGCGCAACGGCAGGATCGCCTGGGTTTCGCGCTGGCGTGCCTGTTTGGCGCTGCCGCCGGCCGAGTCGCCCTCGACCAGGAAGAGTTCGCTACCCGCCGGGTCCTGACCACTGCAATCGGCCAGCTTGCCGGGCAGTGCCGGGCCGGAGGTCACCTTCTTGCGCGCCACCTTCCTGGCGCTCTTCTGGCGACGCTGAGCAGCGCTGATCACCAGCTCGGCGAGCGCCTCGCCCTGATCAACGTGATGGTTGAGCCACAGCGAGAAGGCATCCTTGACCACCCCCGACACGAAACCGGCCACGGTACGCGACGACAGGCGCTCCTTGGTCTGGCCGGCGAACTGCGGCTCCAGCATCTTCACCGACAACACATAGGACACCCGTTCCCAGAGGTCCTCGGCGGTCAGCTTGACCCCGCGCGGCAACAGGCTGCGGTACTCGCAGAACTCTCGCAGGGCCTCCAGCATGCCGGCCCGCAGGCCATTCACGTGCGTCCCGCCCAGGGGCGTGGGAATCAGATTGACGTAGCTCTCGAGCAAGGGCTCGCCGCCCTCGGGAAGCCACTGGATGGCCCAGTCCACCGCCTGCTCGTCATCGGCGAAATGCCCGACGAAGGGCGACGCCGGCAACACCTCGAACCCATCGGTGGCCTGGGCCAGGTAATCGCGCAGGCCATCCTCGAACTGCCAGACGTTCTCGGTTCCATCGGCCTCGACGAGTGTCACTTGAAGCCCCGGGCAGAGCACCGCCTTGGCCCGCAGCAAATGCTTGAGCCGCGTCAGCGACAGCTTCGGCGAGTCGAAATAGCTTGCCTCGGGCCAGAAGCGTACCAGGGTGCCCGTGGCACGCTTTGCGGCAGAGCCGATCACTGTCAGGTCGGAGGCCCGATCGCCATGCTCGAAGGCCATGTGATGGCGGCTGCCACCCTTGACGACTTCCACCTCGAGACGCCGGGACAAGGCATTCACCACTGAAACCCCGACACCGTGCAACCCCCCGGAAAAGCGATAGCTGGATGCCGAAAACTTCCCGCCGGCATGCAGCTTGGTCATGATCAGCTCGATCCCGGAAACGCCATGTTCGGGATGGATATCGATCGGCATCCCGCGCCCATCGTCACTGACCTCGACGCCGCCATCATCGAACAAGCGCACGGCGATGGCCTTGGCATGGCCGCCCAGCGCCTCGTCGACACTGTTGTCGATGACTTCCTGAATCAGATGGTTGGGGCGAGACGTATCGGTGTACATGCCGGGACGCTTGCGTACGGGCTCGAGCCCGGCAAGCACCTCGATCGAACTGGCGCTGTACTGTGTCATGCATCACCCAGACTGGTTACGGTCATTCGATTCTCCCCTGAATGCGGGCTGTCCTTTCCGTGAATGCGTGTCCATGAATGCTCGATCGTGTCTCGCCCGCCCCGCCCGGCGTCCCGACACCATCATTCAACACTGCGTCGCCACCGTCCCCGACGGCAGCGCATGGCCGCCATGGGCCAGGATCGCCGGCAGATAGTCGGCCAGGGCGGAAAACCCATGGTCGCCTGCGGGATGCAGGATACTTGCCGCGCCCCGATAGAATGCCCAGGCATCTCGGGCGTCCAGGGTCTCGTCGGCCGTGCCCAGCAACAGCAGGTAGCGCCGGGGCCTGACTCGCTCGGGGGTCAACGCCTCCAGGGCGCGGCGGTGTGCCTCCTCGACCCGGAAACGCTCGCCGCTGTAGGGATTGACGAAGGCTTCTCCGACCCAGGACACCACCAACCGAGCCGGGGCTACGGCCGGATTGATCAGGGCTGCCGGAAGGTCGTGTCGCTCGGCGATCAGCGTCGCCAGGAAACCGCCCATCGAACTGCCCACTACCATGGGCGCCCTGCCCAGCTCGTCCAGGCATGCTTCGGCCTCCGCCAGCGCTTGTTCGGGTCGATGCGACAACTGCGGCGTCGCGCAGGGCAGTGACAGCCGCTCGCAGGCCGCGCGCATCAGCGCCGCCTTCGGGGAGGCGCTGCCACTGTTGAAACCATGCAGATAGAGTACACCACTGGCTGGCTTTGGCGATCGCATGGCACTCAGCATACCCGAACCCCTGTATATATGGCCAGCACTACCATCTCGATGACGCCCCGCCGCCTCAACTCGGCTCCCGTGATTCAGCCGCCCAGACGGCCTGAATGAGGCCCCGGGTGGAGTCGTCCATTCCCCCGAGTCCGCTCTCGTGCTCGAGGATACGTCGCGTCTCGCCGGCCAGCGTCTTGCCGAGCTCCACGCCCCATTGGTCGAAGGGATTGATGTCCCAGATAGTTGCCTGGACGAAGACCTTGTGCTCATACAGCGCGACCAGGGCCCCCAGAGTGCGCGGCGTCAGACGATCCAGCAGCAGCGTACTGGAAGGCTGGTTGCCGGCATAACGCTTGTGGCCGGGACGCGGCCCCTCTTCCTCGAGCGCCGCATCGCCCAGCATCAGGGCCCGGGACTGGGCAAAGCAATTGGCCAGCGTCAGGCGATGCTGGCTCATCAGGTGGTCGCGTGTCGCCGGATCGGCCACGTCATCATAGCGCACCCGGGGCGCGATGAAGTCGCACTCCACGGACTGCGTGCCCTGGTGCAACAGCTGATAGAAGGCATGCTGGGCATTCGGGCCGAGCTGCCCCCACAGCACCGGGCAGGTGGAGTAGCCCACCGGCTCGCCATCGTGATTGACCGACTTGCCGTTGGACTCCATCTCGAGTTGCTCGAGGTAGGCGGCAAAATACTCGAGGCGTCCGTCATAGGGCAGGATGGAGTGCGCCCGGATATCCAGGAAGTTGACGTTCCAGATCCCCGCCAGCGCCAGCAACACGGGCAGATTGTCGCCCAGCTCGGCCTCGCTGAAGTGCCGATCCATGTCGTGGGCACCGGCCAGAAGCTCGCGGAAATGTTGCATGCCCACCACCAGGGCAATCGGCAGGCCGATGCCGCCCCACAAGGAGTAGCGTCCGCCGACCCACTCCCAGAACTCGAGCTGATGTTCGTCATCGATGCCCCATTCGCGCATCTTGTCCGGGCTGGCCGAGACGCCGATGAAGTGCTGGCGCATGACCAGCGACTCGTCGACGCCCTCCTCCCGGTCGCCGCCGAGCAGCCTGGCCTTCAGCCAGTTCCGCGCGGTACGGGCATTGGTCAGGGTGTCGATGGTGGTGAAGGACTTCGAGGACAACACGAACAATGTCGTCTCGGGATTGAGCCGCGCCAGATAATCGGCGAGCTGCGAGCCGTCCATGGTCGAAGCGAAGTGCACATCGATGCGATGGATACCTTCGGGCCGATAGTCGGCCAGGGCGTGGGTGACCATCAAGGGGCCGAGGTCCGAGCCACCGACACCGAGATTGACCACATCGCGAATGGGCTTTCCCGTGGCACCGCGCCACTGGCCCGCGTGGAAGCGTTCGACCATGCCCGCCATGCGATCCAGGGTCTCGTGCACCGAGCCCACCAGGTCCTCGCCTTCCACCTCGAGGCTGGCATCGGGCGGCAAGCGAAGCGCCGTATGCAGGGCCGGTCGATTCTCGCTGAGGTTGAGACGCTCGCCGGCCAGCAAGCCGCGAATGGCCTCCGGCACGCCGGCGTCACGAGCCAGCGCCAGCAGCAACGCCAGCGTCCGTTCGTCCCAGCGCTGCTTGGAAAGATCGAGCGTCAAGCCGGCAGCGTACCGGCTGAAAGCGGCGAAGCGTCCCTGGTGCTCGACGAAGAGCTCGCGCAGGTGTCGTCGGCCCATGTCGTCGGCATGTTCGGCCAGGGCGCGCCAGGCACCCCGCTGTTCGACGGGGGGTTGGCTCATGGATGCCCTCCTGGTGATCCTGTCGTGCAGCCCGAGGCAGGGAGGCGTAGAATAGCGGGCTTCCAGCCCAACGCCTCGACCTGCCCATGAGTGACGCATCTTACCGTGACGCCATCTTTTCGACACCCCTGGACCGGGTGGCGCGTTTCTCCTTCGACGAACGCGTGGTGGCCTGTTTCCCCGACATGATCCGCCGCTCGGTACCGGGATATGGCCAGATTCTCGCCATGCTCGGCCCCCTCGCCCACCGCCATCTGCGCCATGGCGGCCACGTCTATGACCTGGGCTGCTCCCTGGGTGCCGCGGGCCTGGCGCTGGCCGGCCAGTTGCCGGTGGAGGCCTTTCGCTACACCGGCGTCGACCTCTCGCCGACGATGGTCGAGCGCGCTCGTCAGACACTGCGCGAGGAATGCCCCGAGCATGACATGGCGGTGCACGAGGGCGATATCCGGCACCAGACCTACGAAGCCTCGGGCATGATCCTGCTCAACTTTACCCTGCAGTTTCTCGCCCCGGCGGAGCGCGACGCCGTGATCGCGCGTCTCTTCGAGGCCCTGGAGCCAGGCGGCGTACTGATCCTGTCCGAGAAGATCGTCGCCGACGACGAGCAGGACAACGCCTGGCTGGTCGAGCGCTATCACGACTTCAAGCGCGCCAACGGCTACAGCGACCTGGAGATCAGCCAGAAGCGCACCGCCCTGGAGAACGTCCTGGTGCCGGATACCCTGGCGGCGCATCATGCACGGCTCGAACGCGCCGGTTTCAGCCACTCGCTGACCTGGTTCCAGTACCTGAACTTCGCCTCGCTGATCGCCTTCAAGGAGGCCTGACGTTGAGCATTCCCGACGTTCATCGCCCCCTCTATCAAGCCTTCCTCGACCAGGGCCTGGACACCTGGCTGGCCCGGCTTCCCGAGCAGCTCGGCCGAGGGCTCGACCGCAAGCGACATGGCGACCTGCCGGCCTGGGAGAAGGCCGTCGCCAAGCTGCCGCCATTGCCCGAGTCGCGCCGGGTCAGGCTCGACACCGACAGCGTGACGGTGGAATGCGCGCTGGACGACGCCCGGCGCCGCCAGTGCGAGAACCTGCTGCGTGCCCTGTCGCCCTGGCGCAAGGGCCCCTACCGGCTCGGCGACGTGACCATCGACACCGAGTGGCGTTCCGACTGGAAATGGCAGCGTGTCGCCCCCCACCTGGCGCCGCTGCACGGACGCCGGGTGCTCGACGTGGGCGGTGGCAACGGTTATCACGCCTGGCGCATGGCCGGTGCCGGTGCTGCCTTCACGCTGGTCATCGACCCGTCGCCACGTTTCTTCTGGCAGTTCCAGGCCGTACGTCACTTCATCGGCGATGCCGACGGTGGGCGCACCCACTTCCTGCCGGTAGGCATCGAAGACGTGCCCGACGACCTGGCCGCCTTCGACACCGTCTTCTCCATGGGCGTGCTCTATCACCGTCCTTCACCGCTGGAACACCTGGCCCAGCTCAGGGCCGCCTTGCGGCCGGGCGGGGAACTGGTGCTCGAGACCCTGGTGGTACGCGGCGATGACACCACGGTGCTGCTGCCGGGCGAGCGTTACGCCGCCATGCCCAATGTCTATTTCCTGCCCTCTTCCGCAGCACTGGTCGGCTGGCTCGAACGTTGCGGCTTCGAGAACGTCCGCGTCGTCGATGAAGCCGACACCCGCCTCGACGAGCAGCGTGCCACCGACTGGATGACCTTCCAGTCCCTGGCCGACTTCCTCGATCCCGACGATGCGACCCGGACCCGCGAGGGTTACCCCGCACCACGCCGCGCCGTGATGGTCGCCAATCGCCCCGCCTGAGCCACTCGAACGCCTCGATACAACCACAGGGCCCCGTCGCGAACCGACGCGACGGGGCCCTGGTGGCTGCCTCAATGCGGCCTTGTCTGGGCGCTGTTAACCTGGCGATCAGCGATTCAACAGCTGACTGATATCCTTGGCTTCCCAATGCGGAAAGTACTTGCGTACCAGGGCATTGAGCTCGACCTCGAAACCGGCCCAGTCGACCTCGCCCGGTGTCGTATCCTGCGCCTCGGCCGCACCGCGGATCATGCCGGCGCCTACGGTGACGTTGGACAGGCGGTCGATGACGATGAAGCTGCCCGTGCCCGGGCTGACCGCATAGTCATCCAGGGCGATGTCCTCGGTCAGGGCCACCCGGCAACGCGCGATGGCGTTGAGCTCGAGCCGCTCGGCCGGATGATGCGCCAGGGTATTGACGTCGACCTGATGCTCGATGGCCTCGACTCGACCCGCCACGGAGCGCCCGGCAAGGCGAATGTCGACCTGCCGTCCCGGTTCGAGCGGCTGCTCGTGCATCCACACGATATCGGCATCGAAGGCATTGGAACGAACCACCTCGGCATCCTCGGCGACGATCCAGTCGCCGCGGGAAATGTCGATCTCGTCTTCCAGGGTCACGGTGATCGCCTGACCGGGCCAGGCGACCTCGAGATCGCCGTCGAAGGTGACGATACGCTCGATCCTGGAAGACTTGCCGGAGGGCAACGCACGCACGGCCTGTCCGGGGCGTAGAATGCCCGCCTCCAGCGTTCCGGCGTACCCTCGAAAGTCCAGGTTGGGCCGGTTGACGTACTGGACCGGCAAGCGCAGATCGCTCAGGTTCTGGTCGCGGCGCACCTCGACGGTCTCGAGCAACGACAGCAACGTCGGTCCCTCGTACCAGGGCATCGACGCGCTCCTGTCGACCACGTTATCGCCCTTCAGCGCCGAAAGCGGCACGAAGTGGATGTTCTCGGCGCCGAGCTGCTCGGCGAACGCGCGATACTCGGCAACGATCTCCTCGAAGCGCGCCTCGCTGTAGTCGACCAGGTCCATCTTGTTGACCGCGATGACCAGATGGCGAATACCGACCAGGTCGGCGATGAAACTGTGCCGCCGGGTCTGGGTCTGCACGCCGTGACGCGCATCGACCAGGATCACCGCGAGCCCCGCCGTCGAGGCGCCGGTGGCCATGTTGCGGGTGTACTGCTCGTGGCCCGGCGTATCGGCGATGATGAATTTGCGCTTGTCGGTCGAGAAGAAGCGATACGCCACATCGATGGTGATGCCCTGCTCCCGCTCGGACTGCAAACCATCCACCAGCAGCGCCAGATCCACCTCGTCTCCGGTGGTCCCGCTGGTCTTCGACGCCTGGGTGATCGCCGCCAACTGGTCGTCGAAGATCATCTTGGAATCGTGCAGCAACCGACCGATCAGGGTCGACTTGCCGTCATCGACGCTGCCGCAGGTAATGAAGCGCAGCAGATCCTTGTTCTCGTGCTCTCTCAAATACGCTTCGATGTCGTCTGCAATCAATTCCGATGCATGTGCCATGACACACCTTAATAGCTGTAAGCTGTAAGCCGTAAGCTGTAAGTCACCCCACACCCCCGGCTTCCAGCTATCGATTCATTCGTTATCCAGAGTACTCAGTAACCCATGAAGCATTGAGGAAATTTCACGGGTTTCCTGTATCCACTGCCGACCTTGCTGCTCACCGATGTAGCCGATATCCATGCCAATATAAATTTGGGTCCTTAACCCTGAACACGAGCCCCTGGCGACTACCAGAAAGTGGCTCTTGTCCTTTTTTCATGCGTCTGGACATTCCTTCGGCGAGGTTCCCTCCCGGTACTGCAAGCTTGCCGCTCTTTCTTACAGCTTAAAGCTTACAGCTTACGGCTACCTGAGGCGCTTCGCGCCTCAGAAGTACCCTTCCCTCTTTTTCTTCTCCATCGAGCCGGCCTGATCGTGGTCGATGGCGCGGCCGCTTCGCTCGCTGGTGCGGGTCAGCAGCATTTCCTGGATGATCTCGGGCAGGGTGGCAGCCTTGGACGCCACGGCACCGGTCAGCGGATAGCAGCCCAGGGTACGGAAGCGCACCCACTTCTCTTCGGGCACCTCGCCGGGTTCCAGCGGCATGCGGTCGTCATCGACCATCACCAGCATGCCATCGCGCTCCACCACCGGACGCGGGGCGGCGTGGTAGAGCGGGACGATAGGAATGGACTCCAGGTAGATGTACTGCCAGATATCCAGCTCGGTCCAGTTGGAGAGCGGGAAGGCGCGGATGGATTCGCCCTTGTTGACCCGGGCATTGTAGAGGTTCCACAACTCGGGCCGCTGGTTCTTGGGATCCCAGCGGTGATGCTTGTCGCGGAAGGAAAAGACCCGCTCCTTGGCACGGGTGGCTTCCTCGTCGCGCCGCGCACCGCCAAAGGCGGCATCGAAGCCGTACTTGTCCAGCGCCTGCTTGAGCGACTGGGTCTTCATCACATCGGTGTATCCGCTCGAGCCGTGATCGAAGGGATTGATACCCGCCTCGACCCCTTCCTGATTGATGTGCTCGATCAGCTCCATGCCGGATTCCGCCGCCATGCGGTCGCGGAACTCGATCATCTCCCGGAATTTCCAGGTGGTGTTGACGTGCATCAGGGGAAACGGCGGCGGCCCGGGATAGAAGGCCTTGCGCGCCAGGTGCAGCATCACCGAGGAGTCCTTGCCGATGGAATAGAGCATCACCGGATTGGAAAACTCGGCGGCCACCTCGCGGATGATATGGATCGATTCGGCCTCGAGCTGCTGCAGGTGCGTCATCCGACGCGGCGTCAGACCCGAGGCATGCTCGTCGGTCTGCGGGGCGCTCTGGTGTGTGGGGGCATCAAGACTGGTCATGGGCCCGACTACCTCGCATGAATTGGGGAAACACTGCCTAAATGCCTGCGCGTGCAAGTCGCTGTGTCGCGCCTTGCGACGCTCGCCGGTTTATGCAGCGTTGCCTTGGGAGGAAAACGCATCATGCGAGGCAGCTTATCGTGCCGCATATAATAACGTAAAAGAATTAATATCTATCTTTTTATTCTCTAAAAAGATATCAGATCACTACCCGTTCCACGTGAGTCCTCACCTCGTCATCCAGATCGAACACCCGGAACCCCGGCAAGGCGGCCTCGTCCACGGCAAACGTCTCGGCACCGGGCAGGAATTGATCGGAGGTGGCGGGGCAGGCATAGACAGGCACGTCCCCGCATGGCGTTACCCGGCGGTGCTCGAAGGCCTGATGGATATGGCCACACAGGATCGCCTCGATCCGCTCATGCGTCGCCAGCACCTCCCAGAACGCCTCGGCGTCGGCCAGCCCCAACGCATCCACCCAACGCGACCCGACACCGATCGGGGGATGGTGCATCGCAATCAGGGTCGGCCGGTCGTCTTCCGCCAGGCGCCCCGCCAGCGCCTCGAGACGAGCCTCCCCCAGGGCACCATGGGTCTGGCCGGGAACCCGGGTATCGAGCAGCAACAGGCGTCGCCGCCCAAGATCCACCGCTTCCTGGAAGGCGCGACACTCGGCCATCTGGCCCGGCTCGTCATGGTTGCCGGGCAACCAGAACCAGGGGCAGCCGAGCCGCGCCAGCTCTCGATCGGCCAAGGCATAGGAGGCCGCCGTCTCATCCTGGCTGACATCGCCGGTCACCAGCACCATATCCGGGCGACAGGAGTCGACCGCTTCAATCACGCTGACGAACTGACGATGGGGAATCCCGGTTCGGGAACGGGCACCGGGATCGGCGTGCAAGTGGCAATCGGAAAGCTGGATCAGCCGCATCAAGGCAGTTCGGGCAGGTCGATGGAATGGCCATGCGCCAGGCCGTGGTCCAGCCACTCGCCGAGGAAACGATTGAGCTGGAGCTTCTCGTCGGGCTGGTGCATGCGGGAATTGGGGTAGCGGTAGCGGCCGTCGAAGTGCCGCTGGCGCTGGAAGTCGGTCACCTCGGCCATGCGCACATCATGGTAAAGATGGACGCGCATGCGCGGCGTCTCCAGCACCGAGTCGAGCACGCCTCGCTGGGAGACACGCACGATGCTGGTATAAGGGGCTCGTTCCTGAAGCTTGAGGCACAGCACGCCGAGACGCCGGCCATGACTCACCAGCTCCACCTCACGGGACTCGCCGGCTTCCAGGTCGCCCAGCAGGCGGACCAGGCGCACATAGTTAGCGGTGCACTCGCCCTGGAGGCCTTTCAAGTCGGTGACATAGGCGTTTCTCGACACGCTCTACCTCCTTGCTCTCAGTGAGGCCCGCTCCGCAGCCAGCCAGTGGAAGGCGATCAGACACATGGCATTGTCGAGCCGCCCGACCTGGAGGAGTTCCCAGGCTCGGCCGAACGATAACACATGCACGCGAATATCCTCGTTCTCCTCGGCCAGACCGTGCACGCCCCCCAGGCCTCGGCTGTCGACCAGGCCACAGAACAGCGAGACCCGCTCGTCGCAGGCCCCCGGGCTCGGGTAATAGGTGTGCAGCTCGATCAAGTCGCCGACCGGGCAGCCCGCTTCCTCCATGGCCTCGCGACGCGCCACCTCGGCGGCACTTTCCCCATGCTCCACCAGGCCCGCGACAATTTCCAGCTTCCACGGCGAAGCGGGATCGTCGATGGCCCCGGCGCGAAATTGTTCCACCAGGACCACGGCATCTCGCTCCACATCGTAGAGCAACACGCCCACGGCGTCATGGCGATGATGCACCTCGCGAGTCATGGCCGCACTCCAGCCGCCGTCGAAGAGGCGATGGCGCAGGTAAAGCGCATCCAGGCGAAAGAACCCCTCATGCAGGCAGCGACGTTCGATCAACTCCACATCGCCGGCACCGAAATCGGCGCTGGGCAGCGTACGGGATGGATCGGCGGCATCGGTCTCCGACATGCGGACCTCCGGTATTCACGAAAGCCCCATTATCGTGACCCCGGAACGCGTTCACAATGGGAGCGGCGCCGACGGCCGTTTCAGTGCGCCAAGCGCTCGGCCATCTCCCCCGCTTTCCGGCGAAGCGCTTCATCGGACGCCTGCCGCCCTTCGCGGGCCTGTCCTTCCGTCGCACGACGCGCGTGCGCCAGGGCCTGCTCGTCGCGTCCTTCGTCCTCCAGGTACGCCGCATAGTAGTAATGGACATCGATGCCCTCGGGGCGAATTTCCAGGGCACGCTCGAACATCTGCTCGGCCGTGTCATCATCGCCGAAGGCCACTGGCCAGCCGGGCGCCCGGTCGTACAGCGCACCGAGGGTGACATAGGCGGACCCCCGGTGGCCTTCGGGATCGAGCTCGATGGCACGCTCCAGCACCCGGCGCGCCTCCTTGGCCGGTCCCAGGGCATCCAGGCCACCGACTTCCCGGGCCTGGGAAGCCAGGATGATGCCTTGCCAGACCAGTACTTCGCTGGTGTCGGGGTGTGCCTCGGCCAGTGCTCCGGCTTCCTCTGCCAGCGACGACAAAGCATCGGCGCGGCGAGCCTCGTCCATGGCGGTGGTGATGTTCTCCCAGCGGTTGCGCAGCGAGAAGACCTCGTTCTCCCAGGCTTGGGCAACCGGCGCAAGGCCTATCCCCAGGCACAGAGCAGTGGCAAGCAGGTGGCGTTTCGACATGATGGCTTCCTCGTGTTGTGGTTGTCGGAATGGCCCTTCACTCTGAGAATGTAACGAACGTTTGATTTATTCTCCACTCGAATCGCCCTGCCCATCATGAGTGAGGAATTGCCTGTCGGCGGGTGCATGACGTATGTTGCGGCTCTTCGACGAGCCAGAGGCGCGATCCATGAAAGGCCGCAACATGACCCGTTGGCGCGATCCCGCCAAGGACCCGCGCCAGGAACCCAAGAGCAACCTGATTACCGCCGAGGGCGCCGAACGCCTGCGTGGCATTCTCGATCACCTGTCGCGGGTCAAGCGCCCCGCCCTGTCCACCAAGGTGGGCGAAGCCGCCGCACTCGGCGACCGCAGCGAGAACGCCGACTACACCTACAACAAGAAGGAACTGAACCGGGTCATCGCCCGTATCCGCTACCTGACCAAACGGCTGGACGAGCTGCAGATTGTCGACCGTCTGCCGGCGGATACCGACCGGGTCTTCTTCGGCGCCTTCGTCACCCTGGAAGATGAAGCGGGCGAAGAACTACGGCTGCGCATCGTCGGCCACGACGAAACCGACACCGGCAAGCACTGGATCAGCGTCGACGCCCCGCTGGCCAAGGCGCTGCTCGGCAAGGGGCTGGACGACGAAGCGACCGTCGCCGCACCTGGCGGGGAAACGACCTACCTGATCACCGAGATCGACTATCGCGATCCCCAGGCCTGAGGCTCGCAAGAGACGAGCCGCGAGCCACGAGATGCGAGCCCCGAAGCCCGAAGCTCGAAGCTCGAAGCTCGAAGCTCGAAGCTCGAAGCTCGAAGTCCGAAGTCCGAAGTCCGAAGCCCGCATGCAGGATCAGCGCTTCACCGCTCGATAGACCCGGAATCGACGGTCGTCGGCGAGGATCTCGAATCCCCCGAAGGCACGCTCCAGCAGGTCTGGATACGGCAGGAAGGCATTGGCCACCAGAATGAGCTGGCCGCCCGGCTCGAGACGTTCGGGCGCACCGGCGATCAACCGCCCGGCGGGACCGTAGTCGACGGCACGCTCCTGATGGAACGGCGGGTTGCTGACGATGGCGTCGAAACGCTGCGCCGCGAGCCCGTCATAGACGTCGGCATGGACGACCTCGCCCTTCAGGTCATTCGCCGCCAGGGTTCGGCGTGCCGCCTCCACCGCGAAGCCATTGACGTCCACCGCTGTGGTCACGAGTCCGCGCCGGGACAGCCAGGCGGCGAGGATCCCGTCGCCGCACCCCATGTCCAGCACTGCCCCCTGCCTCGGCAGGCATGAGTCCAACTGCGCCAGCAGCAGCCGGGTACCGTCGTCCAGCTTGCCGTGACCAAACACGCCGGGATGACTGATCAGCGTCAGGCCTTCGGCCTCGAAGGTCGTCCAGGCGGCGTCCGGATCGATATCGACGCGATCCAGGCGCGAGGCAAACAGGCTGCATCGCCGGGCGTTGTCCACCTTGCGACACCCGAGCCCCAGCGCCGCCAGCACCTTGAGCACGCGCTTGATCCCCCCCTGGTTCTCGCCGACGACGTGCAGCGGCGTGCCCGGTGGCAGACGTGCACATAGCCACAGCAGCCACCACTCGCCCTGGGCATGCGCCTTGGGCCAGAACAGCACCACGCCCGGCGGTGCCGACTCATCCGCCGCAAAGGGAGAAAACGCCTCTCCACCACGCTCACGCCAGGCCGAGAGCAGGGTCCGGTCGGCAGACAGCAGGCGGCCTTCCGCCTCTTCCAGCCAGCGATCCCGGGGCGGCGCTACCCACCACCAACCACGATAATCGGTCGATTGGCGCTCGAGCAGTTGGCAAACGGGGGTTTCGGCGCTCATGGAAGAGACTCCTCGGAATTGGCAGGCACCAGGGTATAGAGCAAGTAACGCCCCAACCGCCAATGCGGCTCGGCGCGGCTATGACGCCACTCCAGCTCGAGCAGCTTGCGATACGCCTCGTCACTGTCCAGCGGGTGCTGCAGGTAATCGTGAAAAATCCTAACCCCCGCGCAATGCGTGACGACCAGGCCATTCTCCTCGGCCCATTCGAGGATCTCGCCATGGCGCAACGGCGAGATGGGCGTCAGGCGCTTGCGGCGTCCCTGGCCGGCCAGACGGTCCTCCAGCACACGGTCGAGATTGCCCTTGACCACATTGGAAAACCGCAGGGCATCACGGTTGAAGACCATCAACGACAATTGACCCTGTGGCGCCAACAGGCGCGCCAGGGTGGCAAAGGCGGCACGCGGATCAGCCATCCACTCGAGCACGGCATGACAGGTGATCAACGACCAGGGACCGGGGAGTCGCTCGGGCAAGGCCTGAAGCGGCAGCGGCAGCGACGTCACCCGAGCGTCGACGAGGGACTCCCGCGCCCGCTGGAGCATGTCGACGGCAGGCTCGCAAAGGGTGACGGCGTGACCACGATCCGCCAGCCAGCCGGACAGCTGGCCGAGGCCGCCACCGACATCCAGGGCCATCTGGCCGTCGAGCGAGAGCATCTCGGGCAGCAGCCGGTCGAGCAAGGCCAGACGCAGCTCGCCACGGCGCCTTCCGTAGAGGCTATCGGCGAACTTGTCGGCCATGCCATCGAAATAGCGATCGCCATCCGGTGAAAGGTGTGTCGCGATAGCGGTCATTCCCGTCATGAGGATGAATGGGCGGCATTCTACCCGGAAATGATGAGCAACTCAGTGGGTGTTTACAAAAGTCACGAGCGACGGCCAGGCCAGGCGAAATCAGCCGAAACAGCGGAGTTTACGAGTTGGTAAATGAGCATTTTGAGGCTGATATCAACGCCGCATGGGCGAGCGCAGTAGTTTGTAAACACCCTCTCATGGGCCTGGCGGGTTTATCTTGCCCGGTCAGATGCTTATACTACGCTCCGTTTCGCCCTCTTAGCTCAGCAGGATAGAGCAGCCGCCTCCTAAGCGGCAGGTCGCAGGTTCGAATCCTGCAGAGGGCGCCACGCCTCATCCCGTCTCGTGCATGACCACGCGGTCACGCCCCAGGCGCTTGGCACGATAACTGGCGGCATCCGCCCGCTGCATCACGTTGCCGATGCGTTGATCCCCGGGCTCGAAACAGGTCACGCCGATGCTCAGGGTCACACGAAGCGCCTGCCCCTTGTGAACGACCTTCAATTCGCCAATGAGATCCCGCAGCGACTCGGCGATGCGCCATGCCTGTTCGAGCGTACAGCTCGGCAACAGTACAGCGAACTCATCGCCGCCCTGGCGAGCGGCGTGGTCGCTGCGCCGAATCGTCCAGGCGAGCACTTGGGCAACCCGACACAGCATCTCATCGCCCAGGGCATGACCACCGATATCGTTGATCGGCTTGAAATGGTCCATGTCGAAGAGCAGCAGTGCCGAGGGCGTACCGGTCTTGCGCCAATCGGCCAGCGCTTCCTCGAGACGACGCTCCAGACCCCGCCGGTTGAGCAGGCCGGTGAGCGGATCATGTTCCGCCTCCCACTGGCGTAGCGCCTCTTCCTCGCGACGCTCAGTGATATCCTTCACCGTTCCCACGAAGCCCAGGTAGGTGTCGTCCGAGGTAACCCGCCTGGCGTGTACCTCGAGCCAGAGCATCTCGCCGTCCTGCCGGTAGTAACGATACTGCTGGAGGAAATCCTCGCCGCTGTCCAGGCTGTACTGCCAGAGATCCAGTGCCGACTGTCGATCATCGGAGTGGATACGCTCCACCCATGAGGAAAGCTGATGCTCTCCGGCACCGTAACCGGTCAACTCGACCAGTGCCGGATTCATGTAGGACACGTTCCCGCCTTCGTCGGTCACGAAGATACCGACCGGTGATGACGACAGGGTGGCATCGAGAAAGGCCTGACGCTCGCTTAGCCGGGCGTTTGCCTGCTCGCGCGCCACCTCGACCCGGTTGAATGTCTCCGCGACGCGCTGAAGCTCCTGCATCCGTGTCGCCAGGGCCACCCGGGTCCGCTGCCCCTGCCCGACCTCTTCGATCTGGGTCTCCAGCCGATACAGGGGACGCAGCGACAGCCACACCAGCCAGCCCATGATCGGCATCACCAGTCCCGCCACCAGAAGCGCCCACCAGCCAAGCCGGTTCACCAGCTCCTGCAGGGGCGACATGGCCTGGGGCTGGGGCAGAACGACGCCGACGATCCAATCCGCCGGCCAGATCTGACGATACGCCTGGTACGCCATGTCACCGCTGATCAGCGTTCCCAGTGCCTCGCCTTCCCAGCCGTACAGCGACAGGTTGACCCAGGGGTTGGCCTGCTCATCGGGAACGGGCTCGAGCATCAGCGACTCGTCAGGGTGATAGAGGATACGACCGGAAGAGGTGATGACGGTGGCGAACCCCTGGGCACCCAGCCGAATACGGCTCAACCGCTGGAAGAGATTGCCGCCCCGGATGCTGACGACCCCGCCCACCAGCCCCTGGAAGTCACCGGTCTCGTCGAGGCGCGGCGCCATCAACATCACCAGGGGCGCATCACTGGCCTTCCCATGGAAAGGCTCGCTGACATGGGGACGCTTGAAAGCCTCGACATGCTGAAAATACTCACGATTCGAGGTATCCAGCCCAACGCGACCCTCGACCCTCGGCCAGTCGGAGACAACCCGACCCTCGGCATCGATGACCACCAGGCCATCGAACCATTCGAGCAAGGCATCGCTCTGGCGCAAGGCATCACGCAGCCCGGCCTCCCGACTCGACGCTCCCAGCCGGTCCGCCAGACGCTCCAGTGCCGCTAGCCGCGAATCCATCTGCTGCGTCAGCTCATCGGCAATCAGCCGGGCCTCGTAGCGCAGATGGGTGCGACTGGAATCACCGACCAGTGTCTCGCCGGAACGCCAGCCAAACATCAGAAGCAGGGCTGCCACCACGATCCAGGTAACGAGCAACCCCTGCAGCAACCGCCCCTTGAGGGACAAGGCTCCATGGAGGTAACGGGAGAAACGCGTCGGCACCACAGCTCCTCTCAGCGACAAGGTCCATCTCGATCACGCCAGGAGACAGCGTAACAGATCGTTCAGTGCCTATCGGAAACTGACGTGCCGACATGTCGTCGCCCCCATGCTGGCCAGGCATGGCGACGCCAGAAAGTGTTTTTCCATCCGGCACCTCGCCCGCGGACTGGGGTGCCGGGAGTCACACGCCATGGGGCCGAGGCCTCAGTCCGCCATCAGCGGCGGTCGAGCTGTTCCACCTTCAGCTCATAGTTGTTGACGCCGGAATGCGCCGAGCCGAACTTCTGGCCCTGTACGCGAATACGATAGCGTCCCGGCTCGAGAAGGGTCTCCATGTCGACGTCACCATCGAAGCCCTCGCCGGCGCCTTCGGCCACGACGCGACCGGACTCATTCAGCACATCCAGGGTGATGCGATACGTGTCCTCGTGGCCTGGCGGATAGGTGGCCGTCTCGATGGAGACAGTTCCGGCCTCGGCGACATCGAAGGTCAGCACCTCGCCCCGGGCACGAATCTTCACATCGGTGACGATGGTCTCGAAGCTCTGCTGGTCATCAGCCTGTTGTGCGGAAGCTTCCTGTTCGGCAGACCGCCGCTCGGAAGCCTGTTGTGCCTGGCTAGCGGTCGTTGCCGATGCGCCAGCCGAGGCCGCCGCAGTCGCGGTACCGGCCGTCGCGGCACTGGACGTCGCATCGCCGGCGGCACGCACCGTGGCCACGGCATCATCGCCGCGCACGAAGACCGACTTGCCCCCTGTACGGTTCTCGCCGATGAACTGAATGTCTCCGCCGTCGTCGACAGCTTCCTCGACACGCTGGCCTCGCTCGTCCAGCCCAGCCACATCGATGGAGTAGGTATCCCCCGCCTTGCCCCGGGTACCGAAACGCTGAGCTTCGACACGCAGCACATAGTCGCCGGGCTCCAGCGCCGTCTGGAGTTGCAGCCCACCGTTCTGGCCCAGTGCCTGGGAACGCGCGATCTCCCGACCCTGGCTGCCCAGCAGCACGGCGGCGATGCGGTAGTCGTTGGAATGACCGGCAGTCACATCACTGGTGAAGCGGTAGGTTCCGGCCTGTTCCACGCTGAAATCATGCTCGTTGACGCCACCGAACATGAAACTGCGGCTATGGGCATCGGTCTCCGCCTGGAAGAAGCCGGTCAGGTCCATGCCCTTCCCCTCTTCCCGAAACCTGTCCTGTGTCTCGCTGGCCACCGCCGGCCCGGCCACAAGGCTCAAGCCCAGGGTCAGCAAACCCGCGGTTACGATCGGCTGTTTCATGGAACCTCGCTTGCGTCATTCACGCCCAATGAAAAAAGCCGACCCCGGGGGATCGGCTTTCGTTGTGCAACCCTTCGGGCAGGTCTCCCTGCGACCGGGGTTTAGAACATGTAGGTCACGCCGACGCCGACGCCGTCACCTTCGTCCTCGGCCTTGTCATAGAAGGCAGCTTCGGCCCAGGTGTACATGGCATCGGAGATGTTGTAGGTGGCGCCCACGATGACCTGGTTATAGGTTTCATCGTTGTTCTCGTTCGGGAAATCGCCATCAGCAGCATCGGCAACGGTGTCGGAGAAGTCTTCCGCACCCACGTCGACATACTGGTAGGCACCGTAGATGTCGCCGTGTCCATAGCCGTAGCGAGCACCCAGGCCATAGAAGTTGGTGGAGTCGACATCACCCACGTCGGAATCGAAGCGCTCGAGCTTCAGGGCGACGCGCAGGCTCTCCCACTGGTACTGGCCAGTGATACCATAGCGGTCACCGAACTCCTGGTTGTTGGCCAGGCCTGCAGCTGTCACCTCGTAGTTATCGAGGTTGTCGTACATGGCGGCCACGGAGAAGTTACCGACGGTGTACTTGGCGCCACCAAAGATGGAAGCGTTCTCGTCACCGGAAACATTCTCGGCTTCAGCGTCACCCTTGAACTGGGTACCGATGGCCAGTTCCAGACCGCTGAAGGACGGAGAAATGTAGGTCAGCTGGTCAGTCTGAATGGAACCGCCAATGCCGGAATAGCTGGTGGAGTCGGTGACATCGAAGCCTTCGTTGTTGGTGACGGGATCCTGGATCCAGTCATCGAACAGGTCGTCGTAGGAACCGATCCGGACGTCACCGAAGTTGCCCTTCATACCGATGAAGGCGGTGTCACCACCGTTCTGGCGGGGACCAGTGGCCATCTCGTCGGCGTTGATATCGTCGATTTCCAGCTTCATGTAGCCAGTCAGGCCATCATAGATGACATGCTCGGCGGCGAAGCCGAAGGTGGTGCCGTTATCGGTCAGCTGGGTGTCGTACTCGCCGTTGCTGCCCTTGGTGCTGTAGACGGCCAGCTGGATGTTGCCGTAGACGTCGAGCTTGGTGCCGTCCTGGTTGTAGACGGTGGCGGCCTGGGCGCCGGAGGCGGCCATGGCACCGGCGATGGCAGTCGCTAACAGTGTCTTTTTCATTGCAATCTTCCTTATGACTAGCTTGCTGTTTCGATCGTTGCTGCGGTTTGCAGCCGGCTTGCCTGTCAGGTGCCGGTTCTCGTCGCTGCTCACGTCCCTCTCGGGAGGTGGCAAAGCGAGCCAGACCACGGCCAAGCCTTGTTATAATCCAATGCTCGCAGGAGCAACTTTATACCGGGATTCTCGGGAGCGCAACAAGAAAAAAACACTGTTTTCCTTCACTGCGCAATCCGATACCCGCTCATTGACCTGCGGTAGCGGCCGGGCGCCGTCTCGGCGAGCCGCCGCCGCCCCCCGGGACGATACCTGACGGCTCGCCCCGCCAGCGCGGTGCCGGATCATCATGCACCGCTGATATGACGCTTTCAAGTCAATCGAAAGGCGAAACAGGCGACATCTTCGTGTTCAACGCGGGTTATGGCGCGCCACCAGCTCGCCCAGCTTGCGCTGCAGACGGCTATCCTCGGGTTCATCATCGTTCCCGTCGGCCTCCACCGACGGAGCCGCCTCCCGTGTCGGCGGGTCATGACGAACGTCGCCGCCGGCATGTTGCCCCTTCCCTTTCGAGCGCGGCATGCGGCGGGCGGATTTCGCACTCTTGCGCCGGTCCGACTGCAGTCGATCGAGCTTCTTGCGGGCATGCTCGGCGGCTCCCGCATCGACCTCTCCTGCCGCCGCACCGGTCAGGTCGATGCGCTCGGCTCCCTCGCGCACGGACTTGAGGTAGCGCGGCAGATTCACATAGCAGGCGAGGGCACGCCGCACCAGCTTTTCGGGCCAGGACTCGCGCTCGGCCAATGCCTCGTGAATCCCCACCTGGAGTGGCCGCGTGTGCCCCTTGAAGAAGGCATCCGGGTAGCGCTGATACCACTGCTCGAGCAGTGCCTGGGGAGACGGTGCCTCCTCGATGCTCGGCAGGGCATCCTGCTGGCCCGACGACGCTTCCGCGGCCTCGGGGGCCGGCGCCGAGGCGGGCTCCGGTGACGGGGCCTCATCGGGCGCGACATCCCCCTTCGGGGATTCCACCTCCCGATGGCGGTGCCCGATCAACGCCGACAACCCCTGGGCGGGCCGCCCCCGGCGCTGGAAGAAGGAGGCGGTATCCCGCTCACTCGCAAGCTCACGATCCTCGCGCAGGTGGCGATTGTGGGCTTCGAGCTCGCGGTTCTGTTCGTCGAGCTCGCGGTTCTCCTCGAGCAGTTCCAGACCGGATGCCTCGGCGTCGGCCAGGCGACGCTGGAGCTCCGACACACGCTGCTCCAGGGCTTCGCGCTCGGCCTCACCTTCCCTGGCCTCGGCCGTCAGTTCGGCATTGCGCGCTTCCAGCGACTGCCGCTGACGTTCCAGCTCGTCGAGCCTTGAGGACATCGCCTCCCGCTGAACGCGCGCTTCCCGCAGCGCGTCAAACAAGGCCTCGGCGCGCCCCTCCAGCGCCACCATCAGGCGCGTTGAGCGTTCCTCGATCAAGTCCTGATCCTCCAAGTGCGCCATCCATCCTGACAGTCTGTGTCAGTCGCCGGCCTCTGGCAAACCCCGGCGCCGATACGACACGAAATCATAGGCCGGTTGTCCGTCGCCGGGTGAGCCGGGCACACGCTGCTGTTCTTCCCACTCGGCCATGTCCAGAACCGGAAAGTGCACATCGCCGTCCAGCTCGACCGCGACTTCCGTCAGGTAAAGGCGGCTGGCATGTGCCAGTGCTTGAGCATAGATCTGGGCGCCGCCCATCACCATGATCTCGTCGACGCCGTCGATGGTTGCCTGTTGGTCCGCCAGCGTCAGCGCCGAGGCCAGATCATGGCAGACCCTCACGCCTTCGGGTTGAAAACCGGTATCCCGCGTGACCACGATATTGAGCCGACCGGGCAACGGCCGGCCGATCGATGCGAAGGTCTTGCGCCCCATCACCAGGGGCTTGGCCTGGGTCATGCGCTTGAAGAACTTGAGATCCTCAGGCAAGTACCAGGGGAGCTGGTTGTCTACACCGATCACCCGATTGCTGGACATGGCGGCGATCATCGCCACCGGCACCAGAGTGGTATCGATCATACGGCCACCTCCGCCTTGATGTGCGGGTGCGGGTCATAACCGTCGATGGCGATGTGCTCGAAGCGGAAGGCGAAGAGATCATCGATGTTCGGATCGAGCGTCAGTCGAGGCGCGGGAGTCGGCGTCCGTGCCAACTGGCGCTCGGCCTGTTCGAGATGGTTGAGATACAGGTGCGCATCACCGAGGGTATGCACGAAATCGCCCGGCTCCAGGCCGGCCACCTGGGCAATCATCCGTGTCAAGAGCGCGTAGCTGGCGATGTTGAAGGGCACCCCGAGGAAGATATCGGCACTGCGCTGATAGAGCTGGCAGGACAGGCGCCCCTCGGCCACATAGAACTGGAACAGGCAGTGGCAAGGCGGCAAGGCCATCTCATCGACCAGGGCAGGGTTCCAGGCCGATACGATCAATCGCCGCGATTGCGGATTGCGCTGCAGCTGCTCGAGCAGGCCGACGATCTGGTCCACATGCCCACCACGCGGGTCGGGCCAGCTGCGCCACTGGTAGCCGTATACCGGTCCCAGGTCGCCGCTCTCGTCGGCCCACTCGTCCCAGATCTTCACCCCGTTTGCCTTGAGGTAGGCGATGTTGGTGTCACCGGCCAGAAACCACAGCAGCTCATGGATGATCGAGCGTAGATGCAGTTTCTTGGTCGTGACCAGCGGGAACCCGCGCGAGAGGTCAAAACGCATCTGATGACCGAACAGCGAACGAGTACCGACGCCGGTGCGGTCATCGCGTTCGACGCCATGCTCCAGCACGGCGCGCATCAGATCGAGATAAGGCTGTTCCAGAGGGGGAAGAGTGTCGGCTGTCACGGCATCGTCGCAGCTGGGAAATGGGACACTCATTCTACACAGAGGCCTTCACCGCTTGAAGCTCGACACTTTCAGCCTACGAGCCACGAGATTCGAGACACGAACCCCGCGTTGCACGATACGAATGACGATCACGCCCTCATGGCTCGCATCTCGCATCTCGCATCTCGCATCTCGCATCTCGCATCTCGTAGCTCGTAGCTCGTAGCTCGTAGCTCGTAGCTCGTAGCTCGTAGCTCGTAGCTCGATACTGAGCTTCAGGGCGTCGGCTGACGACGCGACCAGAGCATCAACAGCCCTCCGGCGACGATCATCGGCAGCGACAACAGCATGCCCATGGTCAGCCAGTCGAAGGCGATGAAACCCAGCTGGGGATCCGGCCGCCGCACGAACTCCACCGCAAAGCGGAAAATACCGTAGAGCATCAAGAAGAGCCCGGATACCAGGCCACGGCGACGCGGATGCGCCGAGAACCACCACAGCACACCGAACAGCACCAGCCCTTCCAGAAGTGCCTCGTAGAGCGACGAGGGATGGCGCGGCTCCGGCCCCATGCCCGGGAACGGCATGCCCCAGGGCAAGTCCGTCAGTCGGCCGGGCAGCTCATGGTTGATGAAGTTGCCGATGCGCCCTGCTCCCAGGCCGACAGGTACCAGAGGGGCGACGAAATCGGTCAGCGTGAAGAAGGCCAGCCCCTTGCGACGGGCGAAGAACCAGGCGGCCAGCAGTACGCCGATCAAGCCACCATGGAAACTCATCCCGCCGTCCCAGATACGCAGGATCCAGAACGGGTCGGCCAGCCACTGCCCCATGCCATAGAAAAGCGCATACCCCAGGCGCCCCCCCAGCACCACGCCCAGCGCCCCATAGAACAACAGGTCCCCCACGTCGTCACGCGTCAGGCCGATGCGTTCGGCACGTTGTCTCCCCAGCCACCAGGCAGCGATGAAACCGATCACGTACATCAGGCCATACCAATGCACCTGAAGAGGCCCCAGGGAGATGGCAACGGGGTCGATGGAGGGATAAGTCAGCATGGAATCCTCAGGAAAAAGTAAGCCGTAAGCCGTAAGCCGTAAGCCGTAAGCCGTAAGCCGTAAGCCGTAAGCCGTAAGCCGTAAGCCGTAAGCC
>NZ_JAVXUS010000028.1:0-17871 GCF_032334135.1 Halomonas sp. I1
TTACGGCTTTCGGCTTACGGCTTACGGCTTACGGCTTACGGCTTACGGCTTACGGCTTACGGCTTACGGCTTACGGCTCACCACTCACGACTACGCGCGCAGCGCGTAACGTAGCTAGTCTCGGTAGCGTCGGGCCAGATCCCCATAGGCGTCGATACGTCGGTCACGGAGGAAGGGCCAGATGCGTCGGGTCTCTTCGCCACGTTCCATGTCCAGAGTAGCCAGCAGACGCTCGGCCTGTTCGCCGCCATGGGCCAGGAGTTCTCCCTGGGGGCCGCAGATGAAGCTTCCGCCCCAGAAGTCGATGCCCTGGCCGATGCCCGATCGGTCGGCTTCGTGGCCGACCCGGTTGGCCACGATCACCGGGAGGCCATTGGCCACGGCATGACTGCGCTGGATCAGTGTCCAGGCGTCCTTCTGACGGGCCTTCTCGTCATCGTCGTCCGGCGGATGCCAGCCGATGGCGGTGGGGTAGAGCAGTACTTCGGCGCCGGCCATGGCCATCAGGCGGGCGGCTTCCGGATACCACTGATCCCAGCACACCAGCACGCCGAGTCGTCCCACCGAGGTGTCGATGGGGGCAAACCCCTGGCCTCGATCCGCGTCGTGGTCCCCGGGCGTGAAATAGAATTTTTCGTAGAAGCCCGGGTCATCGGGGATATGCATCTTGCGGTAGTGCCCCACTCGGCCACGCTGGCCGTCATAGACCACGGCGGTATTGTGGTAGAGGCCCGGCGCACGACGTTCGAACACGGACCCCATCAGCACGATATCGAGCGCTGCCGCCAGGGCGGCCAGGCGTTGTCCGGTAGGGCCGTCCAGGGGCTCGGCCAGATCGAACAGGTCGGGATCCTCGTACTGGCAGAAGTAATGGGTGGCGTGCAGTTCCTGAAGCACCACCAGTTCGGCGCCGGCCGCGGCGAGCTCGCGTATGCCGGTTTCGCTTTCGTCGAGGCTGCGGGACTTGTCGGGCCAGGCGGGCTGCTGGACCAGGCCGACCCTGAGGGTGCGTGTCATGGGCCTTCTCCTGCGCGGTGACGGTTGAGGGTGCCGCGTGGCAGTTGCATGGCAAGACAGTGCAGGCTGCCATGCTGGCGGATCAGTGTAGAAGCATCGATGGGCACGATGTCACGGTCGGGAAACGCCTCGCCGAGCGCCGCCAGGGCGGTCGTGTCGGCGGCATCACCGTAGGTCGGTACCAGTACCGCGCCGTTGATGACCAGGAAGTTGGCGTAGGTGGCGGGCAGTCGATGGCCATCCTCGGGATCGAGGCAGGGGGCCGGCCAGGGTAGCGCGATCAGCCGATAGGGCGAGCCGTCGGCGCGGCGCAAGGCCCGCAGCTCGTTTTCCATGGCCGCGAGTTCGGCGTGATGAGGGTCCTGTGGGTCGTTGCATCGCACGTAGGCGATGGTGGCAGGGTCACAGAAGCGTGCCAGGGTATCGACATGGCTGTCGGTATCGTCGCCTTCCAGGTGGCCATGGCGCAGCCAGAGCACCCGGCGGATGCCGAGGTCCTCGGCCAGGTGTGCCTCGATGTCCCGGCGTCCGAGGCCAGGGTTGCGATTGTCGTTGAGCAGGCAGGCCTCGGTGGTCAGCAGGCTGCCTTCGCCATCGGTGTCGATGGCGCCGCCTTCCAGGACCAGCTGGCGAGGTTGCAGCGGACAGGCATAGGCGCCGAGGGCATGGAGGCATCGGGTCAGAGCATCGTCGCGGGAGGCGTCGAACTTGCCGCCCCAGCCGGTGAACGCATAATCCAGCAGCAGAGGGGCGCCATCCCGCTCGACGGTCAAGGGGCCATGGTCGCGAGCCCAGGTGTCGTCGGTCTCGGCGACCATCAGGTACAGGCGATCTTCGGAGATGCCGAGCCGGGCGAAACGGTCGGCCAGCCGGTTCCGGGTGGGGATGTCGGGTACGGCGATCAGCACCGCCTGATAGCGGGCGATGGCCGTCACCAGACGCTCGAGCGTCGCTTCGATGCGCTCCAGCAAGGGCCCCCAGTCGCTGTCGGGACCTGGCCAGGTCAGTTGCACGGCGTCCTGGGGTGTCCATTCGGGCAGCAGGCGATTGACCATGGGGCGGGTCTCATGAGGTGTCGGAATGCGCGAATGTAGGCCGGCGACACCGATGATGCAAGGATCGCGCAAATGCATGGTCGGGTCGATGCAGCCGGGTTCAAAAAGCCTTACCATGAGCGCCCGCCGACAAGGAACGCTGATATGCTGGATCGTCTGCCACTACTGATCGGGTTGCGCTATGTTCGCGCCAAGCGGCGTAACCACTTCATTTCCTTCATTTCCCTGACCTCCATGCTGGGCCTGACGCTGGGCGTGGCGGTCTTGATTCTCGTGCTTTCCGTGATGAACGGCTTCGACCGGGAGTTGCGGACCCGAATATTGGGGATGGTGCCTCATACCCAGATCGAGAAGCCCTCGGGCATGACCGAGTGGGCGTCGCTCGCCGAGCAATTGACGCAACGCGAGCATGTCATCGGCGCGGCGCCCTATATCGAGCAGCAAGGCATGTTCGCGGTGGACGGACGTAACCACGGCGCCATGGTCAACGGTATCGAACCCGACTGGGAGCGTCGTGTGTCGATCGTCGACGAGCACATGACGCGGGGGCGTCTCGACGATCTGGCGCCAGGCGACTGGAATGTCGTGCTGGGCGAAGTACTGGCGCGCCAGCTCGGGGTCGGTGTGGGCGACAGCGTGACACTGCTGGTGCCCGAGGCATCGATCACGCCGGCCGGCGTCTTTCCCAGACTCAAGCGCTTCACGGTCAGCGGCATCTTCAGTGTCGGCGCCGACCTGGACGCCAATCTGGCCTATGCCAACATCGAGGACATGCAGACCCTGGCGCGGATGGGCAATGCCGTCGGGGGGCTGCGCCTTGAACTCGACGATCTGTTCAAGGCCGGCAGTGTGACTCAGTCGATCATCGACGATCTCGGGGCGGGCTATCGAGGCCTCGACTGGACCTACACCCGGGGCAACCTCTTCCAGGCGATCCAGATGGAGAAGCGCATGATCGCGCTGCTGCTCACCGTGATCATCGCGGTCGCGGCCTTCAATATCGTCTCGACCCTGGTGATGGTGGTCACCGACAAGCATGCCGATATCGCCATACTGCGCACCATCGGCGCCACGCCACGTTCGATCATGGGCATTTTCATGGTCCAGGGACTGGCAATCGGCGTGATCGGCATTCTGATCGGGGTGGGGCTGGGCGTTGTGCTGGCCCTGACCGTGTCCGACATCATCGCTTTCGTCGAATCGACCTTCGGTATCCACTTCCTCGACGCCGGTGTCTATTTCATCAGCGAACTGCCCTCGCAGCTGCTGTGGTCCGATGTCGGCAACATCGTGATGGCGGCCTTCGCCCTGACGTTTCTGTCGACACTTTATCCGGCCTGGCGCGCCGCCAGGGTCCAACCCGCGGAGGTGCTGCGCTATGAGTGACACGGCCATGACTCGAGACACGGTAGCGGGCGAGGTGATGCTGGCGTGCCGCGAGCTGACGAGGACCTATCGCGAGGGGCCGCGAGACCTCACCGTACTGGATGCCCTGGAACTCGATGTGCGGGCCGGCGAACGGGTCGCCGTGGTGGGCAGCTCGGGGTCGGGCAAGACGACCCTGCTCAACCTGCTGGGCGGGCTGGATCGGCCCAGCCATGGCGAGGTACGTGTTGCCGGCGAGGTGCTGCACACCATGGGCGATGCGGCGCTGGGCCGCTTTCGCAATCGCCATATCGGCTTCGTCTATCAGTTTCACCACTTGCTCGCTGAATTCACCGCCCTGGAGAACGCCGCCTTGCCACTGATCGTGCGTGGCCAGCGCAAGCGCGAGGCCGAGACACGGGCCATGGAGATCCTGGCGCGGGTCGGCATGCGGGAACGGGCCGCTCACAAGCCCGGGGAACTGTCCGGCGGGGAACGTCAGCGGGTGGCCATCGCCAGGGCCCTGGTGACCGATCCGAGCCTGGTATTGATGGATGAGCCCACCGGCAATCTCGATCAGTCGACGGCGGCGAGCATCCTGGCGCTGATGGATGAGCTGTCCAGCACGGCGGCATGCGCCTTCGTCATCGTGACCCATGATCCGGGTCTGGCCGCGCATCAGGATCGCGTCCTGCGTCTGGACGGCGGTCGTCTGGCCGACGACGCTTCCCCCGACTGATCTTGTCCTTCAGGGGTGGCCCGTCCGTCGGCCGCTCCATCTTCCGGAGGTGCCGTCGCCGTGCGGCACGGCGCTTCCAGCTTCGCACCACCTGCCAACGCCACAGTAGCCGGATGATCAGGCTGCCGGCGATGCCGCAGACCACCGCCGCCACCAGCGAGCCGAGTGCCAGGGCCGGCAGGATGTCGAGGGTCTTCTCGGCGATCCAGCGGGTCGACAGGCGGTCCGGTGCCGCCCGTATCGGGCTGTCCAGCAGCCAGGCGCCGAGTCGATAGTTCCCGTAGAAGATCAGCGGCATGGTCAGCGGGTTGGTGATCCACACCAGCCCCACGGACAGCGGCAGGTTGGCGCGCATGAGCCAGGCACCCAGTGCTGCCAGGGCCATCTGGAAGGGAATCGGCAGCAGCGCGCAAGAGAGCCCCACGAAGAAGGCATTGGCCACGCTGCGCCGGGATAGCATCCATAACGAAGGATTGCCGATCAACTGGCCCAGAAAGCGCAGCGAGCGTTGGCGCCTGAGCGTATCGGGATGTGGCAGGTAGCGCTGCAGGAGTCGGCGCGGCATGACGAGAGGCTCGCGGCTTCGAAACAGGGGCTATTATCCATACAAGCCATGTGCCTCGCCACGCTACTCTGGTGGACGATGCGACGCATGCGGATGTCGTGGGCCGTTCAGGGATGACGGAATGAGACAGGGATGGGCCATGCCCCTGGCGCTCGCTGCCCTGGCGGGCGTATCGATGGGGGCTTTCGCCACGACGGTGTGGCTGCAGGGGGTGGGGGTCATCGGCCTCTGGTGCCTGGTGTGGCGTCGCGGGCGTGCGGCTCTGCTGATGGCGGTGGCGATGCTCGTGGCCGTACGAATATTGCTGGTGGCCGGCGGTGAGCTGGCGCCGGGCCTGAGCCGCCAGGACGTGCGTCTCGACGCGCGAGTGCTCGACGTTTCTCGCCAGGCCGGGACGGCGCGCCTCGATCTGTCGGTCGACGCCTGCCGGCCGCTGGCATTCGGGTTGCCCCCTTGTGATGACCTGTCCCGAGCACGCCTGAGTGTCTACCAGGGGCCGGATATCCAGGCGGGGGAACGCTGGCGATTGACGGCCCGCCTGCGGCCGCCTTCGGGGTTCGCCAACCCGGGAACCTTCGACTACCGTGGTTGGCTCTGGCGCGAGGGAATCCAGGCCACCGGTTATCTGCGTCAGTCGCCGGCCGCACAACGGTTGTCCGAGGGCGGTGCGTCGGTGCGTGAGCTGGCCCTGACACATCTCGATGCTCAAGCGCTGGCGCCACGGGCTGCGCGTTGGCTGGCGGCCTTGACCCTCGGGGCGGAACGGCGACTCGAGAGGCAGGACTGGGAGCTGCTCAATGCCAGCGGCACAACGCATCTGGTGGTGATCTCCGGCCTGCATATCGGCCTGGTGGCTGCCTTCGCGCTGGGGGTGTCACGCCTGCTGGCGCGTGGTCTGTCACCGGGGGGCTGGCGCATGGCGATCTGGCCCTGGTGGCTCGCTGGCATGGCCGCCACTGGCTATGCCGTTCTGGCGGGCCTGGAGCCACCGGCATTGCGTGCCCTGGTCATGACGCTGATCGGGCTCTGGGTCGCCAGCGGTCGACACGCACCGGGCACCTGGCAGGCTTGGTGGCTGGCACTGGCGCTGGTCCTGCTGCTCGATCCGCTATCTGCCTGGCGGCCGGGGTTGTGGCTCTCCTTTCTCGCCGTGGCGTTGTTGATCCTGATCTGGCAGGGAAGGGCGAGACCTCGAGGCGTGCGTGGCTGGTGCCTGGCCCTGGTCCGTACTCAGTGGCTGCTGGCGCCGGTCATGGGGGCGGCCGTGCTGTTGGCGTTCGGTCGGCTCGCGCCGGCCGCGCCGCTGGTCAATCTGGTTGCCGTACCGTTGGTCAGTAGCCTGATGGTGCCCCTGGGGCTGGCAGGCTGGCTGCTGGCCTGGATACCGGGGCTCTCGATGGCCTGCTGGAGCCTGTTCGCCGGATTGACCCAGGGGCTGGCCGCCATCCTGGACGCCGCCGTGGCGATCATGCCGCTCTGGCAGCCGCCACCGGAACAGCGTTGGCCCCTGGCCATTGGTCTGGGCCTTGTCAGTGTGCTCTGGGCCTTGCCGGGCCTGGATCGGCGTTGGCGTCAGGTCGGTACCCTGGTGCTGGTGGCCGGCAGCATCGGGTTGCCGGTCGCGGAGCCGGCCCGAGGCACGCTCTGGGCGCGGGTGTATGATGTCGGCCAGGGGCAGTTGGTGGAGCTGCGTACCACCGGTTATCGCGTCCTGGTGGATACCGGGCCGCGTTTCGGCTCAGGTTTTATGCCGCTCGAGACGCTCTGGGCACCCGGTCAGGTATTCGACGATGTCATCGTCAGTCATGGTGACCGGGATCATGCCGGAGGCCTGGCGGCTCTCGGCGCCGAGCACACCGTCGGGCGTTACCTGGCGCCTCCGGGCGAAGCGTTGCCGGTCAAGGCGGCCCCTTGCCGAGCGGGTCGGGTCTGGCAGCGCGACGGTGTCGAATTCCGTTTTCTCTGGCCGCCGTCTCGAGTCGAGGGGCTGTCCGACAATGATCGCTCCTGTGTCTTGCTGATCACCGCTGGGGAGCAACAGTTGCTGATACCCGGCGACGTCGGCCGACGGGTCGAGCGCAGCTTCCTGAGGGATATCTCGGGACCGGTCACGGTGCTGGTGGCGGGGCATCATGGCAGCCGAACCAGCTCCGGGCCTTCCCTGGTGAATCGACTGTCGCCCGGGGCGGTCCTCTTCAGTGCGGCACGTGGCAGTCGCTTCGGGCATCCTGCCGCCGAGGTGGTGCGGCGTTTCCGGAATGCCGGCACCTGTCTGTGGAACACGGCCCAGGATGGTGCCTTGACCCTGACGCTTGGGGAGTACGAGGACCCGCGCATCATCGCGGCGCGGCCTCTCCCCCGGCGGTCCGGCGGTGTCGGCCCGGGCTGCCTTGCGTTAGAATCGCCTGCAACGATGCCGGGCTCGCCCGTGCCGCCATCCACCGAAGCGGAGTCACCGTGACCGAATACTCCGGTTGGACCCTCTACAAGCGTCTGCTGGGTTACGTCAGGCCTCACTGGCGAGCCTTCGCCTTGGCCATTGTGGGCTACCTGCTCTATGCAGCCTCGAGCACGGCGCTGGCCGAGATGATGAAACGGCTGATCGACGGTATCCAGAACCCGGATGCCGCCTTTCGGCTATGGCTCCCCCTGTTTGTGGTGGGCATGTTCGCCTGTCGTGGGCTGGGAACCTTCCTCGGCACCTATTTCATGAGCCATGTGGCTCGCAACCTGGTGCATGCGCTGCGCTGTGATGTCTTCAATCACATGCTGCATCTGCCCGGTCGCTTCTTCGATGCACATTCCTCCGGGCATCTGATCTCGCGTGTGACCTACCATGTGGAACAGGTGACCGGCGCCGCGACCAAGGCGATCACTATCCTGCTGCGTGAAGGGCTCTTCGTGCTCGGGCTGATCGCCTACCTGTTGTGGACCAACTGGATGCTGACGCTGCTGTTCCTCGCCGTGACGCCGATCATCGGCGGTGTGGTCAGTTATGCCAGCAAGCGGTTTCGGCGCATCTCGCAGCGAATCCAGCGCTCCATGGGGGACGTGACCCATGTGGCGTCCGAAGCCCTGTCCGGTTATCGGGTGGTGCGCACCCATGGTGCCGAGTCCTACGAGAAGGCACGCTTCGCCGCGGCCAGTGAGGTCAACCGTCGCCAGAGCATGAAGGAGGCCCTGACGAAGGCCACCAGCACGCCGGTCATTCAACTGCTGGTGGCGTTCGCCCTGGCGGCACTGGTATGGCTCGCCATGTCGCCGGCGCTGATGGCGGACATGACGCCCGGCGAGTTCGTGGCGTTCATTACCGCCGCCTCCCTGATGGCCAAGCCGGTACGCCAGCTCACCGAGATCAATGCCACCGTGCAGAAGGGGATCGCCGCAGCCGGCGAGCTGTTCGGCCTGCTCGAGGAAGCCCCCGAGGAAGACTCGGGCGATCGAGAGCCGGGTCGCCTGGAAGGGCGCGTGCGCTTCGAGGGCGTACGATTCGCCTATGGCAGTGATCAACCCGAGGTGCTCAAGGGCATCGACCTGGAGGTGTCGCCGGGCGAGATGGTCGCCATCGTCGGTCGATCGGGCAGCGGCAAGTCGACCCTGATGGGCCTGTTGCCCCGTTTCTATCGTCCCACGGCGGGCCGCATCCTGATCGATGACGTGCCGCTCGAGACGTACCGATTGGCACCGCTGCGTCGCTGCATCGCCCTGGTGTCCCAACAGGTCACGCTGTTCAACGCGAGTATCGCCGACAATATTGCCTATGGCCTGGAGCATGCCGACCCGGCAGCCATCGAGGCTGCCGCTCGTGCCGCCCATGCCCACGAGTTCATCGAAGGCCTGACGGAAGGCTATGACACCGTGGTGGGAGAGAATGGTGTCATGCTGTCGGGGGGGCAGCGTCAGCGCCTGGCCATTGCCCGGGCAATCTTCAAGGATGCGCCACTGCTGGTGCTGGACGAGGCCACCTCGGCACTGGACACCGAATCGGAGCGCTACATCCAGGCCGCCCTGGAAGAAGTGTGTCGCGACCGTACCACCTTCGTCATCGCCCATCGCCTGTCGACCATCGAGCGTGCCGACCGCATCCTGGTGATGGAAGCCGGCGAGATCGTCGAGCAGGGTAGCCATACCGAGCTGCTGGCCCGGGATGGCGCCTACGCGGCCCTGCATCGTCTGCAGTTTCGGGAGAGCGAGCCAGCATGAGATCGCTCGCCGAGCGCTGGCTGGAAGCGGCCTATGGCGGTGAGCGCTGGCTCATGGCGCTGCGCCCTCTGGAGGCGCTCTATCGCTGTGTGATGCGTCGCCGGGCACGAGCCTACGCCAACGGGCGGCGGGCGGTATGGCGTGCGCCGGTGCCGGTGGTCGTGGTGGGCAACATTACCCTCGGGGGAACCGGCAAGTCGCCGTTGGTGGCCTGGCTGGCGCGCCACCTCGGCGAGGCGGGGTGGACGCCGGGGATCCTGTCGCGGGGCTACGGCGGTCGGTCCGATCGGTATCCCCTGTATCTCGAGGCGGACACGTCGGTCGCGGAGAGCGGCGACGAGCCGCGCATGCTGGCCGACCAGACCGGCTGTCCCGTGGTGGTCGACCCGGACCGGCCTCGGGGCGGGCGTCGTTTGCTGGAGGCGGGTTGCGACATCCTGATCAGCGACGATGGGCTTCAACACCTGGCACTGGGCCGTGATCTGGAGATCGTGGTGGTCGATGGTCATCGCGGCCTGGGCAACGGGCACTGCCTGCCGGCTGGCCCCTTGCGTGAGCCCGCCGAGCGTCTTGCGAGCGTGGACGCGGTGATGGTCAACGGTCGGATGCATCAGCAGACATTGGCGTCCGGCCATGCCATGCACCTGACGCCTGTCGCCTGGCGTGCTCTGGGTGATGGGCGTCGACGGAGCCTGTCGCCGCTTCCCTTCACCGGGCCGGTGCACGCCCTGGCCGGTATCGGCCGGCCGGCGCGCTTCTTCGAGACATTGCGTGAACTCGGTGTCGAGTTTGAGGCCCATGCCTTCGGCGATCACCACCGGTTCACCGCCGTTGATCTGGCCTTCGACGACGACCGACCGGTGGTGATGACCGCCAAGGATGCGGTCAAGTGTCGGGGGCTGATCGCCGAGGCCTGGAGCCTGGATGTGGAAGCGGTGCCCGAACCGGCCTTCGTCGACTGGCTGGACGCGCGTCTGGCGATGTCATGAATCTCCGTGCCATGCTCTGAAATGGCTGACGAAATCGCTCATGGAGGCGACGACATGGACAAGGAACTGCTGGCGATGCTGGTATGCCCACTGTGCAAGGGCAAGCTGAAATACGACCGCGAGGCCGACGAGCTATTGTGCCGCTATGATGGCCTGGCGTATCCCGTGCGTGATGGGATCCCGGTCATGCTACCCGACGAGGCCAGGCAGATGGATGTCGACGAGAAGCTGCCGGCGTCTCCGGGACGCCATGGCGAAGCCTGAGGGGAGAGGAATGCAGGATTTCATCGCCGTGATTCCATCGCGTTTCGCTTCCACACGCCTGCCGGGCAAGCCGCTGCTGGATATCGCCGGAGAGCCGATGGTCGCTCACGTCTGGCGCCGTGCCTGTGCCAGTGCTGCCGCCCGGGTAGTGGTGGCCACCGACGACGAGCGTATCCGCACCGCCTTCGATGGCCGGGATGCCGAGGTGGTGATGACCCGTGACGACCATCCTTCGGGAACCGACCGCCTGGCCGAGGTGGCCGAGCGGCTGGCACTGCCCGGCGATGCCGTGCTGGTGAATGTTCAGGGCGACGAGCCCCTGATTCCGCCGGCCCTGATCGATCAGGTGGCCATGCGGCTATTCGACGATCCCGGCGCCTCCATCGCCACGCTTGCCGAGCCGATCACCGATGTCGAGACGCTGTTCAATCCCAATGCCGTGAAGGTGGTACGCACGGCGTCGGGCAGGGCGCTGTACTTCTCGCGGGCGCCCATCCCCTGGAATAGAGAGGCCTGGGATAGAGACGCCTTCGCCAAGCGCCCCGAACGACTCCGGACCGATGCCTGGCTGAGGCATATCGGCATCTATGCCTATCGCGCGAGTTTTCTCGCCGAATATCGTGACTGGGCGCCGTCGCCCTTGGAGCAGCTCGAACAGCTCGAGCAGTTGAGGGCCCTGCATCATGGTCATGCCATTCAGGTCGGCCTGGCTCGGGAACCCAATCCGCCCGGCGTGGATACGGCCGAGGATCTCGAGCAAGTGCGCGAGTGGCTGCGTGGCCAGGGAGAGGACGCGACATGATCCGGATACTCTTCGTCTGCCTCGGCAATATCTGTCGCTCGCCCACTGCCGAAGGCATGTTTCGTCAGATGCTCGACGAGGCCGGCCTGGCCGATCGTGTCGAGATCGACTCCTGCGGGGTCGGCCCCTGGCATGTCGGGGAGGCGCCCGATCCGCGTGCCCGCAAGGCGGCGTCGCGTCGTGGCCTGGATATCGGTGGGCTACGCGGGCGGCAGCTCGAGGCGGCCGATTTCGAGCGCTTCGACTATCTGCTGGCCATGGACGAGGACAACCTGGCCGCCCTGCAGGCTCAGTGCCCAGCGGACTGTCGGGCGCATGTCGGGTTGTTCCTGGCGTTCGCCGGTCTACCCGACACGCCGGTCCCCGACCCCTACTTCGGCGGGGAGCGAGGCTTCGAGGACATGATGGACCTTCTGGAAGCCGCCTCTCGGGGCCTGCTGGACAGTATACGAGAGCGCCTGGAGACGTCGTCTTGAGCCTGGATGTCAGGTGCGATCACGACCTTTCCCGCTTCAATACCCTGGGGCTGCCGTGTCGTGTCGAGCGCTTCGTTGCCCCTGCGTCGCCGGAACAACTGGCGGAGGCACTGGCGCTGGCCGAGCGGCAGCAATGCCGGCCCCTGCTGCTCGGTGGCGGCAGCAACGTGATCCTGCCGGCGACCCTGTCGGGCCTGGTCATCCAGCCGGCGATGGCAGACTGGTGGCTGGAAGAGCGGGAGCGGGAGGTACTGGTGCATGTCGATGCCGGTGTGGTGTGGCATGACCTGGTGATGGCGCTGGCACGCCGCGGCCTGTGGGGCGTCGAGAATCTGGCGTTGATTCCCGGCCACTGCGGGGCGGCGCCGATCCAGAATATCGGGGCCTATGGCGTGGAACTTCACGAGGTGCTGGAAAGCGTTCGCGTGGTATCGCTTGAAGATGGACGCGAGACGACGATGACGCCCGATGAGTGCGCCTTCGGCTATCGCGACAGCATCTTCAAGCGTGAACTGGCCGGGCGAGTGGCGATCATCGGGCTGGTCCTGCGGCTGTCACGCCATGCGGCGCCGCGCCTGGGTTACGGGGATCTGTCGCAACGCGTTTCCGCGACGCCTTCATCACTCGAGGTCGCCGAGGCCGTCAGCGCCGTGCGACGCGAGAAACTGCCGGATCCGGCCCGACTCGGCAATGCCGGGAGCTTCTTCAAGAATCCCCTTGTATCGCCCGAACACGCTGCGGCGCTGCATGCCGAGTATCCGGACATGCCGCAATTCCCCCAGGCCGCCGGCGTCAAACTGGCGGCGGGCTGGCTGATCGATCGGTGTGGCCTGAAAGGATGGCGGCATGGGCATTTCGGTGTCCATGACCGACAGGCCCTGGTGCTGGTGCACCATGGCGGGGGGACCGTCGAGGAGCTGCTGGAGGTGGCGGCCGAGGTGGCCAAACGGGTACAGAGCACCTTCGATGTTTCCCTCGAACGAGAGCCACGTCTGCTGGGAGAAGCGGACACGGGAAAATGACGGCATGTCCCGGCAGCCGTCGCCCGGCTCAGGTACAGAACATCGATCGTGGCCGGGGACTCGGGCCAGATCTCTGTCATGGCCGTCGCTTGCCGGCTCTAGCCCTCCTCCCATCGCTCTCCCGTCTCCCCATGCTGGAAGGTCAAGAAGTCCTCCTCCTCGATGTGTTCGTCCAGAAAATCCAGGAAGGCACGCACGGCGGGCAGCAGGCCTCGGCGCGAGGGAAATACCGCATGCAGGATGCCGCCCCGGGGTTCCCAGCCGGGCAGGACGTCGATCAAGTCATGCCTGGCCAGGTCGCTGTGGCCGACCAACATGGCCAGCTTGACGACGCCGTGTCCTGCCAGGGCGGCCTGATGCAGCGTCTCGGCGCTGTCCGTGACCAGGCGTGGGTGATGGGGAATCTGGGCCGTGGCACCCTCCGGACCGACCAGGTCCCAGACATGCTGCTTGTCGTATTGCGCAAAATCCAGGCTGGGTAGAGCCCGGAGATCGGCCGGCGTTTCGGGAACGGGGTAGCGTTCGACGAGACTCGGGGCCGCCATCAGTCGTTGAGGGCTTCTGGCCAGTACTTTCATGGTCAGGTCGCTATCCTCCAGGGGAGGGAAGCGTATCCTGATTGCCAGATCGAAGCCTTCCTTGATCACATCGACTCGCCGGCTGGTGGCCTCCACCTGCACATTGACGTGCGGGCAATGGCTCATGAAGCGGACCAGCAACGGGGTAATCAGATAGTGCAATACGCTCGGTGAGCAACTGAGCTTCACTGTGCCCCGTGGTTGTGCATGGTTGCGCTCGATCAGCTCCTCGGCGGCCTCGGCCTCCACCAGCATCGCGACACAGTGCCGGTAATAGGCCTGTCCCAGCTCGGTGACGGAGAAGCGTCGTGTCGAACGGTTGATCAGCCGCGTCGACAGGCGCTCCTCGAGCTGGATGATGCGACGGCTGAGCTTCGACTTTGGAATTCCGAGTGCCCGGCCGGCAGGGGCGAAACCGCCGTGATCCACGACCTGGACAAAGTAATAGAGATCGTTGAGGTCTTGCATCTTGTCGTCCTATAATTGGGACGGTCATTCCCGAAAAAGCCGTCTAGATGGATCTTCGTTCTTGAAATAGCCTTCTGGTCATCGAGGCTTCATGCCTCCTTCACCAAACAGGAGTCCGACGATGAAGAAGATCCAGGGTGTATACGGCGCTCCCCGAGGACACTGGGTCGGAGACGGCTTTCCCGTGCGCTCCTTGTTCACCTATGACCGCATGGGAGCACAGCATCTCAGTCCATTTCTGCTGCTCGACCATGCGGGGCCCCATACGTTTCAGCCAGGCACGACGCCGCGGGGTGTGGGGGCGCATCCCCACCGTGGCTTTGAAACCGTCACGCTCGTCTACGAAGGGGAACTCGAGCATCGGGATTCTTCGGGCGGCGGCGGTCGCATCGGCAAGGGGGATGTCCAATGGATGACGGCCGGTGCCGGAATCGTCCACGAGGAGTTCCACTCGCAGGCCTTTACCGAAAGCGGCGGTCTGCTCGAGATGGTGCAGTTATGGGTCAACCTGCCAGCCCGCCACAAAGAGGCGCCTCCAGCTTATCAAACCCTTCTCGAGGCGGATATTCCTCGCGTGCCGCTGGCGGGGAAGAGCGGAGAGGTACGTGTCGTGGCCGGCAACTATGCTGGGCATCAGGGACCGGCCCAAACGTTCACGGCGGTCAACATGTGGGACATTCGGCTTGTTGCCGGCGGGGATGCGGCAATGTCCGTGCCCGATGGCCACACGACCCTGCTGGTCGTGCTGGACGGTACCGTGCTCGTCAACGGCGATACGGTCGTGCGCGATGAGGCCGTGGCGGTCTTTGAGCGGCGTGGCGAGGCGTTGCACCTCGAGGCCAATAACGATGCCAGGTTGCTGCTGCTGAGCGGTGAACCCATCGACGAGCCCGTCGTGGGCCACGGCCCCTTTGTCATGACCTCCGCGGAGGAAATTCATCAGGCCTTCAGCGAATTTCAGGACGGTCGGTATGGCGTCCTGAGCGACTATTAACCCGGCAAGCTTTTATGTCGAGTGAATCGCGGCACAGGGACGTGCCGCCGCCGGCCGTCAGGCCGGCGCGAGCCCGCGCCACACCAGAAGATCCACGCCTCTGCGCCAGCGTGGTGCGGGCGACAATCCAATAGATCAGGACGATCTATTGGATTACCAGGTCAATAGCGGCTCGGCCGCTGGCGTGTTGCCCGGTAGCCGACGGGGTTGCCGGGATTTCCAGCCACAAGAGGAGAATGAGCATGTCCTTTACCTATCAGCGATTGAACAAGGACGATGTGGCACTGTTGATGGTCGATCACCAGGCAGGACTTCTGTCCCTGGCGCGTGACTTCAGCCCGGATGATTTCAAGAACAATGTGCTGGCTCTGGCCGACATTGCCAAGTTCTTCGAGATTCCGACCATTCTCACCACGAGCTTCGAGGATGGCCCCAATGGTCCCATGGTGCCGGAGCTCAAGGAGGCATTCCCGAACGCGCCTTATATTGCGCGCCCGGGACAGATCAATGCCTGGGACAATCAGGATTTCGTCGATGCCATCAAGGCCACCGGCAAGAAGCAACTGCTCATTGCCGGGGTCGTGACCGAGGTCTGTGTGGCCTTTCCGGTGCTCTCGGCACTGGAGGAAGGCTATGAGGTGTTCGTGGTCACCGATGCCTCGGGCACCTTCAACCAGACGACACGGGATGCGGCCTGGAATCGCATGTCCCAGGCCGGTGCCCAGTTGATGACCTGGTTCGCTGTCGGTGGCGAGCTGCATCGTGACTGGCGCAACGACATCGAAGGGTTCGGGGGGCTGCTGGCCAGCCATCTGCCGGCCTACTCCAACCTCATGCAGAGCTATGCTCAACAGGCGAGATCCTGACGCGTCAGGCTCGGCCCTTCGGGGTCGAGCCTTTCCCGATTATCGGACGAAAGGGGGGTAGCATCATGAGCACACAGGTGGACGATCGTGAGGTGGCATCCTCGATGGATTGCCCGGTCATCGAGGGCAAGCGCCAGGTACAGCATGTGTCACCGCGCACTGCCGATGTCGGTGGTATCGAGGTGAACCGGGTGCTGCCGTCCCGCCACCGGCGCCTGGTGGGGGCCTGGTGCTTTCTGGATCATGCGGGTCCCGCCGTCTTCAAGGGGGACGCCGGCGGCTTGCGTGTCGGTCCGCATCCACACATCGGTCTTCAGACTTTTACCTGGATGATCGAAGGCAAGGTGCTGCACCGTGACAGTCTGGGCAACGAACAAGTGATCCGTCCCGGCCAGGTCAACCTGATGACGGCAGGGCGGGGAATCAGCCATACCGAAGAATCGATTTCCGGCGAGACGCACCTGCATGCCGCCCAGTTGTGGATCGCCTTGCCCGATGCGCATCGACAGGCCGAGCCGCGCTTCGACCATTACCCCGATCTACCCGGCTGGACGTCACAAGGCGTCGAACATACCTTGCTGACCGGGGAGTTCGAGGGCCGGCGTGCGCCGACCCTTGCTTTTTCGGAGCTGGTCGGCGTCGACCTGGCTTGCCGTGAAGGTGCCACGCTGTCGTTGTCGCTGCGAGAGGACTTCGAGTACGGCATCATGCCGCTGGAAGGTTCCCTGGATATCGAGGGGGATGTTTTCTCGGCGAATGAAATGGCCTATCTGGGGCGTGGTCGCTCATCCGTCACCCTGTCTCTTCCGGCCGGGGGACGTGCCATCCTGGTAGGGGGAGAGCCGCTCGGCGAGGAAATACTGATCTGGTGGAACTTCGTCGGTCACAGCCGGGCGGAGATCATCCAGGCCCAGCGTGACTGGGAAGCGGGACATGAACGCTTCGGTACCATAGAAGGCTACGATGGCGAGCGACTGATGCCGCCGCCGTTGCCCTGGGCGTCGTGATTCCGTTACGCCATTTTCCTCATCGAGTGACGACCATGTCCATGACGTCATCTTCCATCTCCTCCTCCTCGGGGAGCAGTATCACCCTTCGTATCCAGCATCGGGTGAATCCCGATGCCATCGAACGCTATGAAGACTGGCTACGCCGCATCATCGACGTGGCCGGTCGTTACTGCGGCCATCAAGGCGTACATGTGATGCGACCGCCGGCAGGCAGCCAGGATTACGAGATCGCACTGCGTTTTGCCACGGAAGACGAAGCCGATCGCTGGCGCCATTCCGAGGAGCGCCGTCGGCTCATCGAGGAGATCCGGCCTGCCTTGCAGCAGGAGGAAGCCATCGAGATTCATAGTGGCATCGATTACTGGTTCACGGCTCCTGCAGCGAAGCGCCAGCAGCCCGTGCGCTGGAAGCAATGGGTGGTCACCACGGCGGTGATCTGGCCGCTGACCATGATCGTGCCGATTCTCTGGCAGCCTGTCCTGTCATTCATCCCGCAACTCGACATCTGGGGAGTGCGCAACGGGCTGTTCGCGGCCACGATCGTGGGCCTTGTCGTCTATGTCGTGATGCCGCGGGTCGTACGCCTCGTAGCGGGTTGGATGTTTCGGTGAGGTGCATGGCAGCATTCCGAGTGGATTTTCAGCCGTCGAGCGTATTTCGAAAGTCCCTTGAATGAAAAACGCCCGTGACCAGATGGCCATGGGCGTTTTTCGTCATGGAAGCCCGGTGGGGTCAGCCCTGGCCGCCTTCCTGGCGCTTGGCTTCCTTTTCGCGTCGACGGATTTCCCGAGGATCATTATGGGCCCGGCGACGGCGGCGCCTGGATTCGGACGCACTTTCCGTTGCCGTTTGCTCCTTGGTCTCGGCCGGCTCCTGAGCCTTCTCCGGCTGCCGGGTCGACTCAGCCTCCGACGTCTTGGCTTGAGGCGCTTCGGCCCGCGGTGCTTCGGTCTCGGGCTTGGCGCTTTCTTCGGCCTTGGCCCCAGTCTTGGGCGCGGTTGCCTCGGACTTGGCGGTTTCGGCCGGCTGGTTGGTGACCGCCTTGGCCTCGGTCGGCGCCTGAGCCTTCTCCGGCTGCCCGGTCGACTCGGCTTGAGGCGCCTTGTCCTGAGGTGCTGTGGCCTTGGGCTTGGCACTCTCTTCAGCCTTGGTCTCAGCCTCGGACTTGACGGTTCCGGTCGGCTTATCAGCGGCCGCCTTGGTCTCGGTCGGCGCCTGAACCTTCTCCGACTGTTGGGTCGACTCAGCCTCCGACGTCTTGGCTTGAGGGGCTTCGGTCTCGGGCTTGGCGCTTTCTTCGGCCTTGGTTTCCGCCTTGGACGCGGTTGCCTCTGACTTGGCGGTTTCGGTCGGCTTATCAGCGGCCGCCTTGGTCTCGGCCGGCGCCTGAACCTTCTCCGACTGTTGGGTCGACTCAGCCTCCGACGTCTTGGCTTGAGGGGCTTCGGTCTCGGGCTT
>NZ_JAVXUS010000028.1:17969-24595 GCF_032334135.1 Halomonas sp. I1
TTGGCGCTTTCTTCGGCCTTGGTTTCCGCCTTGGACGCGGTTGCCTCTGACCTGGCGGTCTCGGCCGGCTGGCCGGTAGTCGCCTTGGCCTCGGTCGGTGCCTGAGCCTTCTCCGACTGTTGGGTCGACTCAGCCTCCGACGTCTTGGCTTGAGGGGCTTTGGTCTCGGGCTTGGCGCTTTCTTCGGCCTTGGTTTCCGCCTTGGATGCGGTTGCCTCTGACCTGGCGGTCTCGGCCGGCTGGCCGGTAGTCGCCTTGGTCTCGGTCGGCGCCTGAGCCTTCTCCGGCTGGCTGGCCGGTTCGGGCGTCGAGGTTTCGGCCGTTGACGCTTCCGCCTTTGGCTCGGCGGCCTTGGCAGCGTCGGTCGGCTGGCTAGCGGCCGCCTTGTCCTCGGTCCTGGCCTGCGCCTTCTCCGGCTTGGGCGTTTCGGATGTCGGTGCCTCGGCCCTGGGGTCGGCAGCCTGGTCGGCCTGGCCTGCCGTGTTGTTGGCGTCGGCCTGAGAGGCTTCGCGTGCAGCCTCTTCCTGCAGGCGTTTCTGCTCGGCCTCGGCCTTGGGGTTCAAGGCATGCTGGCGGCTGCGCTGGCGCGGGTTGTTACGAGTGCGCTTGGGCTTGTCGGGGGTCGTCGACCTGGTGTCGTCGTCCTTGCGCTCGGTCTTGGCGACGTCGGCATTACCCTTCTGGCGCTCGTTATCGCTGGACTTGCGATTGTCCTGGGTCTTGGCGCGGCTGTCCTGGCTCTTGCCTTGTTTATCCTGCCCCTTGCCCTGATTGTCCTGATTCTTGTTCTTGCGAGTGTCCCTGGACGCGTTGCCACGCGTCTCCTGGGCATTGCCACGCCCCTCGTCCTGGCGACGACCACGGCCGCCACGGTTGCCGCGACTCTGGTTATCGGACGTGGAAGTCTTGTCGTCTCCCTGAGACTGCCCCTTGGCATTGTTGCTGCCACGGTTGTCGGAGCGGGCGTTGTCGGAGCGGTCCGAGCGCTGGCGACGATTGCGCTGTCGACCATCTCCACCGCCGGAAGAAGAGGCACCGCTCTGGTCGCTCTTGTCTTGGCGCCGGTCGGTGCTGGTGTCGCGCGTCGGTGTCTCGGTACGCGACTGGGTGGTCCGGGAAGCGCTCTGGCTGCCGGTAGCGTCCTCTTCGCCGTTCAACAGGCGGGTGAAGCCCTTGACCAGTCGACCCAGCACACCCTCGCGCTGGGCCGGCACGGGCGCGGCGGCAGGCTTGGCGGCGGGCTGGCTCGGGGCGTCCTGCTGCAGGGACGCCGGGGCCGGCTCATGATGCACGACGGTCTTGACCGCGGCTTCGTCACGCTTGACGGGCTTGCCGAAGGCCGCCTCGGGTTCGCGGCCGACCTCGGTGTCGGTGGAGATCTCGAAGCTGGACTGGATGCCGCCTTCCTCGTCGACGTGGTCGTCGCGCAGGCGCTGCACGTCGTAGTGCGGCGTGTCCATGTCGGGGTGGGGCAGCAACACCACGCGCACGTCCTGGCGTTGTTCGATGTCGGCCAGCACGCTGCGCTTCTCGTTGAGTAGGTAAGTGGCCACGGGAACGGGCAGGATGGCCCGGATCTGGGCACTGCGCTCCTTCATGGCCTCTTCCTCGATCAGGCGCATGATCGACAGCGAGATGGAGCGAACATCGCGAATGGTGCCCTGACCGTCACAGCGCGGGCAGACCACGCCGCTGGTCTCGCCGAGCGAAGGACGCAGGCGCTGGCGGGACATTTCCATCAGGCCGAAGCGCGAGATGCGACCGATCTGCACTCGGGCGCGGTCGATCTTGAGCGCATCGCGCACCCGGTTCTCGACCTCGCGCTGATTGCGGGCCGGGCTCATGTCGATGAAGTCGATGACCACCAAGCCGCCGATGTCGCGCAGGCGCAGCTGGCGGGCTATCTCGTCGGCGGCCTCGAGGTTGGTCTGCAGCGCGGTCTCCTCGATGTCGCTGCCGCGGGTGGCGCGTGCCGAGTTGATATCGATCGAGACCAGGGCTTCGGTATGGTCGATGACGATGGAGCCACCGGAGGGCAGCTTGACCTCGCGCTCGTAGGCGGTCTCGATCTGCGACTCGATCTGGAAGCGCGAGAACAGCGGCACCTCGTCGGCGTAGCGCTTGATCTTCTGCTGATAGGAAGGCATCACCTGGCGAATGAAGGTGAGCGCCTCCTGGTGCACTTCCTCGCTGTCGATCAGTACCTCGCCGATGTCCTGGCGGAGATAGTCGCGCATGGCGCGAATGATGACATTGGATTCGCGATAGATGAGGAAGGGGGCGGGGCGCTTGCCGGCCTCGCCGGTGATCGACTCCCAGACCTGTACCAGATAATCCAGGTCCCACTGCAGCTCTTCGGGGGAACGGCCGATGCCGGCGGTGCGCACGATCAGGCCCATTTTGTCGGGCACGGTCAGCTGCCCCATGGCGTCCTTGAGCTGGGCGCGCTCTTCACCCTCGATACGCCGCGAGATACCGCCGGCGCGAGGGTTGTTGGGCATCAGGACCAGGAAGCGGCCGGCCAGGCTGATGAAGGTGGTCAGGGCCGCGCCCTTGTTGCCACGTTCCTCCTTGTCGACCTGGACGATGACTTCCTGCCCCTCCTTGAGGACCTCCTTGATGCTGGGGCGCCCCGAGGGTTCCTTGATGAAGTAGTCGCGAGAGACTTCCTTGAGGGGAAGAAAACCGTGACGTTCGGCACCGAAGTCGACGAAGGCGGCTTCCAGTGAGGGTTCGACGCGGGTGATCCTGCCGCGATAGATGTTGGCTTTTTTCTGTTCCCGGGCACCGGATTCGATGTCCAGGTCGTAGAGGCGTTGTCCATCGACCAGGGCGACGCGCAGCTCTTCGGGCTGGGTCGCATTGATGAGCATCCGTTTCATGGCGTCTCGCAAAATGGACGCGCCGGTGGGCGCCCAGACAGCTCCATGAACCTGATGTCGGACGGTGTCGGGCTCGGTATTCCGGCCAGGTGCGGGGATCCCGTGCTGGCGCCGCCTGGGCGGCGCTGGATCGCCAACCATGTCTCGAAACCCGTGCCTCTCGCGACGATCATCAAGCCCTTGGGCTTCCATGCATCGACGAAGGCGAACCGCTGGGTGCTGCGTGCTTGTGCTCAGCGCATGTCGCGGATGCGGAACTGCGCCCGGCCGTGTCGGTGGCGATTGGTTGGCCTGGCCGGCACGGCATGATCATGTTGAGTACGGGGCGGAGGCAGGACATGTCTCGGCGGGACTTCGCCCATCCGGCCCTGCGGTCACCGCCAACACCTGGCATTCATCGATTCGCCAACGCCGGCCTCCGGCACGATGTTGTACGTATCCCGTGATCTCGTATCGCGTCATCTCGGACGTGATCGGGCGGGCGTGGCGTTGTATCGCTTTCACTTCGGCGGCGGGACCTCGGATTGGCGAGAGTCGTCGCGGCCTGATCTTTTCGTTCCGGCCTGCGTGTGCGTCGTGCAGGCGCGCTTCACGGGCATTTCAACCCATTGGAACGAGTCGGCAATATAACAGTAAAGGGGGTGCCCAGCAATTGGCGCAGGATGGGGCTCACTGCGATAGAATGCGCCCTTTGGAAACATTGCTTAAATGCCTGCGCATGCAAATCGCTGCGTTACGCGGTGCTCGAAAGCTCTCCTAACCTCGTGTTATGTCTCGCTTTCTGTGCGCCGTGCGCCTTGCGTGACCCACATGGATGTGGGAAATGCGATGGCCCGTCGGGAACGGGCCTAGCCTTCACTATGCTCGGCGATTTATTCAGTATTTCCCTTTCCGCAGGTATCAGGTATTCAGTGGAGTGAGCCGGCATGGCCGATGGCCGCGATGTACAATGGGTAGAAGTGACCGAAGGCCAGGCTGGCCAACGGATCGATAATTTTCTGATGACGCGCCTCAAGGGCGCACCGCGTTCGCTGATCTACCGTATCGTGCGCAAGGGCGAAGTACGGGTGAACAAGAAGCGGGTCAAGGCCGACTCACGGTTGGCGACGGGCGACGTGGTGCGTATTCCGCCGCTCAAGCTGGCGCCCCGCGAGGCGGTCCGCGAGGTCAGCGAAAATCTGCGCAACCTGCTGGCCGGCAGCGTGCTGCTCGAGGGGCGTGACTGGCTGGTGATCAACAAACCCTCGGGTCTCGCCGTGCATGGCGGCAGTGGCGTCAAGATCGGCCTGATCGAGGCGTTGCGCCAGGTGCGCGAGGACCTGGACTTTCTCGAGCTGGTACACCGCCTGGACCGTGACACCTCGGGATGCCTGCTGCTGGCCAAGTCGCGCTCGGCGTTGCTGACGCTCAATACGGCGCTCAAGCGCCATGAGATGAACAAGCGCTACCTGGCGCTGGTGGCTGGACGCTGGCCGGCACGTCGCGATTTCGTCAGTGCTCGCCTGGACCGCTTCGATGCCGGCAATGGGGAGCGGCGCGTACGGGTCGACGCCGGCGGCAAGGTGGCACGCACGCGCTTCGCCGTGCGCGAGGCCTTCGCCGGCGCGACCCTGATGGAGGCGGAGCCGGTTACCGGGCGTACTCACCAGATTCGTGTCCACGCGGCTCATGCGGGGCATCCGCTGCTGGGCGACGACAAGTACGGGTCCCGAGAAGGACAACGACTCGCCGCCCGGTGGGGTCTGTCCAGGCTCTTCCTGCACGCCTCTTCGCTGACCTTTCCCGAACCGACCAGCGGCAAGCCGGTGCAGATTCGCGCACCGCTCGGCGAATCGCTCGATGCCGTGCTTGCACGTGCCCGCCAGGCTCAATGACATGGAGACACCATGCGCTACCGACTGATGATCTTCGACTGGGATGGCACCCTGATGGACTCCGTGGGCCGGATCGTCGCCAGCATGCAGGCCGCCGGTCGCGATATCGGCTGGGGTGAGTTGCCGGACGAGCGGGTGCGGGACATCATCGGGCTGGGCCTGCCCGAAGCCATCGCCAAGCTGTGTCCCGGGATCGACGCGGAGCGCGCCGAGGCCCTCAAGCAGCGTTATGCCCATTACTTTGTCGAAGGCGACACCACGCCGATGCCCTTTTACCCTGGGGTGAGCGAGGGGGTGGCTCGCTTGCGAGCCAGCGATCGCTCGCGCCTGGCGGTGGCAACCGGCAAGAGCCGGCGGGGGCTGGATCGCGTCTTTCGCGAGAGCGGCAGTGGCGCCTGGTTCCATGCCAGTCGCACGGCCGACGAGACCCGTTCCAAGCCGCATCCGCAGATGCTCGAGGAGTTGCTCGATGAGCTCGGCGTCGCGGTCGATGAGGCGGTGATGGTCGGCGATACCGAATATGACATGGAAATGGCCCGGGCGCTGGGCATGGATCGCATCGCGGTGACCTACGGTGTACACGAGCCCGAGCGTCTGGCCGCCAGTCGGCCGACCTTCACGGCCGGGAGTTTTCCCGAGCTGATCGATTGGCTCCATGGTTGAGCAAGCGTCTGGGAGACGAGGTCAGTATGAGCGACAACAATGACGACTGGACCGAGGGGCCGGAGCTGTCCGCGGAGGAAGCGCGGCGGCGCCGGCAGGCCCGGGGACAAGGCGAGGCCGAGAGCGTGCCTGTCGACGGTGACAGTGACGATGCCGAGACGCTTCGCGAGCGCCGCCGCCTGGCCGAGCAGGCCATGCTTGATCGCTGGATCGAGGGGGTGCTCGTCGAACAGCGGCGTACGCGGCGCTGGAAGCTGTTCTTCCGTTTCGTCTTCGCGCTACTGATCCTGTCGTCCCTGGCACTGACGTTCTATGGCCTTTTTGCCGCTCAAGGGCCGCTGGAGGCCGAAGGACCGCATCTTGGTGTGGTCGAGGTGGAAGGCGTGATCGATCGTGATTCACCGGCGAGTGCCTCGCGCGTCATCGAAGGTGTCGAGCGTGCCTGGAAGGCCTCGGCGGCGAAGGCAGTGGTGCTGCATATCGACAGCCCGGGAGGCAGTCCGGTGCAGTCACAGCGGATCTACGACGAAGTGATGCGGCTGCGCGAGAGCGGCGACAAGCCGATCATCGCGGTCGTCGAGGATATCGGTGCCAGTGGTGCCTACTATATTGCCGCCGCTGCGGACGAGATCGTTGCCGCGCCGGCGAGTCTGGTGGGATCCATCGGGGTGATTCACGCCGGCTTCGGCTTCGAGCAGGCCATCCAGCGGCTGGGCATCGAGCGTCGCGTCTTCACGGCCGGCGAGAACAAGGACTTCCTCGACCCCTTCGCGGACGTCGAACCGTCTCAGCGGCGTTTCTGGCAGGAGGTGCTGGCCACCACGCATCAGCAGTTCATCGATGACGTCAAGGCCGGGCGTGGCGATCGCCTGGCCGAAGACGACCGCCTGTTCAGCGGGCTGATCTGGACCGGCGAGCAGGCCCTGGAGATCGGGCTGGTGGACCGGCTGGACAGCCTCGATGGCGTGGCCCGGCGCCATCTGGATGAGGCCCGCACCCGGGATTACACGCCGCGTCTCGATCCCTTCGAACGGCTGTCGCGCCGCTTCGGCAACGTCATGGCCTCGGTGCTGGGACTCTCGAGCGATGAAGCACCGGTGCGCTACCAACTCGCTCCCTGAAGGGAGCGAGAGCTGTAAGCTATAAGCTTTAAGCTGTAAGAAAAAACAAAAAAACCTTGTTCCCGGAAGCTTCGGGGGTATTCTCT
>NZ_JAVXUS010000029.1:0-21611 GCF_032334135.1 Halomonas sp. I1
GAGCTTAGTGTTTGTCGTTTTTGGCGTGTTGTTCGGACTTGTGAGCTTCGAGCTTCGAGCTTCGAGCTTCGAGCTTCGAGCTTCGAGCTTCGAGCTTCGGGGTTGTTCTTCGCATCTCGTGACTCGATGCTCGCGGCTTACAGCTTACAGCTTACAGCTTACAGCTTACAGCTCCTCCACCCCTTGCTCGCGTTGGGCGAGTCGCCAGCCGCCGAGGTCTTTGTAGCGGTTGATCATGGCGCAGAACAGCTCGGCGGTGCGCTCGGTGTCGTAGCGGGCCGAGTGAGCGGCGCCGTTGTCGAACTCGATGCCGGCGGCGCGGCAGGCGCGGGCGAGTACGGTCTGGCCATAGACCAGGCCGGCCAGCGAGGCCGTGTCGAAGCTGGAAAAAGGATGGAAGGGGTTGCGCTTGATGGCGCAACGCTCCACGGCAGCATTGAGAAAACCGTGGTCGAAGGCAGCGTTGTGGCCGACCAGAATGGCACGGGTACAGCCATGGGCCTTGATGGCCTTGCGCACCGGGCGAAAGATTTCTCCCAGTGCTTCGGCTTCGCTGACCGCGACTTGCTGGCGCAACGGGTCGTCGAGGCGAATACCGGTGAAATCCAGAGCCGATTGTTCGACGTTGGCGCCCTCGAAGGGGGTGACATGATAGGCGAAGGTGGCGTCGGGCATCAGGTTGCCTTCGGGGTCCATGGTCAGGGTGACCGCGGCGATCTCCAGGATCGCGTCGCCCTTTGCGTTGAAACCGCCGGTTTCCAGGTCTACCACCACGGGCAGGAAGCTGCGAAAGCGCTGCGCCATGAGTTCGCGGGTGACCGCCTCGGTCATGCGCCTCTCCTTGTCCTGGGCACGAAAAAGCTGGGCACGAAAGTCCCGAAACGCGGAAGTCTAGCATTATCAGGGGCGAGTCGTCCCGTCGCCGGTATTCGTGCTCGGTGTGGCGCGCTATACTCGGCTTTTCACGATGCTCACCGTTTACCTAGAGGAGCCCCCAGCATGTCCGATGTCAAGAAGGTCGTGCTCGCCTATTCCGGCGGCCTGGACACATCCGTCATCGTCAAGTGGTTGCAGGAGACCTATGACTGCGAGGTGGTGACCTTCACCGCCGACATCGGCCAGGGTGAGGAAGTGGAGCCCGCACGGTCCAAGGCCCAGGCGCTGGGTGTCGAGGAAATCTACATCGAGGATCTGCGCGAGGAGTTCGTGCGCGATTATGTCTATCCGATGTTCCGCGCCAATACCATCTACGAGGGCGAATACCTGCTGGGTACGTCCATCGCCCGCCCGCTGATCACCAAACGGCTGGTCGAGATCGCCAATCAGACCGGCGCCGATGCCATTTCTCACGGGGCCACCGGCAAGGGCAATGACCAGGTGCGTTTCGAGCTCGGGGCCTATGCGCTCAAGCCCGGGGTCAAGGTGATCGCGCCGTGGCGCGAGTGGGATCTCAATTCCCGCGAGAAGTTGATGGCCTACTGCCAGCAGCACGATATCCCGGTGGACTTTTCCAGCCAGAAGAAAAAGTCGCCGTATTCCATGGACGCCAACCTGCTGCATATCTCCTACGAGGGCGGCAACCTCGAGGATCCCTGGGTCGAGGCCGAGGAAGACATGTGGCGCTGGAGCGTGTCCCCCGAGGCCGCTCCGGACAAGCCCACCTATGTGGAGCTGACCTTCGAGCGTGGTGATATCGTCGCCATCGATGGCGAGCCGATGCGGCCCCATGACGTGCTGTCCAGGCTCAATCAACTGGGCGGCGACAACGGCATCGGTCGTCTCGATATCGTCGAGAATCGCTATGTCGGCATGAAGTCGCGCGGCTGCTACGAGACGCCGGGGGGCACCATCATGCTGCGGGCCCATCGTGCCATCGAGTCGCTCACCCTCGACCGCGAGGAGGCACACCTCAAGGACGAACTGATGCCCAAGTATGCCGAGGTGATCTACAACGGCTACTGGTGGAGCCCGGAGCGTCGTGCCCTGCAGGCGGCCATCGACGAGACTCAGAAGAATGTCTCCGGCGTGGTGCGCATGAAACTCTACAAGGGCAATGCCACCGTGGCGGGTCGCAAGTCCGACGCCTCACTGTTCGACGAGTCCATCGCGACGTTCGAGGACGATGCTGGCGCCTATGATCAGAAGGATGCCGAAGGCTTCATCAAGCTCAATGCCCTGCGGTTGCGGATCGCCGCCGGTAAGGGGCGTCAACAGAGCTGAACCGGGGCCGAGGGAGTACCGTCATGCTGAAGAAACTGTTATCCGGCCTGTTCGGGCAGGGCGAGGCCAAGTCCGGCGGCGCTCCCGAGGGCGAGCCGGTGGAGTACCAGGGCTACCTGATCGTGCCCCAGGCCGAGGACATGGGCGGCCAGTTTCGCGTTAGCGGCTGGATCCGCAAGCCGGATCCGGAGGGTGGCGAACCACGGGAACACCGCTTCGAGCGCTCCGACGTGGTGCCCGGCCGCGAGGCCTGCGATGCGCTGATGGTCAGCAAGGCCGAGCGCTTGATCGATGAACTGGGTGATGATCTGTTCAACGACTAGCCTTGTGCCATCTCATCCCGATGCTCTTGAACGGCGCCCTGGTGGCGCCGTTCGTCTTCATGGTGATTCACCCAGACCGGGGAGGGATTCCGGCGATGTCCCGGCGCCGGTTCTATCGTCCGGTGCCTCCGGCAGTTCCATGACCAGACAGGCGCCGCCAAGGGCGGAATCGTTCTCGATCCATAACCGACCGCCGAGGTGGGCGACGATGCCTCGGCTGATGGGCAGACCGAGTCCGCTGCCGCGAGGTCGGCTTCGTGCGGTGCCGCCGTCGGCGTGTGGCAGTTGATGGAATTTCTCGAAGACCCGTTCGCGCTCCGATTCGCCGATACCCGGGCCGTTGTCGGAGACGGCGAGACGAAAGCCGCGCTTGTGTCGTGTCAGCCGCAGTGCGACCCGAGGCGCGTCGCTGTCGGCGAACTTGCCGGCGTTGTCGATCAGGTTGATGATCACCTGTTCCAACCGGTCTGGATCGCCGATCACCTCGGCGGTGTCGACCTCGCAGGCAACCTCCAGCGTGATGCCGCGTTCCTTCAGGGGGTGGTGCAATGTCTCCAGCGCCTGCCGCGTCAGGTTCACGAGGTCGAGTCGGTGTGGTGCCAGTGTCATTCGGCCGCTTTCCAGGCGCGCCAGGTCGAGGATTTCCTCGATCAGGCGCGATAGTCGCTGACTTTCCCTCACCACGACGTCCAGGAAGTGTTCTCGCCGCTGTTCGCCAAGGTCGGGGGTGTCGCGCAGAATTTCGGCAAAGGCGCGGATCGAGGTCAAGGGTGTGCGCAGTTCATGACTGACCATGGCCACGAACTCGTCCTTCAGGCGGTCGAGCTCTCGCAGCCGGTCGTTGGCTTCACGAAGTTCCTGGCCGATGCGTGCGAGTTCTCGGGATTTCTGCTCGAGGCGCCGGTTCATCTCCAGGGTTTCCGAGGTGGTGTCCAGAATGCGCAGGATCGCGTTCAGGTCCAGGGCTTCCCCCCGCACGACCGAGTCGATCAAGACGCGGGCTGAGGCGTTGCCCAGTGCGCCGGCCAGGGCCTGCTCGGCCCGGGCGACCAGGGCCGACGAGGCCGACTGGTCGTCGGCGTCGTCCGGTGCATGATCGGCGAAAACGCGCTGGGTGGCGGCGGCGCCGAGATAGCGGTCGAGCAAGGCGCGTAATTCTCCTCGTAGCGTATGGCCACGCCATAGCGACGTCTGTTCGAGGCGAGGGTGGAGGGCCTCGGTGAACAGGGCGGCCTGGGTCTGTTCCAGCGGCGAGGCACGGCTGAACAACGACACGCCGACCAGCAGGCCGATATTGGCGGTGAGGCTCCAGAGCAACGAATGGGTATAGATATCCCATCCCTCGAGGCCGAACAGCGCGTAGGGGCGCAACCAGTCGATGCCGAAAGGGCCCTGGGTGAGCAGGTCGGCGTTCAACCAGCCCGATTGGGCGAACCCCGGGATCAACAGGGTCCAGGTCCACACCAGGATGCCGGCAGACATGCCCAGCCCCGCGCCGAGCCGGTTGGCGCCGCGCCAGTAGAGGCCGATCAGCAGGGCGGGTGTGAACTGCGCGACCGCGGCAAAGGACACCAGGCCGATGGTGACCAGGCTGTAGGCATCGCCGATCAGGGCATGATAACTGTAGCCCAGCAGCAGGATGCCGAGGATGGCGACGCGTCGGATGCCCAGGACGCGGCTGGCCAGCGAGCCAGAATGACCTCGATGCAGATGCCGTGAACGCAACAGCAGCGGCATCACCAGCTGGTTGCTGACCATGGTCGACAGGGCGATGGTCTCGACGATCATCATGCCGGTTGCGGCAGAGAGACCGCCGATGAAGACCAGTACCGGCAGGCCATCGACGCCCGCGGCCATGGGGAGGGTCAGCACGAAACTGTCCGGGTCCTCGCCGCTGCCGCCGAGCAGGCCGGCCATGGCGATGGGGATCACGAAGAGGTTGATGACCAGCAGGTAAAGGGGAAACAGCCAGGCGGCGCGCTGGATGTGGCGTTCGTCGACATTTTCCACGACCAGCACCTGGAATTGGCGGGGCAGGCCGAGAAAGGCCAGGAAGGCCAGCACCAGCATGCCGACCCAGCCGAGGGCGCCGCCGGGGACTGCTTCCAGGCTCAGGGCATCGGTGAGCGCCGGTGAGGCGGCGACGTGTCTGAAGAGATCGCCGGGCCCCTGGTAGAGCACGAAGACGGTGAAGACGCCTACTGCCAGGAAAGCGGCCAGCTTGACCAGGGATTCGAAGGCGATGGCGGCGACCATGCCCTCATGACGTTCGCTGGCGTCCAGATGGCGAGTGCCGAAGAGGATGATGAACACGGCCAGCACCAGGGCTACCCAGAAGGAGCGATCGGCCCAGAAACGGGTCTCGGCGGTGGCCAGTGGGGTTTCGGGCGCGTAGTCGACCAGTACCGCATGACTCAGGGTGATGGCCTTGAGCTGCAGGGCGATATAAGGCGTGGTGCCGATCAGGGCAATCAGGGCGACCAGGGCACCGAGCCCGGCACTCTTGCCGTAGCGGGCACTGATGAAATCGGCGATGGAGGTGATGCGATGAGTGGTGGCGATGCGCACCATCTTGCGGATCACCAGAGGGGCCATGAACATCGCCAGGGTGGGGCCTAGATAGATGAGCAGGAAGCCCGGCCCGGCATCGGCGGCTCGGCCGACGCTGCCATAGAAGGTCCAGGCGGTACAGTAGACGGCGATGGACAGGGCATAGACGGTGGAAGAGCCGATCACCGAGCGCCCCTGTTCGGCGCGTCGATCTCCCCAAGCGGCGATGACGAAGAGCAGGGCCAGGTAGCCGAAGGCGATTGCCAGGATGACGACATCGTCTCTCATGCCTTTACTCCCCGCGTCGGTCTTCCATCAACCAGGCCATCAAGGCGATAGAACCTCCCCAGGCCAGGAACAGGTAGAGCGGCAAGCCGAAGTCGAGGCGATCGGCGATCAGCAACAGTGGCGGCGTGAACAGCATCGTGGCCAGGGCGACCAGGGCGACGAGGCGTTCCTTGCGGTGCGGGGCATTCATGAGGAGCAGGCATCCTCCCGATCGAGGGCCCTGGCCTGAAAGGCCAGAGCGAGCGAAAGGGTGTCGATGCCCCTGGCCTCCAGTCGCAGCATCAGTACCTGCCACAGTCGGGCGGTGACCCTGGCGTCTCCCAGTGCCGTGTGGCGGGTGCCTGGCGTGAAGCGCAGGCCATATCGTGTCGCCAGGCTGTCGAGGTCGTGGCCTTCCAGGCCGGGGTCCAGGGCACGGGATAGCAGCAGGGTATCGAGTACCGGCATATCGAAGTCAGGGGTAGCGGGGCCGGGCTGGATGGCCAGCATGTCGAAGGCGGCGTTATGGGCCAGTAGCACGGCGCCTCCCACATAGTCGCGAAAACGCGGCAGGACCTGCTCGGCCGTCGGTGCGCCTTCGACATCCCGGTCGGCCAGGCCATGGATGGCAGTGCTGGCCGCAGGGATCGGCCGGCGGGGATCGACGCGTTGCTCGAAGGTTTCGTCGGCCAGGAGGCGACCATTGACGATGCGGCATGCGCCGAGGCTGATCAGCCGGTCTCCTTCGCGCAAGGCCAGGCCGGTGGTTTCGGTATCGAAGGCAACGATGTCCAGGTCTCGCAGGGCGAGAGCGGCGAGGTCGACGTCGGGGGCCGGCAGGAGGGCGATATCGAAGTCATGGAATTCCGGCCGCGGGGGAAGGTCGCGGCGTGGCGCATCGGTTCGCGACAATGCCGGCAAGGGCAGGCGCAACCTGGCCCAGTCACCGTCGGCAAGGCTCCAGGCATCGCTGGCGTGTTGACGCAGTACATCTTCGACACTGGGCGAATGGGGGAGACGTTCGAGACGCCGGTGTCGCCAGGCATCGAGGTGTCGCTGTGCAAGCGCCTGTCCTTTCCAGCAGATATCCAGATAGACGCGGTGGTTGCCGAGGCATAACTCGCCGTCGAAGTCGGAATGCCCGGTATGCTCGGCGAGGGTCTCGAGCAAGGTCACGAGGGCTTCGAGCAGGACCGGGGCGTCGCCCTTGAGCCAGAAGGGCATGCCGATGGGCGTGACGGTCGGTGTGTGCAGCCGCTCGCCCAGAGCGGCCCAGAGATCGTTCGACCAGAGCGGCACCAGGCGTTCGCCCTGACGACGCAAGTCGTCATGTACGCTACCCAGACGCTCGAGGCTGACGCTCAGGGCATCACCTTCCTCGTCGATGACGGATTCGAGGCGGCGGCGCAGCTCGGGGGAATCATCACGAGGCAGGTGGGACAGAGCGTCGGCGGCACTGATCAGGCCAGCGCCATGGCGGCGCAATGCCGGCAACAGGCCGTCGAGCTCGGCCTGTGGCCCGACCTCACGGGCCCAGGTCGTGGTGGCGTCGGTGAGCGTCAGCAGGGTCTCATCGCCAGCGACGCGGTGCAGGTCGACGTGCAGCCAGTGATCCGCATGGGGAATCAGCACTTCGCGACAGCCACCGTCTTCGGGGAGTCGTGCCATGACATCGGCGAGTCCCTTCGCCGAGAGCAGGGCGGAGAGATCCTTGCCCAGCCCCAAGCCGGGATGGGAGACAAAGAGGCGTTCGGCGGCTTGATTGTAGAGCAGCAGTCGTTGATGCCGGTCGCAGAGCAGCAGGGGCGTGTCCAGCGTCTGCAGCAGGACTTCGAGCCGTCGTTGGACACGGGTCGCTTCTCGTGCGCCATCGGCGTGGGCATCGTCCAGTTGTCGGCGGCCTTTCCGCCAGCCGGTGTGGATGCGCTCCAGGTCGGGTCCCAGGCCGCGCAGCCAGCCTTCCGGTGGGGAGATGTCCGGTGCATCGGGGTTGGCGGCCAGTCGAGCCAGCTGTCCATGAAGATGCCGTAAGGGAGTGAACAGCCAGCGCTCGAGGACGATGCCGATGACGAGGAAGGTAATACCTCCGGAGAAACAACCGAGCCAAAGGATCAGCCGTGCCATGCCATGAGGCTGGTAGAGGCTATCCAGCCAGGCGGCGAACAGGGCGCCACCAAGCAGGCCGATGCCGCTCAACAGCAGCCACAGGCCTACCAGGCGCTGGCGTCGGGGAAGGCCGGAAAGATACCGGGCCATCACGCACCCCCATCGAGCAGGGCATGCACCTTGTCGACCAGCGTCCGGGTCGAAAAGGGCTTGGTGATATAGTCATCGGCCCCCAGCGCCAACCCCTTCTCGCGTTCCACCTCACGGCCGTGGGCCGTGAGCATGATGATCGGCAGGTGGCGGTGAGTCGGGTCACTGCGCAGACGCTCGAGTACGTCGAAGCCCCCGATGTCGGGGAGGCTGATATCGAGCAGGACCAGGTCCGGAGCGCCTTGTGCAATGAGACGCAGTGCCGCCTCGCCATCCTCGGCAGTGGAGACCTTGAAACCGGCCTGCTCCATCAGAAACTCCAGCGATAGGACGATATTGGGTTCATCGTCGACCACCAGCACATGGGCCATTCGGGCTCCCTCTTGCTTTCGTTGTGATAGGCGAGGCTTTTTCGGCCAGTCTAGTGACCTTGTCATGGGGGGCAAAGACGACCTTGGCCCAAACCCTATGGCATTCAACTCCTGACTCGTCGCCGTGCCGTCATCTAGACTGGCGGCTGCATTCGTCAGGGAGAGATTTCATGATTCATGTCCATCACCTGGAAAACTCGCGTTCGCAGCGGGTGATCTGGTGTCTCGAGGAGCTCGGTGTCGATTACGAGCTCGTGACCTACCAGCGCGACCCCGAGACGTTGTTGGCGCCGGCATCGCTCAAGGAGGTGCATCCGCTGGGCAAGGCGCCGGTGATCACCGATGAAGGGCGCGATGGCCGGGCGGTGGCCGAGTCGGGGGCCATTCTCGAATACCTGGTGGAGCGCCATGACGATGAGGGCCGGCTGATGCCGGTGGCGGGCAGTGACGCGCGGGAGCGTTATCGTTTCTGGCTGCACCACGCCGAAGGCTCGGCGATGCCGCCCCTGGTGATGCGACTGGTCTTCTCGCGGCTGGACAAGCCGCCGGTGCCGGCTCTGATGCGCCCGCTGGGCCGTCAGTTTGCCAAGGGTGTCGAACGCCGCTTTCTGGGGCCGCGGTTGCGCGAGTTGTCGGCCTTCTGGAACGAGACCCTGGCCGAGTCGTCCTGGTTTGCCGGCGACAGTTTCTCGGCGGCCGATATCCAGATGAGCTTTCCGATCCTGGCGCTGGAGAGCCGGGGCGGTCTTGCGGATCTACCGCACCTGGCGGATTTCCTGGCGCGCTGTCGGGCACGAGAGGCATACCGTCGCGCCGTCGACGTTGGTGGCAGGTTCTCGGTGGTATGAGGCAGATGAGGCGTGGGCTCCTGCTTTCGGCATATGCTGCGGCCAGCCATCGGCACTGGGCCAACGGGGTGGAGTGTTGGCTGGATGACATCGACTGGACCCGGCTCGAGCTGCCGCCCCGGCATTTCGCCTGGCGGATTCGCGGCAACCCCCTGACCTGGATGCTTCGTGAGGGAGAGACTCTGGGACAGGAGTACGATGTCATCCTGGCCACCTCGATGGTCGACCTGGCGACACTGATCGGTCTCTACCCCCATCTGGGCCGCGCGCACAAGGTCGTCTATTTCCATGAAAACCAGTTCGCCTATCCACTCGCCGAAGGACAGAGGTCGAGTGGCGAGCCCCTGATGGTCAACCTCTATACCGCACTGGCAGCGGATACCCTGGTGTTCAACAGCGCCTACAATCGTGACAGCTTCATTGACGGTGCCCGGACCTTTCTCAAGCGTCTACCCGAGAATCTTCCCGCGGCAGCGCCGCTGGAGGCGCTGCGTGATCGGGCCCGGGTCCTGCCGGTACCGATCGAGGCCGGCACTTCGCGCTCTCCAGAGGGTGGGGATATCATTGTCTGGAATCATCGCTGGGAGTACGACAAGAATCCCGAGACCTTCTTCGGGGCGCTGTTCGGACTGGCCGAGCGCGGCGTGGATTTTCGACTGGCGGTGATGGGGCAGCGTTTCCGTGACTGTCCCGCCATCTTCGATCAGGCGCGGGAGCGCCTGGGAGAGCGCCTGGTGTGCTGGGGGCCACAGTCCAGTGAAGCGTACCGCCGTTGGCTCGATGAAGGGGCGCTGGTGGTCTCCACGACCGATCATGAGTTCCAGGGCCTGGCGATCATGGAGGCGGTGCATCATGGCTGCGTGCCTCTGGTGCCGGACAGGCTCTGTTTCCCCGAATTCTATGAGGAGCGTTTTCGCTATCGGGACGACCGCGAGCTCGAAACGCGGCTCGAGGCCTGGCTGACGAGTCCGGCGAGTCGGCCGTCACCACCGGACAGCGAGGCCTGGACCTGGCCGGCCCTGTTGCCCGCTTATCGCGACCTGCTTCGGCTATCGTGAACGGCTGTTCCAGCCTTCGACCTCGACGAGCCATCGCGACCGCATGGCTCGGCGTTCGGGGATCTTGTCTCGAGGCGCCACATCCTCGTCCCGTCGGGCGATGGGACAGGCTTCACAGGTCGACCTTGTCCGGGTACTCGCAGAGATCCTCGATCACGCAACTGCCACAGCGCGGCTTGCGGGCCACGCAGGTGTAGCGACCGTGGAGGATCAGCCAGTGGTGCGCATCCTTGCGGAAATCCTTTGGCACGTAACGCAGCAGCTTCTGTTCCACTTCGTTCACGTTCTTGCCCTTGGCCAGGCCGGTGCGATTGGAGACCCGAAAGATGTGAGTGTCCACGGCAATGGTGGGTTCGCCGAAAGCGGTGTTGAGAATCACGTTGGCCGTCTTGCGGCCCACGCCGGGCAGGGCTTCGAGGGCGGCGCGCGAACGGGGGACCTCGCCACTGTGCTTGTCTTCCAGAAGGCGGCAGGTCTTCATCAGGTTTTCGGCCTTGGTGTTGTACAGGCCGATGGTCTTGATGTGTTCCTTCAGGCCATCCAGGCCCAGTTCGAGAATGGCGGCGGGCGTGTTGGCCACGGCAAACAGCCGTGCGGTGGCCTTGTTGACCCCCACGTCGGTGGCCTGGGCAGACAACAGTACGGCGGTGAGCAGCTCGAAGGGGGTGTTCCATTCGAGCTCGGTGGTCGGCTCGGGGTTGTGCTCGCGCAATCTGACGAAGATCTCGTGGCGTTTCTGAGCGTTCATGACAGATCGGTTCCGGGCTGGTCAATGGGAAGGGCAGGAAGGCGTGTCTCGGGCTTCCTCGAGGACGCGCTCGGCGCGCTCGAGCTGATGGCGGGCGGCATCGATGGCATCGTCGTCGCCTTGGCGCTGGGCATGGGCCAGCTGCTGTCGAGCGCGGCGCCGAGCTTGCTCGGCAGCGTTGACGGCGAAGCGGCGCTGGCGGTCGGCCGAGGCGGGGCGTGCCTGTTCGTCGGCGTTTTCCAGCTGACGGTCGATATCGGCCAGGCGCGCGCGTAGTTCGTGACGGCGACGCTCGATGTCCTGGCGCGCTTCGGCGGTGAGATCGCCGCTCTGCCCTTGCCGGTCGAGTCGCTTGAGGCTGGCGAGCAGGCTGGCCCGGGTGGTGCGCAGGCTGTTCGAGGATGGGGCCGATCTGCCACTGGTCGACGGGTTCGGTGTGGCGCGTTTCGCCTGGCGTTCGGCGCGGCGTTGCCGTTTTTCCTCGGCCTGTCGGGCGAGTCGTCGGTTGCGGGCATCGTGGCGTTGTCGGCCCAGGCTCGCGCGTCTCGCCAGGTAGTCATGCTGTGCGTGTTCGTCGTGAGCCGCCTGCCATTCCGGGTGCGGCAGCAGGTCGATGCAATCCACCGGGCAGGGCGCCACGCAGAGTTCACAGCCGGTGCATTCGCTTTCGATCACCGTGTGCATCTGCTTGGCGGCGCCGAGGATGGCATCCACCGGACAGGCTTGAATGCATTTGGTGCAGCCGATGCACTCGTCCTCGCGAATTTGCGCGACCAGCGGTGACTGGGCGGGCTGCTCGAGCGGCACCGGGGAGCGACCGGTCAGTTCGGCGAGGCGCACGACGGTTTCGTCGCCGCCCGGCGGGCAGCGGTTGATCGACTCACCTTCGGCAATGGCCTCGGCGTAGGGACGACAACCGTCGTGGCCACACTTGCCGCATTGGGTCTGCGGCAGTGTGGCGTCGATGGCCTCGATCAGGTGCGACTGTTCCGTCACCGTGCCGGCTTACCTTACCCGTTGTCCGGGCTGTGCGCCGGAATGGGGTTCGAGCAAGTAGATGCCGTCGTCGTCGCCGGCGGCCAGCACCATGCCTTCGGATACCCCGAAGCGCATCTTGCGGGGCGCCAGGTTGGCGACCATCACGGTCAGCCGGCCTTCCAGCGCCTCAGGCGCGTAGGCGGAGCGGATGCCGGCGAAGACGTTACGGGTCTCGCCGCCGATGTCCAGCGTCAGGCGCAACAGCTTGTCGGCGCCCTCGACATACTCGGCCTTGGCGATCCGTGCGATGCGCAGGTCGACCCTGGCGAAGTCATCGAAGGCAATCTCGTCGGCGATGGGGTCGTCGGCCAACGGGCCCTTGGGCGTTGACTTGAGTTTCTGTTCTTCCACCAGATCCTCCTTCGACGCCTCGATCATGGCGTCGATGCGGTCGGTTTCGACACGCGTCATCAGGGGCTTGAACTTGGCGATCTCGTGATCCAGCAGGAGTTCCTGGCGGCTGTCCCAGGCCAGGGTATCGAGCTTCATGAAGTGACGGGCGGCCTCGGCCATGGCCGGCACCACGGGCGCCAGGTAGACCATCAGCTGGCGGAACAGGTTGATGCCTACCGAGCAGATGTCGAGCACCTCCTGCTCACGGCCTTCCTGCTTGGCCAGTACCCAGGGCTCGGCCTCGGCGATATAGGTGTTGGCTTCGTCGGCGAGCTCCATGATGCGGCGCATGGCGCGGCCGAATTCCCGCGTCTCGTAGTAGTCGGCGATCTCGTCGCCGGCGGCGATGAAGCGTGCCAGGCGCTGAGGTTCGGCACAGTGCTCGGAGAGCTTGCCGCCGCCGAGTTTCTTGACGAAGCCGGCACAGCGACTGGCGATATTGACGACCTTGCCGACGAGGTCCGAGTTGACGCGCTGGGTGAAGTCCTCGAGGTTCAGGTCCAGGTCATCGACGCCGGCGGTGAGCTTGGCGGCGAAGTAGTAGCGCAGATACTCGGGGTTCAGATGCTCGGCATAGGTCGCGGCCTTGATGAAGGTGCCGCGGGACTTGGACATCTTGGCGCCGTTGACGGTCACGAAACCATGGCAGTTCACCGCGGTGGGCGTGCGCAGTTCGGCGCCGTGCAGCATGGCCGGCCAGAACAGGGCATGGAAGTAGACGATGTCCTTGCCGATGAAGTGGTAGACCTCGGCCTCGGAGTCTCGATTCCAGTAAGCGTCGAAGTCGATGCCTTCGCGCTCGCAGAGGTTCTTGAAGCTGGCCAGGTAACCGATCGGCGCATCGAGCCAGACATAGAAGTACTTGCCCGGCGCGTCGGGAATCTCGAAGCCGAAGTAGGGGGCGTCTCGAGAGATGTCCCATTCGTTGAAACCGGATTCGAACCACTCCAGCAGCTTGTTGCGGATCTGCGGCTGTACATGGCCGTCGTTGATCCAGTCATGCATGAAACCGGCGAAGTCGGGCAGCTTGAAGAAATAATGGGTCGAACCGCGCACTTCGGGCGTGGCACCGGAGATCGCCGAAACGGGGTCGATCAGCTCTGCCGGCGTATAGGTGGCGCCGCAGGCCTCGCAGTTGTCGCCGTACTGGTCTTCGGTATGGCACTTCGGGCAGGTGCCCTTGATGAAGCGGTCGGCCAGGAAGAGCCCTTTCTCAGGGTCGTACATTTGCTCGATATCGCGGGTGGCGATATGCCCCTTGTCACGCAGCCGGGTGTAGATCAGTTCGCTGAAGTAGCGATTTTCCTCGGAGTGGGTCGAATGATAGTTGTCGAAGCCCACGCCGAAGCGGGCAAAGTCCGCCTGGTGGTCACGCGACACCCGGTCGATCAGTGCCTCCGAGCTGATGCCCTCCTGCTCGGCACGCAACATGATGGCAGTGCCATGAGCATCGTCGGCGCAGACATAATGGCAGTCGTGGCCACGGCTCTTCTGGAAGCGTACCCAGATGTCGGTCTGGATATATTCCAGCAGATGGCCCAGATGGATGGCGCCGTTGGCGTAGGGCAGGGCGCTGGTGACCAGGATCTTGCGCTGAGCGTTATTCGACATGGCGGCGTTGGGGTTCCCGTGAAGCGTGACGTGGCGACTCACTGTCTCCCGGAGTCGGAGTCGCCACGAGAAATGTCCGTGAAATCAGCGATTGTAGCATTTTCCGTGTGCGCTGCACTCGATCGACGATCAGGCGCGGCGGTAGACGCCGAAGTGTCGCAGGCCGCGGTCAAGGAGGTGCAGCGCCTGCATGCGGCTCATCACGCCCTGATCGCAGAACAGCAGGTAGTGGTGGCTGGTGTCGAGGTCAGGTGCGCGCTCCTGAAGCTCGTAGAACGGGATCTGCAGTTGCGGCACCCGGTCGAGTTCCAGGGGGGCCTCATCGCGCTCGTGCGGGGCGCGAATGTCGATCACGCAGGGGGCATCGATGCCGCCCAGGGCTTCTGGAGAGTCGACGATCAACAGCGCATCGTCGGAGAGCGGAGCCGGGCGTTCCATCAGGCGGTTGCTACGGGTAGTGACAGCCTCTTCGATGGCGGTATCCAGGACGCCGAAATCGAAGCCGGCCTCGGCGTCGGTGACCTTGGCCGGGTCAGCCTTGATGTGCGGGCGTCTGGAGATGACGCCGCAGTATTCCGGCATCGCTTCGGCGTGACGGGCAGTGTCGAGTTGTCGTGCCTGGTCGATGATGGCCTGCTTGTCTTCGGTGAGCAGGGGGCGAAGTATCGGCATCGGGCTGGCGGCGTCGATCAACGCGAGGTTGGCCAGGGTCTGGCTGGAGACCTGAGCAATGGCGTCACCGGTGACCAGTGCCGGGATGCCGGTGCGTTCGGCGATCCGGCTGGCGGCGCGCACCATCATGCGCTTGAGTACCACCCCCATCAGACCGTCGGGAATGGTTTTCAGGATTTCGCCGACCACGTTCTCGAAAGGCACCGAGATGAAGTGAACGTTGTGCGAGGCGCTGTAGCGTTGCCAGAGGTGATGCGTGACCTCGCGGACGCCGGCTTCGTGGGCGGGGCCACCGAGGTTGAAGAAAACGAAGTGCGACTTGACGCCTCGCCGCATCATTCGCCAGGCCGCTACCGGTGAGTCGAAACCGCCGGATATCAGGCTCAGGACCTGGCCCTGGATGCCCATGGGGAAGCCGCCGAGCCCGGGCCATTTGTCGCGAATCAGTTGCAGGCGATCGTGGGCGATCTCGACAGGCACGACGACGTCAGGATGTTTCAGGTCCACTCGGGCACCCGGCGCGGCTTCGAGCAGGCGTCCGCCCAGGTAGCGTTCGATATCCATCGAGGTGAAATCATGCTGGCCGCGCCGCTTGGCCTTGACGCGAAAACGGCGGCCGTGGATCTCGGGTCCCCAGAGTGGCACGACGTGCTCGGCGATCGAGGCCAGGTCGTCGATCTGGATTTCTTCGGCGGCCAGTACCTCGTGGATGCCGGAGATTCGGGTCAGCGCGCGTTCGGCCTCGCGTGCATGGGCTGCATCCAGCCCGGGCGAGAGCCGTACCTGAATGGCGTCCCAGCGACCACGGACGCGTACCCCTTCGTCATGGCGTTTCAGGGTGTTGCGGATGTTGGACGTCAGGCAGCGCGTCATCTGCTGTCGCACTGAGCGGGACTTGATGGTGATCTCGGGGTAGAGCTTGATCAGGTAGGTCATGCGGCGATGCAAAAAGTAAATGTCGCGGCATTCTACCAGCCGAGGGCCCACTGCGCAGGCCCTCCTGCCGGGGGCGGAGGGCCGCGCTCCGTTTTTCGCTCAGGCTTGTACGAAACCCCTTGCGTGCAGGCCCCTAATAGAGGGCCTGATCCTCGTTCACGACCTCTTTGAGAAGCTCCAGGAACAGCTTGTCGGCTTCGGAGTGCTCGGCAGGGTCGTCCGGGATGTGCACGCTGGTGGTATCCGAGATCTGATTGGCGATACGGACCATGGCATCTGTCGGGTCGTTGCTGATGAGCTCCCGGCGCGCGATCTCCAGGGACTGTTCCGTGATCCTGGGGTCCTGTAGCAGTTTCTTGATGAAACCGCGTAGCTCATTGATGACACGGGTCTTCTGGATCTCCGATGAGGACATGGGGGTCTCCTTGTACGGGGCGGTCGGTCATGCTTGTCACGATATCACGATTGCCGGGGGGCGGGGCATTCCTGCCCGTGCTCTCATCCTTCATAGGGGGTAGAATATTAACAATTATTTAATTATTACGAGGAAAAGTCGCTGCTGCTTTGTAAGATAGTGTAAATATGTAACAGTCGGCGCAAGTGAAGCGCACATCATGATAGTAGTGAGTTGACAGGAGCCACGATCGAAACTTTGTTTGTTGTCTCTAATCCTTGCAGGCCAGGAACGTGGTCGGGTCGAGATACATGTCAATCGGTGCTTTTGCGATGCAGGGCACGAGTGAAGTGCCGAGCAAATCGGCGAGCGGAGTAAGCCGCAAGGCGCCCGGAGCGCAAGAACCGGAGCCTATGTGGAATAGGTGAGGGTTCTGACCGGGCTGGCCACCAGCACCGCGTAACGCAGTGGTTTGCCCGCACAGGCATTTGTGCAGTGTTTACCTGGTCGTCGAGGAAAGGAGTGGGTGTGACGCGACGGGAGAGCTTCTTCGAACGTGCCGATGATGAGTCGGTCGTGAGAGATGAGTTACTGGCCTGCCTGCTCAGTATCGCGCTGATGCACGAGCATGACGTGAGTGCCGACACCGTGACTGCAGGGCTTCCTCTGGAAGATGGGTGCTTGACGCCTGGCGTGTTCGGGCGGGCGGCGGCCAAGGCGGGCATGACGGCGAGTATCGTCAAGTCTCGCCTGGTACAGCTCAACCAGGCGTTGCTGCCTGCCGTGCTTCTGCTGGAGCCTGGGCGTGCCTGCGTGCTGGTGGGGCTTGACCTGAAGGCCCGCCGTGCTCGGGTCATTTATCCCGAACTGGGAGATGCGCCGGCCGATATCGACCTGGATGCGTTGCAGGCGCGCTATAGTGGCCGGGCCATCTATGTACGGCCGCGATTCCGTTTCGATGAACGAAGCTCGGGGGTCGGCAAACGAAATGTCCGGCACTGGTTCTGGGGCGTGATCCGCGAGAACCGGCGCCTCTATCGTGATGTCATCCTGGGGTCGCTGGCGATCAATTTGTTTGCGGTTGCCATGCCGCTGTTCGTGCTCAATGTCTATGATCGCGTGGTGCCCAATCAAGCCACTGAGACCTTGTGGGTCCTGGCGTCGGGCATCTTTGTGGTGCTGTGTTTCGATCTCGTGCTGCGCTTGATGCGCAGTGCCTTCATCGATCTTGCGGCCAGCCGCGCCGACGTCAAGCTGTCGGCATCGATCATGTCGCAGGTGCTTGGCTTGCGCATGTCGGCGCGACCTTCATCCACTGGCTCCTTTGCCTCGACGCTGCAGTCCTATGAGTCGGTCCGCTCCTTTATCGGTTCGGCGACGGTGGTGGGGCTGGTCGATCTGCCGTTTGTTCTTTTGTTCGCGGCCATCATTGCGCTGATATCGCCGCCTCTGGTGATTCCGGTGATCATCGGGATCGTCTTCGTATTGCTCTATGCCCTGGCGGCGCAGAGCAAGCTGCACGAGTTGTCGGAAACCACATGGCGAGTCAGTGCACAACGCAATGCGACTCTGGTGGAGCTGGTTTCCCAGCTCGAGACCGTCAAGGCCATGCGCAGCGAGAGTCGCATTCAGAGCAGCTGGGAAAAGGCGACGGCTTTTCTATCCAGGACGGCCGCGCGGCTCAGGTTGATCAGCTCTTCGGTCTCGAGCGTGGCGCTGTGGGCACAGAACAGTGTGGCGGTCTGCGTGATCATGGTCGGTGTCTATCAGATCATCGAAGGCAACCTGACCCAGGGCGGACTCATCGCCGCCTACCTGCTTTCATCCCGTGCCATGGCGCCCGTCAGCCAGGCCGCGTCGCTGCTGGCGCAGTATCATCATTCGGCCACGGCGCTGGAGGCCCTGGACGATGTGATGGCGCGTCCGGTCGAGCGTCCTGCCGACAGGACCTTCATCGATCGGCCGGTGGTGCGTGGCGAGATCCATTTCGAACGGCTGTCGTTTCGCTATCCCGACGAGGAGCGTGATGCCCTGCGGAATGTACAGTTGACCATCAAGCCCGGCGAGAAGGTGGCGCTGCTTGGCCGGGTAGGGTGTGGAAAGAGCACGCTGGCCAAGTTGGTGCTCGGGCTCTACGAGCCGTCCGATGGCGCGGTGATGGTGGACGGGATCGATATCCGTCAGTTGGACCCGACCCAGCTCCGCCGGCATATCGGCTATGTCCCTCAGGATGTGAGCCTGTTCTTCGGGAGCCTGAGGGATAACATCGTCGCCGGTGCCGGCAGCGATGAGGTCAATGATGACGCCTTGTTAAAGGCCATCGAGCTCAGCGGCCTCGAAGACCTGGTGAATACGCATCCCCAGGGCCTGGACCTGGATGTTGGAGAGCGCGGACAGCGCCTCTCCGGGGGGCAGCGCCAGGCGGTGGCCATTGCCCGGGCCCTGGTACACGACCCCCGTATCCTGCTGCTCGATGAACCTACCAGCTCGATGGATCATTCCACCGAGAAGGCATTCAGAGAGCGTCTCGATGCGTATGATCATGACAAGACGCTGCTAATGGTGACGCACCGGACGTCGTTGCTGCCTCTGGTTGATCGCGTGGTCGTCATTGATGCCGGTGCGGTCATGGCGGATGGGCCACGTGACAAGGTGGTGGATGCCTTGCGCAAGGGCCAGATCGGCCACGCCAAGTGAAATATCAGGCATATAAGATAATCAAAAAAGCACGTCGTCACGGACATCCATCGATGCGCCTCGGCTGGGAAGAAAGCGTGCCGGTGGCTGTCTCGGGCGAACGCATGGAACGATGCCCAGGGAGAGCATGACAATGGCTCAGATGTTCATTTTCCCGCCAGAATCGGGAGAGTTGCCGCGTTGGCGAGAAGCCTTTCCGGATGCCAGGTTGCTCGGGCCACAGCAGGCTCGAGCTCAGGTCGGTGAGGGCGACAAGGTATGGGTGATGAGCCGCCTGGAAGGGTGGCGGGAGCTCGTCATGACGTTGAGCCAGCGTGGTGCCGTGGTCAGTGTCCTGAGCCAGTCTCCCACCTACGCTGAGGCCTTGAGTGCTCTCGATGCCGGTGCGCGGGGTTACGCCCATGCATTGTCGCCTCCCGAACTGTTGCGTCAGATGGAGATCGTGATTTCCCATCAGGGTATCTGGGTCTGGCCGGAACTGATGAAGCAGGTAATCGGAGGTGCCTTCCGTGCTCTGGGCGGGGCCGCCTCATTGCATTCCGAGGTCCTGGAAGGCCTGACCGAACGAGAGCGGGCGGTGGCCCTGGTGGTGGCGGAAGGCCTCAGCAACAAGGAAGTGGCGCGGCAGTTGGCGATCACCGAGCGGACCGTCAAGGCACATTTGGGTGCCATCTTTCGCAAGCTCGGCATTCGTGATCGTATGCAGTTGATTCTAAAACTTTCCCATCAGGAATCCGAAGTGCCGTAAGTCCAGTACCTTCTTCCACTGTCTGTCTCTCTACTGCCGACATTCGCCGGGTCTTGTCCATCGGTACAATGTCAGCGGGTGACGCCGTGATTTAACCTTTGGATACTATCTGGACCGTCTTTAGCATACGCACGGCTCGATTCGCCTGTGCACAAGGAGTCATTTAATGGCCATCGCCACTGTCGTTTCCATTACGGGTCAAGCTTGGGCAAGGGACAGTCAGGGTAACCTGCGTGAACTTCACGAGGGGGATGCCCTGAGAGAAGGCGAGACGCTCGTTACGGCCGATAATGCCACTGTGGAGCTTGATTTCGGTGATGCCTTCGGACCCACTACCATCGGCGGTGGCGAGACGGTGGCGATGACGCCCGACCTGGATGCCGGTCAGCCGGTTTCGGTAGACGAGGCCAGTGCTCAGGATGAAGACCTCGAAGCGCTGCTGACAGCCATCGAACAGGGTAACGAGGACCTTCTGGAGGGCCTGGAAGACCCTGCCGCTGGCAATGGCGGTGCTCAAGGCGGCGGTGGGCATGACTTCGTGCGTCTGGCCCGCATCAGTGAACAGGTCGATCCGTTGTCGTTCGACTTCGGCAGCGTTCAGCCCGGCAGCGACGACACGCTGGAAGGGGCGGCGCTCGCCGATACCGCTGGTGACGTCGAGAGCGACAATGTCCTGGCCGTCGATGATGCTTTCGTGACGAGCGAGGGTGCGCCTCTGAGTGGCGCCAATGTGCTGCTCAACGACAGCGATTCCGATGGTGACCCTTTGACGGTGGCGGATCCGGGGCCGCGGGATGTCATATTCACTATGCCGGATGGCAGTACGGTGTCCGTGACGGTTCGAGTCGGTGCCGATGGCTCCGTCAGCTTCGATCCGAGCGATGGTTTTCAGGCACTCGACGATGACGAGTCGGCCAGTGGATCCCTGTCTTATGAAGTGACCGACGGCAATGGCAACAGTGATAGTGCTCAGGTGACCGTCACGGTGACGGGAGAGACGGATGCACCGCCTGTCGTCGATATCGATGATGGTGCGCCCGGCCTCGCCAATGCCGACCTCACCGTGACCGAAGCGACGGGAAATACGGTCACCGGCACGGCCACGGTGGGTGCCGAGGCGGGCATCGACAGCGTGACCGTCAACGACCAGGACATTACTGGCGCGACGTCCGCCAACCCGGTGACGATCCCGGGTGCCGAGGGCGAACTGCGTATCACCGGCTATAACGCTGCCACGGGTGAGATCAGCTACGACTACACCGAGGACGGCGACGCCGAGGATCACAGCGACGGCGAGATCTTCGACCGCTTCGATCTCGAGGTCACCGACCTGGCCGGCGAGTCGACCACGGATAGCCTGGATATCCGTATCGAGGACACCGAGCCAGCGGCCGGTGATGACAGCGCGGCCATCGGTGAGGATGACACGGACGCGGTCACCGGCAATGTGCTGGCCAATGACACCGAGAGTGCCGATACCCCGAGTGCCATCAGCTTCGATGCCGATGATGTGGCCGCCGCCCAGTACGGCACCTTCGTCGATAACGGCGACGGCAACTGGACCTACCAGGTCGACACCACCAACGGCGCGGTTCAGGCGCTGGACGACGATGACACGCTCACCGAGACGTTCACCTATACGCTGACCGACGCCGATGGCGATACCAGCACGGCGACGCTGACGGTGACCATCAACGGGGCCACCGACGGCCCGCCGACGGTGGATATCGATGACAAGGCCCCGAACGCCGAGGGCGCCGATCACAGCGTGGTCGAGGCGACCGGCAACACCATCAGTGGCACGGCCACGGTGGGCGCCGAGGCGGGCATCGACAGCGTGACCGTCGAGGGTCAGGACATCACCGATGCCAGCAATACTCCGGTGACCCTGCAGGGTGACGAAGGCACCCTGACCATCACTGGCTATAACGCCGCCACAGGCGAGATCACCTACGACTACACCGAGGATGGCGACGCCGAGGACCATGGCAACGGCGAGATCCTGGATCAGTTCACGCTGGGCGTGACGGACCTGGCCGGCGAGTCGACCAGCGACAGCCTGGATATCCGCATCGAGGACACCGAGCCAGCGGCCAGTGATGACAGCGCGGCCATCGGCGAGGATGACACGGACGCGGTGACCGGCAATGTGCTGGATAACGATACCGAGAGTGCCGATACGCCCAGCGAGGTGGTCTTTACCGACACCAGCGCGAGCTACGGCAGCTTCGTCGATAACGGCGACGGCAACTGGACCTACCAGGTCGATACCACCAATGGTGCGGTCCAGGCGCTGGACGACGGCGAGTCACTCACCGAAACGTTCACCTATACGCTAACCGATGCCGATGGCGATACCAGCACGGCGACGCTGACGGTGACCATCAACGGGGCCACCGACGGCCCGCCGACGGTGGATATCGATGACAAGGCCCCGAACGCCGAGGGCGCCGATCACAGCGTGGTCGAGGCCACCGGCAA
>NZ_JAVXUS010000030.1:0-14748 GCF_032334135.1 Halomonas sp. I1
GGTCTGTCGAACACCGACGGTAATCTGGTGATCGCCAAGAACGCGGCGGATGGTACGCAGGAAGACGTGACCTTCGATCTGGCCGACGACGTGACGATCGGCAGCAGTCTGACTGTCGAAGGCGACACACAGTTGGGTGACAACTTTGCCGTCACCAACAATGAAGTGACCTACGACGTCGAACCGGATCAGATCGACAATGACTACGAAATGGTCAACAAGAAGTACGTCGATGAGGCGGGGGGGGAGCTGGCCGAGTTAGGCATGGACTTTGCCGGCAATGAAGGGGATTCGGTACATCGTGACCTGGGGCAAACCCTGGAGATCTCCGGTGAAGCGAGTGTCGCGGGCACCTACAGTGGTGCCAACCTGAAGACGGTGACCGATCCGGCGACCGGTGAGGTCGCGTTGCAGATGAGCGATCAGCCGCAGTTTGGCGACGTGACCATCAACGATGGCGACAGCGGCAAGATTACCGGCGTGACAGCAGGCACTGACGCCACTGACGCGGTGAACGTCAGCCAGTTGGAAGACGTCGGAGATGTGGCCAATGCGGGTTGGGATTTGAGTGCCCAGGGCGCTGATACCACTAATGTTGCCCCGGGGGACGCGGTGGACCTGTCCAACACCGATGGCAACCTAGTGATCGCCAAGAATGCCTCCGAAGGTGCCCAGGAAGACGTGACCTTCGATCTGGCCGACGACGTCGAGATTGGCAATAGCCTGACCGTCAACGGCGGCCCGACGCTCAACGACAATGGCATCGACATGGGCGGTGACACCATCACGAATGTCGGCACGCCGACGAATGGCGGAGACGCGGTCAATCTCGACTACTTCAACGAGAATCGTGCCCATTACTACAGCGTCAACGACGGTGGCGTTCAGCAGGGTAATTACGCCAACGATGGCGCCGCGGGCGTGGATTCCCTCGCCGCCGGGGTGGCAGCGTCTACCGGCTCTGGTGCTGAACGCGCCGTATCGTTGGGCTATGACGTTACCGCGAATGGTGTCGATAGCATTGCCATTGGCCAGGGCACGTTGGCTGACTCCGAGGGCTCTGTTGCCATTGGCCGTAATGCAACGGCCAATGGCGGGCGTTCCACGTCGATCGGTGACGGCAATACCGCGACAGGTGACGGTGCCGTGGCCATCGGCGATCCGAGTACCGCCATTGGCGATGGTGCCGCAGTGATGGGCAAGGACAACTATGCCGAAGGCACCGGGGCGGTAGCCGTAGGTAACAACAACACCTCTGAGGGTGACGGTGCCCTGGCAATCGGTGATACCAACACCGCGACCGGTAATGGCGCGATCACCATGGGTGTCAATAACCAGGCCACCGGCAATGGCGCTGTGGCCATGGGTAACGACAACGTGGTGACCGGAGACGGGGCCTTCGCCGCAGGTAACAATGCAACGAGTAATGCCTTCGATACTCTGGCACTGGGCACCCAAGCTTCGGCGACAGCGGACCATGCCATGGCCTTGGGTAATAGCTCTGAGGCGTCCGGCTTTGCTGCTTTTGCTGCCGGTAATACTGCCGTGGCCTCAGGAGAGGCTGCCATGGCGATCGGGCAGGTATCCACGGCGTCGGGGCTGCGTTCGTCAGCGATCGGTCTTGCCTCTCAGGCCATTGCGGAAGATGCTCTGGCGGTGGGAACTGAAGCGGAGGCCAGCGGCTTGCGTAGCACGTCGCTGGGTAACTACAGCACTGCCGGTGGCCAGGGTGCCATGGCATTGGGTTCGAACGCCCAGGCCAACGTCGAAGGCAGTGTCGCCTTGGGGGCACGTTCCGATGTCCTGCACGAACAGAGTGTGGCCCTGGGGGCTGCGACGGAAACCGTACGGGGAGCCCAGACCGATTACACCGGCTATGGCAAGGACACCACCGAAGACTCGATCGGTGAAATCGCCATCGCTCAGGTAGCTCGCTTCGATGACGATGGCAATCAACTGACGGTGTCGGGCAATCGACAGATTACCGGATTGGCGGCTGGTGTCGAGGACACCGATGCAGTGAACGTTTCGCAGCTCAAGGCAGTGGACGAAACGGCCAACGCCGGTTGGAACCTGAGTGTCCAGGACGGCGCGGCCAGCAATGTGGCGCCGGACGGCGAGGTCAACCTGCGCAACGCGGATGGCAATCTGGCGATCAGCCAGGTGACTGATAATGGCCGTGAGGAAGTGACCTTCGATCTGGCTGACGACGTCGAGATCGGCAATAGCCTGACCATCAACGACGGCCCGACGCTCAACGACAATGGTATCGATATGGGTGGCGATACCATCACTAATGTCGGTGCACCGGTTAATGAAGGCGATGCAGTCAACAAGCAGTATGTCGACGAGACCAGCGATCAACTAGTCGGTCTGGGCATGGACTTCTCCGGCAACGAAGGGGATCCGGTACACCGCGATCTGGGTCAGACCTTGGCGGTAACCGGTGAGGCAACCGCAGACGGTACTTTCAGCGGCACGAACCTGAAGACAGTGACAGACCCGGATACCGGCGCCATCCAGCTGCAGATGGCGGACGCGCCGCAGTTCGGTGACGTGACCATCAACGAGGGCGACAGCGGTCGGATCTCCGGGCTGGCCGATGGCCAGGACGGCGATGATGCGGTCAACGTTAGCCAGCTCGAAGACGTCAGCGACGTGGCCAATGCTGGTTGGAACCTGAGTGCCCAGGACGGTGCGGCCAGCAATGTGGCGCCGGGGGGTGAGGTCAACCTTCGCAACGCCGACGGCAACTTGGCGATCAGTCAGGCGACCGAGAACGGCCGTGAGGAAGTGACCTTCGACCTGTCCGACGACGTGACGATCGGCAGCAGCCTGACTATCAATAACGGCCCGACGCTCAACGACAACGGCATCGATATGGGCGGTGATACCATCACCAATGTCGGTACGCCGATGAACGAGGGTGATGCGGTCAACAAGAAGTATGTCGATGAAGCGGGTGATGAGCTGATCGGAATGGGCATGAACTTTGTCGGTAATGAAGGCGATGAGGTCCAACGTGCTCTGGGGGATACCCTGGCGATTACTGGCGATGCCTCGGCCGATGGGACCTTCAGTGGCTCCAACCTGAAGACGGTGACCGACCCGGATAGTGGCGAGATTGCGTTGCAGATGGCAGATGCGCCGCAGTTCGGCGATGTGACCATCAATGAAGGCGACAGCGGACAGATCACCGGTGTGGCCGATGGCGATGTCACTGAAAATAGCACCGATGCGGTGAATGGTGGCCAGCTGTGGGAGACCGAGCAAGAGCTGAAGGAGGGCCAGGTGCACTACTACAGCGTCAACGACGGCGGTACCCAGGGCGGCAACTACGCCAACGATGGGGCCAGCGGAGTGAATGCCATTGCGTCGGGCGTGGATGCCACGGCCACGGCGGACGGGGCCATCGCCATGGGCGACGGGGCCACGGCCACCGAGACCGACAGCGTGGCGCTGGGGTCGGGCGCGACAACCGAGGCCGCGGTCGGTACTGCCGACATCACGCTCGGCGGCCAGACCTATGCCTTTGCCGGTACTTCGCCGATCGGTACCTTCAGCGTCGGTTCCGCCGGTGCCGAGCGCACCATTACCAATGTCGCTGCGGGTCGACTCTCGGCCGACAGTACAGACGCCATCAACGGCAGCCAGTTGCATGCCACCAATCGGGCGGTGGAAAGCGTGGAAGGTCGGGTCGGCGACGTCGAGGGTGACGTCAATGAACTCGGCGATCGCGTGACCAATGTCGAAGGTGATGTGGCGAATATCGGTGACGAGGTCGATCAATTGGGTGATCAGGCGGTGAAGTACGACACCAACGATGACGGCAGCGTCAACTACGACTCCATCACTCTGGAAGGCGATGGTGGTACCACTATCACCAATGTCGCGGATGGCGATGTTTCGGAGTCCAGCTCCGATGCGGTGAACGGCAGCCAGCTGTGGGAGGTGCAGGAGCGGATCACCAACATCAATGAAGGCGGCAGCAAGTACTTCACGGCCAACTCTGAGAAGGCAGCGGCCGAGGCCCGTGGCGACGACAGCGTGGCCATGGGGCCGGAGAGCGTGGCCCAGGGAGATCAGAGCGTAGCGACCGGCGACGGCGCGGTGGCTGAGAGTGAAGGCGGCGTGGCCCTGGGAGCCGGCTCGCAGGCGACCCGCGAAGGCATGGACGGCGCCGAGGAAGCCTTCTCGGGCGAATCCGTGGCCTCGACGCAGGGCGCGGTCTCGGTGGGCAGCGACGGCGGCGAGCGTCAGATCACCCACGTGGCGGGGGGGACTCAAGCCACGGACGCGGTCAACGTTCGCCAGCTGGAGTCGGTGCAGGCCGGGTCGGTGAACTACGACCGCAATGACGACGGCAGCGTGGACTATAGCTCGGTGACACTGGGTCAGGAAGGCACACCGACGCAGATCCACAACGTGGCGGCCGGTGAAGCGCCGACGGATGCGGCCAATGTGGGGCAGCTGCAGGAACTGAATCAGCAGTTCAACCAGCAGATCGGTGGCGTACATAACCGCATTGACGAGGTGGAGCGCGACGCGAATGCAGGTATTGCAGGCGTTGCTGCCCTGGGGAATGCGCCATACGTGCCAGGTAAGCTGACATACCACGTTGGAGGTGGCTATCACGGTGGCGAGAGTGCTGTGGGTGTCAACTTCCGCCGCACCGCGGATAACGGGCGCTGGAGTTTGACGGCTGGGGCCGCCGGTTCGCGAGCGGGTGCTACGTTGAGTGTTGGGATATCGGGCGTGATCGACTAAGTTACAGGATATTCCTATTTTAAAGCCTTTAACCCGATGGTCTTGATAAAGTGATGATTCTGAGCTTGGAAATGAGATCGATCACTGTTTCGGTAGTCAAGGCCTTCGGGGTATCAGGCTTCATGCGAGAGCCGGTAACTGAGGAAGCCTCATTATCGGCTTTCACTGGCAAGTAAAAGAGGGAGGGAGCATGGGATATAGTACCTACCGTGGGATGGTGTTGACGCTCGGAAGCGTCGGCCTGGTGGCTCTGGGACTTCAGGGCTGTGCAACGTCTTCCACACAAAGTTCGGATGAAACAATGCGGGCGTCGTCGACGCCTGGGGCGAAAAATGTCACATTCCCTGATCCGGGAGATGCATGGATAGAGGAGGGGACCTACGTCAACCTGGAGGATCTGCGAAAGATGCAGGCAGGGGTTTCCAAGGATCAGATGTACGATTTGCTCGGACGCCCACATTTTTCCGAGGGACTGTTCGGCGTGCGTGAGTGGAACTATATTTTCCAGTTGCCCACGGGGAATGGCGACTACATGACCTGCCAGTACCAGGTGCAGCTTGATGACGACATGCTGGCCGAGAGCATGCACTGGCGTGAGTCGCGCTGTGCCGCTCTGCTCGACCCTCGAAAAGATGAGCCGACACGGATGACGCTGTCCGCCGATACGCTGTTCGACTTCGATAGCGCCCAGTTATCGCCGCAGGGGAAGCGGCAAGTCGCCGATCTGGCCGGGCGTATTCGCGACGACTTCGTTAAAGCCGATATCATGGTCGTGGGGCACACGGATCGATTGGGCAGCGATGCCTACAACCAGGCCTTGTCCGAGCGGCGTGCCGCCATGGTCCGTTCTGCCCTGGTCGATAGCGGAATTGCACCGATGACGATTCAGAGTCGTGGTGTCGGTGAGCGTCAGCCGGTGACGCATTGCGAAGGGAGTCGGAGTACGCCGGGGGTGAAGGAGTGCTTGCGCCCCAACCGGCGTGTTGACATCAAGGTAGATGGCGAGCAGCGCTGAACCTGAGGGCCATTTCGAGCTCTCCCGTGGGGATCGCTCCCCACGGGTTTTTTCATGTTCGCGGGTGCGTCGTTACTCCAGCAGGCTGGAGGAGACCCAGCCGAGCCCACCTTGTTGCGGCAAGTAGACCTGACTCCAACCATCGGCGCTGCCCAGGATGCGCAGGGTATCGCCTTGCCGGACCTTGGCGATGATATCGTGATCGGTGGAGTTGCCGGCACGAATGTTGGCGGTTTCGACTCGCACGTCCTTGGCCTGTAGGTTCTCGAGACTTGATGCGATGTTCTCGGCGGCGATGTCATTGCCTTGTTTTGCCGACATTGCGAACCAGAAAACCGCCCAGGCATGATTTTTTTCCACCCCCTTTCCTTGAGCGTACATGGCGCCGAGGTTGTTCTGGGCGTAGGCATCGCCGGCCTGGGCGGCCTGACGATACCACTTGATGGCTTCGGCATGATCCTGTTCTACACCACGGCCGTTTTCGTAGAAGGAGCCGAGATTGTTCTGGGCCGCGACGATGTCCTGCTTGGCGGCGGCCTCGAGCCATCTGGCGGCCTCGGCATCGCTCTGCTCGACGCCTTTGCCCTCCAGGTAGAGCAGGGCCAGTTGAAACTGAGCCTTGGCCTCTCCCTGTTCCGCGGCCTGCTGGTACCAGCGTGCGGCCATCCCAGGGTCGGTATCCTCGCCATCGCCGGCCAGGTGCTGCTCGGCGAGTTTCATCTGCGCAGGCACGTGACCGCCGTCTGCGGCTAGTCGATACCATTTGTGAGCCTTGTCGGGGGCCTGGCTGGTACCTTTGCCCTGAGCATACATTTCGGCCAGACGGAATTGGGAGGGGGCATCCCCTTGCTCGGCGGACTGACGCCATTCATAGATGGCGGAGGCGAAATTGCCGCGCTGATATTCGTCGGCGCCTCTCTCGTAGTTCGCCATGGCCAGGGGGACATGGAGGCCGACGAGGCTGATCAAGGCCAGTTTCCATTTCATGGTGAGCCCTCGGGAGACATGTACCGTGAATCGAATATGCATTGTAAAGCACATGGCGCCGGGCGTTGCCCGGCGCCATGTCATGAAGGTATCACCCTGACCCCGAATTGACATCGGGGGGTGGGGCTACTGGCTATCGGTGCTGGTCGCCTGATCGTCCTGAGAGTCATCCGGCTGACCTTGTTGCTCCGGCTCCATGCCCGGAGCGGCGGAATCGCCGCCAGTGAGCATGTCGACCCGCTGGTGAGTCATGACACACATGACACCAGCATCGTTCTCGAAGATGGGATAGTTGGTATCGCAGTAGAGAGCAGCAGTATTCAGGGTATTGAAAGCACGAAGGTCGCGGTTGGCTTGTGTCAGCCGTGCCATGAAGAGTTCGCCTTCAGGGCATTCCATGGCCTGTTCATCGGTGGAGGCAATACACAGTTGAGACTGGTCCACCTTCTGGAACTGCGGATAGTCGGAGAGGCAGCCAGTCAGAAGAAGGGGAGCACCAAGGAAGAGGGTCGAGAATTTCAGAATACGTGTCATGCGATCGGTACCTCAAAACTTGCGGTTTGCCAAAAGGAGGAATGGTTTTGGTCATGCCGGGCGAAGCCATGTTCAAGGCCTCGCTAAAGCCGGGTGCCGTGCAGCTTATCGCTGAACGTTTTATGAGACCAGTGTGTTGTCGGAGGTATGGATGAACTTGTTTTAACGTCAGGTTGGGAGCGGCTGGCAGGGGAGGGGGGGACATTTCGCCGAGAACCGCGGTAGCGGTTACTGGCGTCGTTTATGCTGACATGGTGAATGAATATTAACCTCTTTGTCATATTACATCATCAGCGTGTCGCCATTTTTTCCTCAAGCCGACACAGTGGTGGCCCGCCGCTTTGGCATGTCAGAAAGGCATATATTTTTATATATCATGTGGTTATGGGTGGTTATGCTCAGGTTGGTATGGGCTCGTGAGGGGGTAAGATGCTTGGTTGTGGAAAGTTTTGATAGATTTTGATTATCGAAAATATAGTAATTCTAAATAACTCTAAGTTGCATTAGTTTACATTTCTGCTATCTTCCAGCCCGGTAAAAAGAGTCCCGCTGGTTGGTCGGCAACCTGGCGAGTGACTCAGAATTGCCCATCGCCGCGTTTTTATCGCTGAACGCTCGCGGTTTTGTCATTCGCACACGCATCGCAAAGGGATAGGCATCAACGATGAACGCCAATTATCGCTGTAGTCTCGCGTTCCAGCTATCGAAATACTGGAAACGCGTCGTTGTTCTTGGTTCTACCGCTCTACTTCTCCCCCTTCCCGTCATTGCCCAGGATGCTATGCCTCCCGATACGGCATCTGCGGGCTCCTCCAATCTCAAGTCCGTAGTCGAACGGGCCATCACGACCAACCCCGAAGTTCAGGCAGCCTGGAATGGGTTCCAGGCTGCAGGCCATGATGTCGATGTTGCGCGCGGCGGCTACTTGCCGCAAGTCGATGTGACCGCCGGCGTGGGGATCGAGGATCGCGAGAACGACTTCCAGGGCAGTTATGACACCGACTACGCCGAGCTGTCCCTGCGGCAGATGATCTATGATGGCTTCGCGACCAGCAGTCAGGTGGAAAACCTGAACAGTGCCGAGCTGGTACGTTATTACGAGCTGTTGGGGGCCAGCGAGAATACGGCGCTGGAAGCCACTCGCGCCTATCTCGATGTGAAGCGGCGACGCGAGCTGGTAGAGCTGGCCCGCAGCAATTATCAGGAGCACCAGCGTGTCTATGAGCAGATCGAAGAGCGCACCCGCTCCGGTGCCGGTCGTGGTGTCGACCTGCAACAGATCCAGGGGCGCCTGGCATTGGCCGAATCCAACCTGCTGACCGAAGCCTCCAACCTGCACGATGTATCGGCACGTTACCAGCGTCTGATCGGTGAACTGCCGCCGGTCTCGCTGGCCGAAGCGCCTTCCTTCGAAGGGCAGCTTCCGGCCGATGTGTCCCGGGCACTGACGATGGCCTATGAAGGCAATCCGGATTTCCATGCGGCGATTGAAGACATTGCCGCCAAGGAGGCCGAACGTGAGGCGAGCAAGTCGGGCTTTCATCCGCAGCTCGACCTGGTGGCGCGTACCGGCACCTACAAGGGCAGCGATGCGGGCGGCAGCTATATCGGCGGTGGTCACGAGTCGCGCAGTAGCGTCGAGCTGGTCGCCAGCATGAACCTCTATCGCGGCGGCAGTGACCTGGCTTCCTTCCGTGCCGCCAGCGAGCGTGTCGAGCAGGCCGTCAGCCTGCGCCGCAAGGCCTGCGTGGATGTGCGTCAGACAACGCAGATCGCCTACAACGATACTCAGCGCCTGCGCGATCAACTCGATTACCTGAATGAGCACCGTCAGTCCACGGACCGGGTGCGTGGTGCCTACCGTCAGCAGTTCGATATCGGCCAGCGCTCGCTGCTCGATCTGCTCGACATCGAGAATGAATATTTCGAGGCCAGCCGTGCCTACGTCAACGCCGAGTATGACGTCATGTTGGCCGATGCCCGTACCCTGGCCGCCATGGGCAAGCTGCTGCAGGTGCTCGACGTGCGCCGCGACAACATGCCGACCCTTGAAGACCTGGGCAGCGATGGCGTCGAGATCGATCCTGATACCGTCTGCCCGGCGGAAGGCGCACGACAGTACACCCTGGATGAGCTGACAAGCGCCTCTACTTCCTACTAGGGTGGCGCGGCGCCGAGGATGACACGACCCGGTGAAATGGCGAATACGCCGATCCCGGGTCTTTCCTGTTGGGCGCCGACACAGGGAGCGGCAAGGATGACGTTTCCTGACGCCTTGCCCCTGGTCGCTTCAGCCCCTGAGGCTGCCGCTGGCCGATAAAAGCAAAGGAAGGGCCTGACAATGGAAGGGCCTGATAATGCATCAAGGAGTGCTTCTTGGCAGACACGGAACTGGAGAGTGAACAGGCATCGCATGCCGAGTCGGCGGTGCGCGATGAGCTTCTCGAATCCTTGCTGACGGTCGCGCGAGCGCATGGACACGAAACCAATTCGACATCGCTCGTTGCCGGCCTGCCACTCGATGAGGCAGGACGCCTGACGCCGAGTGTCTTTGCGCGCGCCGCCACTCGCGCCGGCATGACGGCCAAGATCGTCAAGTGTCGACTGACCCAGCTCAACCGCTCCCTGCTGCCCGTCGTGTTGCTGCTCGAGCCTGGCCGTTCCTGTGTGATTGTGGATCTGGACCTCGAGTCGGGTACGGCGCGCGTGGTGTTTCCCGAGCTGGGCGAGGCCGAGACGCGAGTGGACCTGGAGGTCCTGACGGCGCGTTACAGTGGGCAGGCCATTTACGTGCGACCGCGCTTCCGCTTCGATGCACGCGGGGAGCAGGTAAAACACCGCAAGGGGCGGAACTGGTTCTGGGGGGTGATCCGCGAGAACCGGCGCCTGTATCGCGATGTGGTGCTCGGTTCGGTGATGATCAACCTGTTCGCGCTGGCCATGCCGCTGTTCGTGCTCAATATCTATGACCGCGTGGTGCCCAATCATGCGACCGAGACGCTCTGGGTACTGGCCGTGGGCATTTTCGTGGTGCTGTGTTTCGACCTGGGCATGCGCCTGGTGCGTAGCAGTTTCGTCGATCTGGCGGCCAGTCGCGCGGATGTGAAGCTGTCGTCGGCGCTCATGTCCAAGGTGATGGGGCTGCGCCTCGAGGTACGCCCGCCGTCGACGGGGTCCTTCGTTTCGACTCTGCAGTCCTTCGAGTCGGTGCGTGCCTTCATCGGCTCGGCGACCGTCGTGGCGCTGGTCGACCTGCCGTTCGTGCTGCTGTTCCTGGCCATCGTGGCGATCATCGGCCCTGCGCTGGTGATTCCACTGGTGGTGGCGGTCGTGGTGATTCTACTGTATGCCCTGGCCGCCCAGAGCAAATTGCACGACCTTTCCGAAACGTCCCAACGCGTCAGCGCGCAGCGCAACGCGACCCTGGTCGAATCGGTCTCTCAACTGGAAACCGTCAAGTCCCTGCGAGGGGAAAGCCGGGTTCAGGATACCTGGGAGAAGGCCACGGCCTTCCTGGCACGTACCACAGCTCAGCTACGCATGATCGGCACCTCCGTCACCAGCGTCGCGCAATGGACGCAACAGACGGCGTCGGTCTGCGTCATCATCATCGGCGTCTATCTGATCATCGACGGCAACTTGACCCAGGGCGGGCTGATTGCAGCCTACATGCTGACCACTCGGGCTCTGGCGCCGGTCAGCCAGGCGGCGGCACTGCTGTCGCAGTATCATCAGTCCGCCACGGCCCTGTCATCACTTGATGAGTTAATGGCACAGCCCGAGGAACGGCCGGATGACAAGGCCTTCATCGACCGGCCCGTGGTTCAGGGCAAGGTGCGCTTCGACAAGCTGTCGTTCCGTTACCCGGGGGCCGAGCAGGACAGTCTCAACGGTGTGTCGCTCACCTTGAAGCCCGGAGAGAAGGTGGCCTTGCTGGGACGTGTGGGATGCGGCAAGACGACGTTGCAGAAGCTGTTGCTGGGACTCTACCAGCCGACCGAGGGGGCGGTGATGGTCGATGGTGTCGACATCCGTCAGTTCGATCCGCTCCAGCTGCGTCGTCATATCGGTCATGTGCCGCAGGATGTACGACTGTTCTACGGCAGCCTGAAAGACAACATCCTGGCCGGCGCGGGTACCGATGGCGTCGATGACGATGACCTCCTGCGTGCCATTCGCATCAGCGGGCTCGAGGAGCTGGTCAATGCGAATCCCCAAGGGCTGGATCTTTCCGTGGGAGAAGGCGGACAGATGCTCTCGGGCGGACAACGTCAGGCGGTGGCCATTGCCCGTGCCGTCGTTCACGATCCGAGCATCCTGCTGCTGGATGAGCCCTCGAGCGCCATGGACCATGCCAGCGAGGAAACCTTGAAATCGCGTCTACAGGCTTATGGCGAGGGCAAGACACTGGTCCTCGTCACTCATCGAACCTCCCTGTTGTCACTGGTGGACCGTATCGTGGTCATGGATGCCGGTCGCGTGATGGCGGACGGTCCTCCCGAGAATATCTTGAAGGCCCTGCGTGAAGGACGAATCGGGAGGGCTGTGCGATGACCTCGAAGAAAACCGCGGAACAACAGGGATTCGAAGCGGTGGGGCATGTCTCGCGTGCCGGCGGCAAGCCATTTCGCCCGTTCATCGACAGGCTCTTCGCACGCCGTGTCACCTCATCTCACTTGAATCGCGACTGGGCCAGCGATGCCGACTGGGCACGCATGCAGCAGGAGCCGATGCGCGCCCGCCTGCTGCTGTATCTCGTCGTGCTGGTCATCGTGGCGTTGATCGTCTGGGCCTGTTTTGCACCCATCGATGAGGTCACACGGGGGACGGGCCGCGTCATTCCCTCCAGTCAGTTGCAGAAGGTTGAGTCCTTCGACGGCGGGGTCGTGCAGGAAATCCTGGTCGAGGAGGGTGACAAGGTCGAGAAGGGGCAGTTGCTGATGCGCATCGACCCCACGCGCTTTCTTTCCAACCTGCAGGAAAACCGCGCCTCGGCGCAGTCGCTGGAAGCCAAGGCGGAGCGGCTCAGGGCGCTGTCGACCGGCTCCGAATTCACGCCCTCGGCTGAGTTGAAAGAAAAGGCGCCCAAGGTAGTCGAGCGTGAGCGGGAACTGTATCAGCGGGGCCGCGAAGCCTTGGAAGAGAAAGAGGCGATTCTGGAGGATCGCCTCGCCCAGCGTCGCGCCGAGCTGGAAGAGGCGCAGTCTCGGCGTGACACGGCCAGCCGGGAGCTGGGCATGGCCAGCGAAGAATTGCGCTTGACGAGGCCGTTGCTGCAGTCGGGCGCAGTATCGGAGGTCGAGGTCCTGCGCCTGGAGCGAGAAGTGTCCCAGGCGCGGGGCGAACGCGAGCAGGCCGCCGCTCAGGTGGAGCGCCTGAAATCGGCGATCGAGGAAGCCCAGGGGGAGCTGCGCGAAGCCCGATTGCAGGCACGTAACGACTGGGGCGTGGAGCTCTCGACGACACTCGGTGAACTGGCGGCCCTCGACGAGGCCAGCAGTGGCCTTCAGGACCGGGTGCAAATGGCCGAAGTGCGCTCGCCGGTGGATGGCATCGTGCAACGGCTGGCCATCAATACCCTGGGCGGCGTGGCCAAGCCGGGAGAGGAAGTCGTCGATATCGTGCCGACCGATGACACCCTGCTGGTGGAGGCGCGCATCGCCCCGCAGGACATCGCCTTCCTGAAGCCCGGTCAGCCGGCCACGATCAAGCTCACGGCCTACGACTTCGCGATCTACGGCGGATTGGAGGCCGAGTTGTCGAACATCAGCGCCGATACCATCACGGACAAGGACGACAACACTTTCTACCTGGTCAAGGTGCGTACGAAAGAGGACACCGAGACGGTCTCCGACCTGGACGTGATGCCGGGGATGACGGCCCAGGTGGACATCCTGACCGGCAAGCGAACAGTCATGCAGTACCTGCTCAAGCCCATTCTGCGGGCGTGGGGCAATGCCCTGGGTGAGCGATAACAGTTTTGACGGCCCGAGTGTCGGGCTCGACAAGGATGAAGGCCTTTCTGCACATGCAAGGCGGTAAGGCAAGACACAAAATCAGCGAGGTGGCTTATGAGTGACATGACGGTGGTTGAACTTTCAGGTCAAGCCTGGGTTCGCGACGAGAATGGTAACCTGCGGGAACTCGAACGGGGTGACGTCATTGCGTCGGACGAGACCGTCGTGACCGCCGACAATGCCTCGCTCGTATTGGCGCCGGCTAGTGGAGAGCCGGTGCAGGTTCCTCCCGGGGCGGAGTTGAACCCTGAATCCCTGATGGCAGCCGATGATGACGATCGTCCCGAAGCGTCGGTGGGCGAGGCGTCATCCGAGGACTCTCGGGGTGGCGATGCAAGCCCTTCTAGTGCTGACCAGAATCCTCAGAATAATTTATCGGAAGCCCAGAACAGCGGCCCGAGCGACAGGCACGGTTCCACCCCCACGATTCATGAAGGTCAATCCTTCGTGCGCGTGGATCGTATCAAGGAGCCTGTCGATCCGCTGGAATACCAGTACGGACTCGAGATGGGCGATTGGCTCGAGACGCGTCGAGGTGGTGCGCAGGATGACAACGAAGAGGATGAGGATAGGGCTACCTCATCACGGACGCCGGACGAGATGCCCGCAGCGCGCGTCGAGTTGCTCGGTGCCGGCGATGATGGCATCTACAACCAGGACGAGATCGGCGACGATGGCAGCGTGACGGCCCGAGTCACCCTGAACAGCAATACCGAGCCAGGCGATCAGCTGGTGGTGACCGACGGTCATGGCAATGTGCTGATCGATCGGCCTGTCACGCAGGAGGATCTGGATAATGGCGTGACTGTCGAGGTGCCGGTCGAGCCGGGGGATGCCGAGGTCGGCGTGCATGCTTCGGTAACGGACGAAGCGGGCCGTGGTGGTGGCGATACGGATCGCAAGCCCATCGAGGAGAGTGACGACACCTCGCCGGCGGTCAGCGTCGAGCTGACCGGCAGCGGTGACGACGGCACCTACAATCAGGACGAGATCGGCGACGACGGCACCGTGACTGCCCAGGTCACTCTGGAAGATGGCACCGAAGTCGGCGATACCCTGACGGTGACCGACAAGGACGGCAATGTCCTCGAGGAGCGTGAAGTCACCCAGGACGATCTGGACAACGGCGTCAGCGTCGAGGTGCCGGTCGAACCGGGCGATCCCGATGTCAGCGTGACCGCCAAGGTCACCGATCCGGCTGGCAACAGCGACAGCGACGATGACAGTAAGCCGATCGACTGGGATGTTGCTGTCAATGTGCCCAACGAGCATGACGCCGACACCCCGGACGGCAATATCGCCGACCAGGTGGTGTTCGAAAGCGGCCTGGCGGATGGTTCCGCGACGAATGCCGACGATACCCGGGTCGAGTCGAGCTTTACCCTGACCGCTCTGGATGGCCTGCAGGAAACGGGCGCGGTGACGCTG
>NZ_JAVXUS010000031.1:0-13733 GCF_032334135.1 Halomonas sp. I1
TTCACCGCCTGCAACGTTGCCCGTCGCCGGCAGCGGATGCGTACTTTACGGATCACGAGCCGGTGATGCAAGCCCTTCCGACAAAAAATATAGCTCAGCCACGTTCATCCTTCCATGACCATCTCCCCATGGCCATCACGCCCCCCCCCCGACCCCGGACCCACTCGACCGCCTTCATGGCGGCCGAACACGCCAAACCCTCAGATCACGAACAGGTCGACAAACTTGTTGACCGGCGTCGCCTCGAGCCGAGACGGGTCCTTGCACAGAGACATGATCGCCTCGCAACGCCCGCCCGGAAAGCGAGTCGCCAGGTTGCGCTTGAACTTCTCTTCCAGCACCGGGATCCCCTCGGCGCGGCGGCGGCGATGACCGATCGGATATTCGACTTCGACCTTGTCGGTGGCGCTGCCATCCTTGAAGAACACCTGGATCGCATTGGCAATGGAACGATGCTCTGGGTCGTAATAGTCGCGAGAATAGCGTTCGTCCTCGACGACCTCCATCTTGTCGCGCAGCTCGTCGATGATCGGATTGGCAGCGTGGAAATCATCTTCGTAATGCTCAGCCACCAGGTGGCCGAAGATGAGCGGCACCGCCGTCATGTACTGCAAGCAGTGGTCACGGTCAGCAGGATTGGCAAGCTCGCCGGACTTGGAAATGATACGGATCGCCGAGTCATGGGTCGTCAGCACGATTCTGTCGATCTCCCCCAGACGGTCCTTGACCTGCGGATGCAACGTCACGGCCGCCTCGCAGGCGGTCTGGGAATGGAACTCGGCAGGGAAGGAAATCTTGAACAACACATTTTCCATCACGTAGGTACCGAAGTCCCGCTGGAAGGTAAATTTGCGCTCTTCCAGTGCCTTGAGCGACAGATCCTTGTTGGAATGGCTGAAGGCCACGTCATAGAACCCCCATTGCGGCGCACTCAGCACGCCGGGGATACCCATCTCGCCGCGCAGGGCGATATCGGCAAGCCGTACCCCTCGTGAGGTTGCATCTCCCGCCGCCCAGCTCTTTCGCGAACCAGCATTGGGGGCATGCCGATAGGTTCGCAGACTCTGGCCGTCGGCCCAGGCATGCGACAGCGCTGACAGCAACTGCTCACGGTCGGCCCCCATCATCTTGGCGGTCACGGCAGTGGATGCCACCTTGACCAGCACCACATGATCGAGACCGACACGGTTGAATGAGTTGTCCAGGGCAAGAATGCCCTGAATTTCATGCGCCATGATCATGGCTTCGAGGACATCGCGCATGGTCAACGGCGCCTCACCCTCGGCGACACGCTTCTGGGACAGGTGGTCGGCCACCGCCAGGATCCCCCCCAGGTTATCGGACGGGTGCCCCCACTCGGCGGCCAGCCAAGTGTCGTTGTAATCCAGCCAACGGATGATGGCGCCGATGTCCCAGGCGGCCTTGACCGGATCCAGCCGGAAGGAAGTGCCCGGGACACGGGCACCATGCGGCACCACCGTCCCTTCGACCAGAGGCCCCAGGTGCTTGGTGCACTCCGGGAAGCGAAGCGCCAGCAACCCGCAACCCAGGGTATCCATCAGACAATTTCGCGCGGTATCCAGCGCCTCGTCGCTGTCGATGCGATAATCGAGGACATAATCGGCGATCTTGCGCAACTCGGCGTCATAGTCCGGTCGGACATTGCTTTCGACGGTCTGGCTCATGGAAGTGACTTCCTCTTGCTGAAGGGGATCGTGTAACCACCCCGGCACCGATGCGTGTTCAGGGGCGGATCATTCCGGCAGGCCTCGCCGCCACCGAAGCTCACGACAGCGAGACCCGAGCGATTGCAGGGCGCGGTTCTCAGTCACGCTGCTCGATCGGCACCCACTCACTCTTCTCGGGGCCGGTGTAGTCGGCGCTCGGCCGGATGATGCGGTTGTTCTCGCGCTGCTCGAAGACATGCGCACACCAGCCGGTGACCCGCGAGCAGACGAAGATCGGCGTGAACAGTTTGGTGGGGATGTCCATGAAGTGGTAAGCGCTGGCATGGAAGAAGTCCGCGTTGCAGAACAGCTTCTTCTCGCGCCACATGACCGCCTCGACCCGCTCGGATACCGGATACAGAACGGTGTCGCCCACATCCTCGGCGAGCCGGCTCGACCAGTGCTTGATGATGGCGTTGCGCGGATCGGACTCGCGATAGATGGCGTGCCCAAACCCCATGACCTTCTCCTTGCGCTCCAGCATGCCGAGCAATTCGCGCTCGGCCTCATCGGCCGATTGCCAATTCTCGATCATCGCCATGGCCGCCTCATTGGCACCGCCGTGGAGCGGACCACGCAACGAGCCGATGGCTCCTGTCACGCAGGAGTGCATGTCAGAAAGCGTCGAGGCACAGACCCGAGCGGTAAAGGTAGAGGCGTTGAACTCATGCTCGGCATAGAGGATCAGCGAGACGTTCATGACTCGAGCGTGCAGTTCAGAGGCTGGCTCATCGCGCAGCATGTGCAGGAAGTGGCCTCCCACGGACGCATCGTCGGTCTCGGTCTCGATCCGCACCCCGTCATGGGAATAGCGATACCAGTAACAGATGATCGAGGGGAGCACGGCGAGCAGGCGATCGGCGATGTCCTGCTCCTGTGCGAAACTCTCCTCGGTCTCCAGGTTGCCTAGCATGGAAGCACCGGTACGCATCACATCCATCGGATGGGCACTGGCCGGGATCTGCTCGAGCACTGTCTTGAGTGCCGCGGGAAGGCTTCTCAGCCCCTGAAGCTTGGCGACATAGGCATCGAGCTCGGCCTGATTGGGCAACTTGCCTTTCAACAACAGATAGGCCACTTCTTCGAAACGCGCCTTGTCGGCCAGCTCCTTGATGTCGAAGCCGCGATAGGTCAAGCCGGAGCCGGACTTTCCGACGGTGCATAGCGCCGTGGAGCCGGCGCTCTGGCCACGTAGACCGGCGCCATTAGTCGGTTTGTCTGCCATGTCGTGTCTCCTCGTAGTGAGTATTGTTATCGCGTCTCTTCGTGAAACCTTGCTGCACCAATGCGCTACTCATTGCCGTCGTTGCCGGCGAACAAGGCATCGAGCTTGCGTTCGAAATCGTGATAGTTGAGGAAATCGTAAAGCTCTTCCCGTGTCTGCATCTGGTCGACTACATCGCGCTGGTGGCCCTGATCGTGAATACTCTGGTAGACCTTGAGCGCCGCGGCATTCATGGCACGAAAGGCAGAGAGCGGATAAAGCACGATCCGACAGCCCACCTCGCCCAGCTCCTGCTGGGAAAACAACGGTGTCGCGCCGAATTCGGTGATGTTGGCGAGTATCGGGGCGTCCAGGCGCTCGCAGAAGGCACGGTAGTCGTCCAGGGTATGCACAGCCTCGGCGAAGATGGCATCGGCCCCGGCTTCCAGGCAGGCGTTGGCTCGTTCGATGGCAGCTTCCAGCCCTTCTTTCTGGAAAGCATCGGTGCGAGCGATCAGGTAGAAGTCCGGATCGATACGAGCATCCGCCGCGGCCTTGATGCGATCCACCATCTCCTGCCGGGAAACGATGGCCTTGTTGGGCCGATGTCCGCAGCGCTTCTGAGCGACCTGGTCTTCCAGATGCACCGCGGCCACACCAGCACGCTGCATTTCCTTGACGGTGCGCGCGATGTTGAAAGCGCCCCCCCAGCCTGTGTCGATATCCACCAGCAGCGGCAGGTCGGTGGCGCCGCAGATACGGTGGGCATCCTCGACCACATCGTTCATGGTCGTCATGCCGAGATCAGGCAGGCCAAAAGAAGCATTGGCCACGCCGCCACCGGACAGATAGACCGCCTGATGACCAACTCGCTCGGCCATCATCGCCGTGTAGGCATTGATGGTTCCTACGACAGGTAGCGGCCGGTTGGCGTCCAGGGCGGCGCGAAAACGGGCACCGGGGGTAGGTTGCGTCATGACAATCTCCATTATGAACCGGGAGTGTCCAGCGTGGACGTCTCCCCTTCCTGATTCAGAGCGGCAGCGTAGCGGTCGACGACGTTTTCCCGAGAAGCGCTGACGTGACGACGCATCAGCAGTTCGGCAAGCTCGGCGTCTCCGGCCTCGATGGCATCGACGATACGATGGTGCTCGACAAAGGCTCGCTGGGGCCGTGTCCCGCTGGCGCTGAACTGAGTACGATACATACGGACCAAGTAATAGAGGTCATCGCACAATAGCCCCATCAGCATCCGATTGTGGCTGCCCTGGACGATGCGGTAATGGAAGTCCAGGTCGCCTTCGCGCTGGTAATAAGCCTCCCCTCGTCGCAGGTCCGACTGCCGCTCGTGCACGGCCAGCACCTCGCGAAGCCCGGCGATTTCCTCGGCATTCATGTGCTCGGCGGCCAGACGGGCCGCCATGCTTTCCAGGGCCTCACGAACGTCGAAGAGTTCGAGCAACTCCTTGATGGACAGCTTCACCACCCTGGCGCCGACATGCGGCACCCGCTCGATCAGGCGGTGCGCTTCCAGTCGTCGCATGGCCTCCCTCAGGGGGCCACGGGAAATACCATAGGCCTGTGACAGGCCGGGTTCAGTGATCTTGCTGCCCGGCGCCAGTTCACCTCGCACGATGGCATCCTGCAGTTGTTGAAAGACCCGCTCCGCCAGGGTACGGACCTCTGGCGTCGCGGCCGTTCCGGATAAGGCATTGCTCATAGTAATTGTCGACAATGAAATGAATGGAAGCACTTTAGCCACCCCCTATTGTCGGGTCAACACGCGCCCCGATGGAACACTCTCCCCCTTTGGTTGTAGACAACACAGACGGTTACCTTGCGAGTGTCGACAATAGAAAGCCGGCGTTGATCCAACATCTCGGCTCGGCAGGGACAAATACCGCCAAGAGGCCTAGAATGTGGCGCCTGTTGAGGTAAGGCGCGACCATGACATCACCACTCGAAATCACCCCACTGCCGTACCGGACGTCTCCTCTGGAGATCTTTGCGGTCCTGCGTCATCGTCCGGGAGCCGTGCTGCTCGACAGTGGCCGCCCCGAGGCCCCCGGGGGACGCTACGACATCCTCTCGAGCGACCCGCTGGACACCTTCGAGACAGAACGCCGAAACCCGGCCATACCCGGCGAAAGAACGGCCTCTTTCAAGGCCCAGAAAGCCTTGCTTGAGCGACTTCCCCACGAGGTTCCCGACAGTGACCTGCCTTTCCTGGGTGGGTTGATCGGTTACTGGAGCTACGATCTGGGATATCGCCTCGAACCGATTCCCGGCCAGGCCACGGCGGTGGCCAATCTCCCGGATAGCCGCGTCGGCCTCTATGACTGGGCCATCATCCAGGATCACCAACGTTGCGAAGCCTGGCTGGTAGCCAACGCCGCCCGGCGCGACCAGGTGATGACATGGCTGAACACGCCTTCACCCGCCACCGATGCCTTTCACCTGACCGGCCCCTTCCAGCCCGAACAAAGCCGTGATGACTATCTGGCTCGTTTCGAAGCCGTGCAGCATTACATTCGCGCAGGCGACTGCTACCAGATCAATCTTGCGCAGCGCTTCAGCGCGCCCTATAGCGGCGACCTCTGGCACGCTTACCGCCGCCTGCGGCGCGCCACCCCCACTCCCTTTGCCGGCTTCATCGCCTGGGGCAACCAGGGCATCCTGTCGCTGTCACCGGAACGCTTTCTGCATTGCGCCGATGGCCATGTGGAAACCCGACCGATCAAGGGCACCCGTCCACGCGGCCGAACCGAAACAGAGGACCAGACACTCGCCAAGGCGCTCACGGGCAGCGTAAAGGATCGCGCCGAGAACGTGATGATCGTTGACCTGCTGCGTAATGACCTCGGACGGGTCTGCCGCCCCGGCAGCGTCCGAGTACCGCAACTCTGTACCCTGGAAAGCTACGCCAATGTTCATCACCTGGTCAGTGTGGTCATCGGCGAGCTGGATGAAGGCTGCTCACCACTCGAGCTTCTGGCCGCCGCGTTCCCGGGCGGCTCGATCACCGGCGCACCCAAGGTGCGTGCCATGCAGATCATCGACGAACTGGAGCCCTCGGCTCGCAGCGCCTACTGCGGCAGCCTCGGCTATGTCGACGTACGAGGCCGCATGGATACCTCGATCGCCATTCGCACCGCCGTGGCCGACGAGGGCAGGTTGCATCTCTGGGGCGGGGGCGGCCTGGTAGCAGACTCTCGCGGCGATGAGGAATACACCGAGACGCTCGACAAGATTCGGCACCTGATGCAGGCCTTGGCGACATCGGAGTAACAACACGTCTAGGAATAAGAAGAAGACCCCCTTAATCCTTAAGTGAATAAACATCCAATGAATCGGTATTGGGGAAGCCTGTCCCGGCTCTGCTAGTGTGGCATCCAGATCGAATATCACCATCCGGGAGCTTCCCTATGGAGCCGCAACTCGACGTCATCAACCGTGATCTCGGCAACGACCCCGAGGCCCTGATTCGCTGGTCCCTCGAACAGGGCAGCCGACCTGTCTGCACCACCAACTTCCGTCCCTTCGAGGCCGTCATCCTGCACATGGTGGCGCGTCAACGTCCGGACATCCCCATCGTGTGGATGGATCATGGCTACAACACAGACGCCACCTATCGCTTCGCCGATGCGCTCGTGAAGCGCCTCGACCTCAACCTGATCACCTATCTGCCGAAGCGCTCACGGGCCCATCGCGAAGCCGTCGAGGGTCTGATGCCGGGCATCGACGATCCCCGTCATGCGGCCTTCACCGAAGAAGTCAAGCTCGAACCCTTCAATCGCGCCCTGCGCGAGATGGCACCGGATGTCTGGTTCACCGCGCTGCGCGCCGAGGACACACCGGAACGCGCTCGCATGGAGCCAGTGACGCGCAACGCCGATGGCCTGCTCAAGATCGCCCCTCTACTGCACTGGACGGCGCGGGACATGTACCAGTACCTGAAGGCCCATGACCTGCCCAACGAATTCGACTATTTCGACCCCACCAAGGTCGAAGAAAAGCGCGAATGCGGGCTGCACCTGCAACACTGAGCACGAGCGATATGCAGCACTGCACACCTTAAAGAAAGAAGTGCTGATTCACGCCGCGAGCGATGAAAATGTGGGTCGTCGAGCGCAGCAATAAATCAGTGCTTCTTCAGAGGGTGTTTACAAAAGTCACGAGCGACGGCCAGGCCAGGCGAAATCAGCCGACAAATCGTCAGGATTGACGATTTGGGCAGCTCTGCTGCTCGAAGAGCGAGTGACAAGGATGTCACGAGTCAGAACGCGGAGTTTACGAGCGGGTAAATGAGCATTTTGAGGCTGATTTCAACGCCGCATGGGCGAGCGCAGTAGTTTGTAAACACCCTCTCACCGCACCGGCAGCTCGATATCCCGGAACAACACCTCCTCGTGGCGTGGCCCGGCTTCCAGGGCAGCTTCCACCAGCTCCCGCTCAAGATGCCCGGCAAAGCCCTTGAGAAAGTCATACATGTAGCCGCGCATGAAGGTACCCCGCCGAATGCCGATCTTGGTGGTGGAACTGGCGAACAGGTGACCGGCATCCAGCGCGACCAGGTCGTCATCCTGCTCCGGGTCGACGGCCATGTGGGCGACAATGCCCACTCCCATGCCCAGACGCACATAGGTCTTGATCACATCCGAATCGGCAGCGGTCAGCACCACGTTGGGCGATAGCCCCTTGGAACGGAAGGCATCATCGAGCTGCGAGCGCCCGGTAAAGCCGAAGACATAAGTCACCAGAGGGTGCTCGGCCAGGGCCTCCAGAGTCAGGGGCTCGGCTTCTGCCAGAGGATGACCTCGAGGCACCAGCACACAGCGGTTCCAGCGATAGCACGGCAGCAACACCAGGTCATTGAACAGGTCCAGCGATTCGGTACAGATCGCGAAATCGGCCTGACCATCACTGACCATCTGAGCAATCTGGCGAGGCGTGCCCTGCTGCATGTGCAATGCCACATCCGGGTAGCGGCTGGTAAACTCGCGTATCACCGGTGGCAGGGCATAACGGGCCTGGGTATGGGTGGTCGCGATGGCCATGCTGCCACGCCGCTCATCGCTGTGCTCCTGAGAGACGTGCTTGATATTGTCGGTCAAGCGCAGCACCTGACCGGCCAGCTCGATGATCGACTCCCCCGCCGGCGTGACTCGGGTCAGGTGCTTGCCGCTTCGCGCAAAGATCTCGACACCAAGCTCGTCCTCGAGCAGACGAATCTGTTTGGAAATGCCGGGCTGCGAGGTATAAAGGCTCTGAGCAGTCGCTGAAACATTGAGATTATGACGCGAGACTTCCCAGATATACCTCAACTGCTGGAGCTTCATGACCCTCCCCCCTTGCGTGCCGCGACACCATCAAAAGTCCATTGCGGCATAAAAAAATCGTCCGTGATTACTTTATAGCATATCATGAGCATCGTCACCCGAACGAGCCGGCATGCATCCAAGGTCACACACGGATTTGCCAGCATCCCGGTCGACCGCTACCATCGACCGACCAGCATGCTTGCATGCCTGATCTTCCGCGCGATGCCGCGCAACGTAGTAACTGGAGAATCCCATGGCCAATAACGTCGATGTCACCAACGCCAACTTCGAGCAGGAAGTCCTCAACGCCGAGACCCCGGTCCTGCTGAAGTTCTGGGCTCCCTGGTGCGGCCCCTGCAAGGTCATGGCACCGGTGGTCGACGAGGTCGCCGAGGAGCGCGAAGGCAACCTCAAGATCGTCAGCATCAATGTGGATGACGCGCCGGAAATCGCCGCCGAGCAGGGCGTGCGTGGCGTACCCACCGTGATGCTGTTCAAGTCCGGCGCCAAGGTCGCTTCCCTGGTCGGCGCCCAGTCAAAATCACAGTTGACCCAGTTCATCGACCAGAACGCCTGATCGACACCGAGTCGACTCAGTAATGCGACGCGCCCCGGGCTTGCCCGGGGCGCATTGGTTGGCGAAAGCGCTCAGGCGTTCTCTTCGTCTTTCCGTTCATTCTCACCTCTCCGCTCCGATGGCGGCCGATCGGCCTTTTCGATGGGCGCTGTGCCCGGCCCCAGCAAGTGGGCGATCCAGCGCGTCTGCGGATGGCTGTCCAGAGCAATCTTGAGCGTCATCGTCAGCACCACCGACAACAGCATCCCCACCACGCCGAACACCCAGCCCCAGACCACCAGCGACAGAAAGGCAACGAACGTGGACAGCCCCAGCGCCCGCCCCATCACCCTGGGTTCAATGATATTACCGAGCACGAAGTTGACCCCCAGATAAGCGCCGCTGAGTATCAACGCCTTGAACAGACCCCCATCGGGTGACACCAGCAGCAGCAATACCGGCGGTACCGCAGCGATCGCCGAGCCGATGTTGGGGATGTAATTGAGCGCGAACGCCAGCACCGCCCAGAGCAACGGGAATTCCACACCAACCAGTTGGCAGGCCACCCATATCAGAGCACCGGTAGCCAGACTGACCAGCGTCTTGACCGCCAGATAGCGCTTCAGGGTCATGCTGAACTCGTGGAAACGACGCAGGCTCGGGGCGGGGTTGACGAGGGCACGTGACAGCTTGTCGCGAAAGTTCAGCGTCTCGAAGAGCAGGAACATGACCAGCAATGCCACCACCACACTCTGCATCATCAGATTACCGACCTGCCCCAGCAACGCAGGGATCCAGTTGCCGAATTTCTCGGCATCGAACAGATCGGAAAGCCAACCCGTGTCGATGGCCAGCCCAATGCTGGCCAGGCCATCCAGAATGCCGAGATAATACTGGTAGAGCTTTTCCTCGATACCCGGCAGCGCCTCGACAAAGGTCCCGAAGCTATTGACCAGCAAGATGCCCAGCAACGAAATGAAGCCACCGATCACTACAAGGGTCAGCCAGACCGCCAGGCGCCGACTCAGCCCCAGGCGATGCAACCATTGCACGGGAGCCGTGCAGACCACCGCGATGAACAACGACAACAGCAGGGGGACCAGCAGGCTTGCCCCGACCCGCATCCCCGCGACGATGACCACCAGGGCGGCCAGCGCCAGCGTCAGGTTGAGAGGGATGCTACGCTCAAAATCGTCGTCGGGTTGCGCCATGCCCGCCATACTCCACAGATGACAAGAGTGCTCATGATGCCGTCTGCCATGCCAGGGTACAACGCGCCCGTCACGCGAACGGCGATGGATCGTGCAGCAAATACGCAATACGACAGCCTCGAGCGGAGCTCGGGGAACCCGATACCGTCTCGAGGCTCCAAGCACAGACCTCAACCGCGAAAAGGAAAGCGCCATGTCACTCGTTCGTCGACGCCCGTTTCTTCCGGGTGCCCTGCTCTCCGCCCTGCTCCTCGCCACCCCCATGTTGGCCGCCGCGCAGCAGGACACGCCTCGCCATCGGCTTGACGTACAGGCCCAGACCGAACTTCAGGTCGTGCCGGACGAGGCCACCCTGAGCGCACGCCTCTGGGAACGTACCCCCGCCATCGCTCAGCGTGACGATACAAAGACCGATGCAAAGGCATTGGCCAAGGCTCGCCAGCGCCTCGAAGAACGTGCCGCCACCTTGATTCAGACCCTGGAGGATGCCGGCCTGGAACGTGACGCCATCAGCGCAGGATCGTTGCGCGTGCAGCCCGAGTCACTGCAAGGCAAGAGAGAGGGAGAGTCGAAGCCGACTCCCATGGTGCGGACTCGCCTGGAGCGGCCCTTCCAGATCGAGATCACCGATCTCGATGATCTACCGATGATGCTCGATGCCCTCACCGAGGCCGGTGTCAACGCCCTCGACGGCGTCACCTATGATCTCTCCGACCGCGAACAGGCAACTGACGAAGCGCTGACCAAGGCGCTGGAAAAGGCACGCCACAAGGCCGAGCTGATGGCTCAGACCCTCGGCGTGACCCTCGGGCCGGTGATCAACGTGAGTGAAAGCCGTTCACCGGTGTTCCAGCCGCGCATGATGGCCATGAGCGCCGACGCCGCTCGCGAAAGCGCCGGCTCCGGCCCGGAATACCGTCCCGGCACCATTACCCTCGATGCCATGGTCAATGTCAGCTGGGAAATCGCATCCGAGCAATAAGACAACGAGTACCGGCAAGCCCTTCGGGGCTTGCCCAGACACTCACTCTTCCTCATCACTCTCCTCGTCATCCAGGCGCAGGAAGGTTCGACGATAATGCGCCAGTTCGGCGATCGATTCCTTGATGTCGTCCATGGCCAGGTGAACGTTGCGCTTGCTGAAGCCGACCAGCGCCCCAGGATTCCAGCGCTTGGCCAGCTCCTTGAGGGTCGAGACGTCCAGGTTGCGGTAGTGGAAGAAGGCCAGCAGCTCGGGCATCTCGCGCTCCAGGAAACGGCGATCCTGATGGATGCTGTTGCCGCACATCGGCGAAGTGCCAGGCGCCACATGCTCGTTCAGGAAGGCCAGCGTCTCACGCTCGGCCTTGGCCGTGTCGACGGTACTCGCCTTGACCCTTGCGACCAGGCCCGAGTCGCCGTGAGTCTTCCGGTTCCAGTCATCCATTGCCTCGAGCAGGGCATCGGGCTGATGGACGGCGATCACCGGGCCCTCGGCGATCACGTTGAGATCGGCATCGGTGACCAGGGTGGCCACCTCGATGATGCGTTCGCGGTTCGGGTCGAGTCCGGTCATTTCCAGGTCGATCCACACCAGGCGCTGGGTGCGCGGATCCTGGGCATCTTGGTTCGCGGCCATGGGACATTCCTTGGTCGAGCGGCCGACGACAGCCGGCCCCGTTGGTGAGTACAATACCGCCATTGTACCGACCTTCGGGCCCTCATGAGCAAACGCAAGTTGACCCGCCAGCAGCGCTGGCGCATCGAGAAGATCCAGGCCGAACGGGCCAAGCGCGCCGAGAAACGCGGCCAGCAGGACGCCGACAAGCTCGACGCTGGCGAGTACGGCGCCGAACAGACCGGGCGAGTAATCGCCCACTTCGGCCGTACCCTCGACGTCCGCCCCGAAAGCAACGGCGATCCGGTACGCTGCCACCTGCGCGCCAATCTGGAGGGGCTAGTCACCGGCGACCGAGTGATCTGGCGCGCCGGCCAGGACGGCAGCGGTGTGGTGGTGGCCCGCGGCGAGCGCCAGAGCGTACTCGAACGCCCCGACGCCCGAGGACAGCTCAAGCCGGTGGCCGCCAACATCGACCAGATCCTGATCGTCTTCGCCGTGGAACCCGAGCCCCACGCCAACCTCATCGATCGCTACCTGGTCGCCGCCGAGGCGACGGGCATCGCCCCGGCACTCGTGCTCAACAAGGCCGACCTGCTGCCCGATAGCGGCGGCGAGCTCGGCGCGCTACTGGACCGCTACGCAGCGCTGGGCTATCCGGTGGTGACGACCAGCACCGCCCGCGACGGCGGCCTGGACGCCCTCCACCAACGGCTGGCCGCGCGCACTTCAGTGTTCGTCGGCCAGAGCGGGGTCGGCAAGTCCTCACTCATCGACCGCCTGCTGCCGGGCGAGGACCTGCGCATCGGTGCCCTGTCCGAGGATTCCCGCAAGGGCCGCCACACCACCACCACCGCTCGGCTTTACCGCTTCGCCCCGGGCAACCGGGACGACGCCGAGGCCGGCGAGTTGATCGACTCCCCGGGGATCCGCGAGTTCGGCCTGATCCATCTGGACGAGACCCAGGTAGCCGAGGGCTTCATCGAATTCCGCGACCACCTGGGACACTGCCGCTTTCGCGATTGCCGACACCGCCACGAACCGGGCTGCGCGCTGCTCGCCGCCGTGGACAACGGCGAGATTCACGCTGACCGCTTTGCCAGCTTTCGTCGTATCATCGACAGTCTCGACGAGACTTGAGATAAAGACGGCATCCCCCGAGTCGGGACGATGCCGGCCAGTACGATTCAGGCCGGGAAGCTTAAGGAGAGCACCATGAGTTCCGAAGACAACCTGCTGCCACTGATCATCGAGCCCGAGCAGCTCGCCGAAAAGCTGGATGCCCCTTCGCTGTTGATCATCGACGTGCCGCTGAAGGCCGAGAGCCACGAGCAGGGCCACGTGCCCGGCGCGGTCTTCCTGGACCACAAGCGGCTGCTGCGCGGCGAGGGCGAGGTGCCCAACGAGGTGCCGGACACCGACGCATTATCGGCGCTGTTCTCGTCGCTGGGGCTGACCCGGGACACCCATGTGGTCGCCTACGACGACGAGGGTGGCGGCTGGGCCGGCCGGCTGCTGTGGACCCTGGAGCTGATCGGCCACACCCGCTACTCCTACCTCAACGGCGGCATCCACGCCTGGCGGGCCGCCGGGCAGCCGACCTCCACCGAGCCGACCGCACCAACGCCCAGCGACTACCAGGCCGAGATCCTCCACCCCGAGGTGGCCATCGACCGCGTCGAGCTGGCCGAGCGCCTGGGCGAGCAGGGCTTCGCGATCTGGGACGCTCGCTCGCGCGCCGAGTACGACGGCGAGAAGGGCGACAACCAGCGGCTCGGCCATATACCCGGCGCAGTGAACATGGACTGGATCGACGCCATGGACAAGGCGCGCGACCTGCGCCTGCGTGACTACGCCGAGCTAGTCACCGAGCTCGAGGCCCTGGGCCTGACCCCGGACATGGAAGTGGTCACCCACTGCCAGACCCACCACCGCAGCGGCTTCACCTGGCTGGTGGGCAAGGCGCTGGGCTTCGAGAAGATGCGCGCCTACGCCGGCTCCTGGAAGGAATGGGGCAACCGCGACGACACGCCGATCGAGAAGCCGTAAGCCGTAAGCCGTAAGCCGTAAGCCGTAAGCCGTAAGCCGCGAGCATCGAGCCACGAGATTCGAAGGGC
>NZ_JAVXUS010000032.1:0-10874 GCF_032334135.1 Halomonas sp. I1
GACGGCAACATCGTGGTGAGCAAGACCGCCGACAGCGATGACGTGACCTTCGACCTGGCCGACAACGTGACCATCGGCGACAGCCTGACCGTCGAGGGCGATACCATCATTGAAGGGGGGACTACGATCGAAGGCGATACCCACCTGGGTGACAACTTCGAGGTGGTCAATAACGAGGCGCACTACGATGGCCCGATCACCGAGGAAAACCATGTCGTCAACAAGAAGTACGTCGACGAGTCGGGCGACGAGTTGGTTACCGAGGGCCTGAACTTCTCGGGCAATGAAGGCGAGACGGTCCACCGCGACCTGGGCGAGACCCTGGCGGTGACCGGCGAAGCTACCGCGGACGGCAATTACAGTGGTGCCAACCTGAAGACGGTAACCGACCCTGAAAGCGGCGAGATCGCGCTGCAGATGAGTGATCAGCCGCAGTTCGGCGACGTGACCATCAACGAGGGCGACAGTGGCAAGGTCACCGGTGTTGCTGATGGTGATATCAATGAAAACAGCACCGATGCGGTCAATGGCAGTCAACTGTGGAAGACCGAGCAAGAGCTGAAGAAGGGCCAGGTGCACTACTACAGCGTCAATGATGGTGGTGAGCCACAAGGCAATTATGAGAACGATGGCGCTACTGGGCTGGATGCCATGGCCGCCGGAGTCGATGCCGCGAGCAGCGGGGACAGGGGTGTTGCAGTTGGTGCCAATGCCAAGGTCTCGCATGACAATAGCGTGGCGTTGGGCGCCGATGCTAGTACGGCACCAACGGTTGCTACGACTGTGGAGTCTGCCAATGCCGCGATGGGTGGAAACTTCTACGGCATAGGCACCAGCTTCGCTGGCACGGCCCCTGTGGGGACGGTCAGCATCGGTCAACCCGGTCGCGAGCGGACCATCACCAATGTGGCGGCGGGACGTGTCTCGTCCCACAGCACGGATGCCATCAACGGTAGCCAGTTGTATGCCACCAACCAGATCGTGGGAGGTATCGATGATCGTGTGACCAATGTGGAAGGTGATGTCGAGAATCTCGGTGGACGCATGACCAATGTGGAGGGTGATGTCACCCACCTGGATGATCGGGTGTCCAATGTCGAAGGGGATGTCACTCACATCGGTGACGACCTCGCGGATCTGGATGATCGTGCCGTGAAGTACGATACCGACGGCGATACGGTCAACTACGATTCCATTACCCTGGCAGGCAATGATGGCACCACTATCACCAATGTCGCGGATGGCGATGTCTCGGCGTCCAGCTCTGACGCGGTGAATGGCAGCCAGCTGTGGGAGGTGCAGGAGCAGCTCACTACCATCAATGAAGGTGGCAGTCAGTACTTCAAGGCCAACTCCGAGGCGGATGCCGCCGATGCCCAGGGCGCCGAGAGCGTGGCCATGGGGCCGGAGAGCGTGGCCCAGGGAGATCACAGCGTGGCGGCCGGCGATGGCGCGGTGGCGGAGAGCGAAGGCGGAGTAGCCCTGGGGGCCGGTTCGCAGGCGACCCGCGAGGGCATGGACGGCGCCGAGGAGGCCTTCTCCAACGAATCCGTAGCGTCGACGCAAGGCGCGGTCTCAGTGGGCAGCGAAGGCGGTGAGCGTCAGATCACCCACGTGGCTGGCGGTACCGAGGCGACTGACGCGGTCAACGTTCGCCAGCTGGAAGCGGTGCAGGCCAGCTCGGTGGGTTATGACCACAACGAGGATGGCAGCGTGGACTACAGCTCGGTGACGCTGGGCCAGGAAGGTGCGCCGACGCAGATCCACAACGTGGCACCAGGCGAAGCCCCGACCGATGCGGCCAATGTGGGACAGCTGGATGAGCTGAATAAGCAATTCCAGCAGCAGATCGGTGGTCTCAATAGCCGCGTCAAGGATGTTCACGACCAGGCCAATGCGGGTACGGCCAGTGCCATTGCTGCAGCCTCCGTGCCACAGTCCAACATGGCCGGCAAGAGCATGGTGTCCGCCGGTGCGGGGACCTACAACGGTGAATCGGCAGTATCCGTGGGAGTTTCTCGCCTCTCAGAGAATGGTCGCTGGGCGGTCAAGCTCAACGCCACGGGGGATTCTCAAGGCAACTTCGGTGCTGGTGTCGGCGCAGGCTTCCACTGGTAATCACAAGGACATCGATCATGCATAACAGCATTTATCGAAATGTGGTATGGGCTCTGGGCATCGCCGGCATGGCGGTGCTCGGCCTCCAGGGATGCGCCACCTCCACCTCGACCGATCGGGAAGGCATTGCCTTCCCGGATCCCGGCGATGCCTGGATCGAGGAAGGGACGTACGTCAATCTGGAGGACCTGCGTAAGATGCAGGTCGGGGTTTCCAAGGACCAGATCTACGATCTGCTGGGACGCCCACATTTCTCCGAGGGACTTTTCGGCGTACATGAGTGGAACTATATCTTCCAATTACCCACGGGTGAGGGAAGTTATATAACGTGCCAGTATCAGGTCGGATTCGACGACGACATGTTGACCGAGAGTCTGCATTGGCGTGAACTGGAATGCGCTGCCTTGCTTGAGCCTCGGAAAGAGCCGGAGCGAATGGCCTTGGCCGCCGACACCTTGTTCGATTACGACAGCAGTGAGCTGACGAACAAGGGACGACGTGAGATCTCGGGACTGACCCAGAGAATACGCGAGGAATTTTCCTCACCGGAAATCGTGGTCATGGGTTATACCGACCGTTTAGGTCGCGATGCCTATAATCTGGCTCTTTCCGAGCGGCGTGCCGCCGAGGTGCGGACTGCCTTGATCGATCAAGGGATGGCGCCGACGACGATTCGCAGTATCGGGCTGGGCGAGCGAAATCCGCTTGTTCAATGCCCCGGATCGAGCGCCACATCGGGCCTCAAGGCTTGTCTGAGGCCCAATCGCCGCGTGGAGGTCGAGGTGACGGAGAGGCTTGCCAACTGATCTGGTACGACAGTGACGGAGTGGCCCCGACACTCGAGTGAGAGTGTCGGGGCCGTTTGCGTCATGGGAGGTGTCCAAGGTGACGACGGTGTCTCGAGCGATGAATCAGGGTGACGGTAGCAGTTGAGTCAGTGGATACCTGGAGGCTTGGTGAGGTGGCATCGGGTGTCCAAAATAATACCCCTGAAGACCGTGAGCTCCCAAGTCTCGAGCCAGTGTCAATGAGGCTTCTGACTCGATGCCCTCTAGAATGACTCTCTTCCCCAGGTCGTACAGCAAATTCATCAGTCCTTCCAGGAAATCTCGCTCCGATTTCCGACCCGAGGCGGCTGTCACCAGTGCCATATCGATCTTGACGATATCGATGGGGAGCTGACGAAGGTTTGACAGGTCCGAGTGACCGATTCCGAAATCGTCCAGGGCGATCTGGAAGCCGGCCTGCCTGAGTTGAGTCAAGTGAAATGCGGCACGCTCGACGTCACGTATGACCGAAGTTTCGAGTATCTCTATCACGATACGATGTGCATGATGCCATTGCAGCACACGCTGTGTGAAATGAGGTTGCTCCAGCAGGTGGCCGGGCAGGTTGAGGCTGATCGTCAGTGAAGATGAAGGGCCCAGAACTTCCATGAAGCGGGTCGCGACTTCCAGCGACCATAGGAAGTGACTGCTCGATTCCAGGCGGGCTCGCTGACGCGTGGATAATCGGGATGGAGCAATGGCTTCACCTGACGAATGGACTGAGCGAAATAATCCTTCGAAACCAATGAGGCGAGAGGCTTTACCAGACAATTTGACCTTTGGCTGATAGAAAAGGTGGGGTGTCGAAGGCATACGCTACCCTACTTTGCTTCGATGAAGGGGGAGCCTGATGAAGGCTTATGTTTACGTGCAATGTGCACGGGGCGCAAGCGTTATAGAGTGAAGAAAAATGAGCTTTCGGGAAGGGGCGCGTTATTGATTGGTTGTTTCCTACTTCATGTTTTCAATTATTCATAATTTATGAGTTAACACTCTAGCAAACATTGCATATCATGACGGCGTCATGGGCTCCCCATGGCTCCCTGCTTTTGCCTGGCTACTCGCCAGGCTTTTTTTAACTGCATGGAAGCCTTAGGTTTTTTTATAAAAAATCGAGATGTGTCAAAGTGTGAGGGATTGGCTATACTGCGTGCGACGTTCATTAGATATGAATGACTGTGAAATTCACGCTTGAGGAGCTGCATCCCTATGTTCATTGCCATCCTTGAGGACGACCCTGTGTGCCTCGATCAGCTATCGAGCCTGTTGCGAACGGCGTCGGAGCAGAGCCCGCAGGAGTGGCGTGTCGACAATGGGGAGAAAGGTTGGCAGATCGACAGCTACCAGAATGCCAGGGCTTTTATCCGCGGAATCAAGCGCAATACCTATAACCTCGTGCTCCTCGACTGGATGTTGCCTGACATGAATGGGCCGGAGGTCCTTCACTGGATGGACGAGTACTTCCAGTCGCCTCCTCCCGTCATTATGGTGACCAACCGTGATGCAGAGCAGGATGTCGTTGAGGCCTTGAAAGCGGGTGCGGAAGATTTCGTCAGCAAGCCTTTCCGTTCCGAAGAGCTGATCGCCCGTGTACTGACGACACTGCGTCGCCATCACGTGGGCGGCAAGCACCGTTACGAGCCCTTCAGCCATGGTGAACTCACCGTGTCCCCGAAGGAAGAGGTCATCTCGATCCGTGGTGAGCCCGTCAAGCTGACCCACCAGGAATATCGCTTGGCACTACTCCTGCTGCGCAACCTGAATCATCCCCTGAGTCGATCCTACCTCTATGAGACAGTCTGGGGGCAGGAAGAAAGCCCCATGTCCCGGACTCTGGATGTCCATATCTATCGTCTGAGGAGAAAGCTTGACCTGAATGCCGAGAATGGTTGGAAACTGTCTTCCGTATATCGCTATGGCTATCGACTCCAGAGGCTGGTTGAGGAATGAGTAGAGATTGTTGGTTGGTAACTTTTTGATAAAACGGGATTTTCTAGGGGTTTCGGCTTTTTGTACAAAAACTGTGCTGACTGCTAGGTGTATGGTCCCGGGAAGTAGTAGACAGGGTCATCATGGAATCTCTCGGTGAACCGTACCGGCTTTCTCGGAGACTCGCTGGTTTGAATCAGGCCGTCTTCCTGGCCTGACCCTGTTGCTCATAATACAGGGCCTCTCACTCAGTCGGTGGCATGTTGTCGATCGGCTCCAGTAGCCGCCGGTGATTGAACCAGTCGACCCACTCCAGGGTGGTGAACTCAACGGCTTCCAGATGTCGCCATGGCCCGCGTTGGCGGATCACTTCGGTATTGAATAATCCGATGGTCGTCTCGGCCAGCGCGTTGTCGTACGAATCGCCCCGGCCACGTGATCGTCCCATGCAACACCTCCAATATCGAGATGTTGCGACGACCGATTGAATCCGCCTTGAACGCCCCTATTGCTATGGTGGATCAAGTCGCTGTCTGATCGCTGAGGGCGTTCATGAAGTGCCTGTTCCAGCGCATCCAGCACCATGTCGGTGCGGGGCGTTTGGGAGGCTCGCCAACCGATGATCCGTCGGGCAAAGGCATCGATGATGAAGGCGACATAGATGAAGTCCTGCCAAGTCGCGACATAGGTGAAATTCGACACCCTCAGCGCGTTTGGCTGAGTCGGTTGAAACTGCCGCCGTACCAGATCCGCCGGAGAGGCTTTGTTGGGATCTTGCACGGTCGTACGAGTCGGCTTGCCTCTCACTACGTCATGTAGCCCCATCCGTCGCATCTAACGCTCGACGGTGCAGCGAGCGGCGGGGATCGCTTCTCGATGTAATTGACGCCAGACCTTGCGGATGCCGTAAACGCTGAAGTTCTCATTCCAGATGCGCTGGATTTCAGCGCACACCCAGCGATCGCGCTGAACTCGGCGCGGCGCGCGGTCAGGCAGGGCTTCACGAGCCTTGTGCGCGTAGTACGTCGACGGGGCGATCGGCAAGACACGGCAGATCGGCTCGACCCCGTACGATGCCCGGTGATCATCGATGGACTCGATCATCACTTGCCGCGGCGCAGGCGGCCTGCCCGTCGCCCTCCGCCTGGGCAAAATACGCGGACGCCTTACGCAGGATCTCGTTGGCCTGCTTCAACTCCCTCGTGATCGAAGACCATGCGGACCGCCCGTTGACGTACCTCGGGGGAATACCGGTTTGTTGTGTTCATGACTCCATCCTCTCAAGGTTTGTAGCCTTCAGGAATCCCGGGACGGTTCATATTGACGGTGTTGCACTCAGAACCTGCATACGCCCTTTTACGTCAATGTTGACGATTCTCCCTTTCCCAACCTGTTTCGATATTTCCTATTTCTTTGATATGCAAGTGCTTTCCTACATATTGTGCCGTCCTTTTCATTAAGCAATTTCTGCTTGCAAGTAGGAGATTGATGGCACTATCTTGAAGTGGTGTATTTAGATTATTTCATATTTAGGTTTGGCTTAGCGTGAGATCAGCCTACGATCGGAATGCGATGAGCGCCTGAGGACAGCAGGTTGACCATTCGAATTCGAATGAAGTGCGCTCGAAGTGCTGGGTATGGCGAATAGGGTTATCGAGTGGCACCGATGTTTTCTCCGACTCGGAGAGACCAGGTCTCTAGCACGGAAACAGGAGGGGGTATGAATACCATCTTTCGCATCATCTGGAACCGAACGCTTGGTCGTCTGGTCGTGGCATCGGAAGTCGCTAGAACCTGCGATAAATCTACTGTACGACAAGCCGGGGCCTCTCCTGTGGTGCGGGATGCTGTTGCTGGCTCCACTGGCAGGCTCTTCGCCTACTCGGCTTTTGCGTCCATGCTGGTATTGCTGGGATTGTCCGTTTCTCAGGTCAGCTTTGCCGCCAAATATGCCGAGCTAAACGGGGCTGGGAGTGGACTGAGGGTTGGTGACGGCACTGTCGCCCGGGATGATGGTCTTACGACCTTGTACTGGAACAACCCAAATGTGACGGGGCTTGGGTTACCCATCGACTACTCTGGTGGCTTGACTGTACCCGGTGCGGTGGCAATCGGAACCAACGCCGAAGCTAGGTCCAAAGGGTCTGTGGTTCTTGGTGCTAGTTCGATAGCCGAGGCTCCATTGGAGAATCAAGGGGCGTCAACGGTCTTGGGTGCCTATTCCTATGCAGGCAGCAACAACAACGTGGTGCTTGGCAATCGAGGGGTGGCGACCGGCTGGGCTGCCATGGCGGTTGGCCGTGAGTCGGCATCGCTGGGACGCAATTCCGTTGCCTTCGGCAATGTATCATCTGCGTTAGGTGATGGTTCGTTGGCCATGGGGCAGTCCTCTTTGGCATCAGGCGAGCGTGCTATTGCGATTGGGTCAGCGGATTCGCAGCGGGATTATACGACTGATAATACGCAAGCGCTTGGTATCGACTCACTGGCGTTCGGCACTCGAGCGATAGCGAGTCAACAGGATGCAGTGGCGTTTGGGCGCGAGGCCACAGCGTCAGGTGCTCAGACGGTTGCGATCGGCACGATCGCCAATGCCGCGGCCGATCAGGCCGTGGCTATTGGTAACGCCACACAGGCGGCCCTCAACGCTACTGCCATTGGTGGACAGGCAACATCGTCGGGAGAGAATGCGGTCGCTATCGGGGTGCTTTCCGATGCACAAGGCAACAACTCCCTTGCGGTGGGGAGCCAGGCTATCTCCTCGGGCGTTGGTAGCCTTGCCATGGGGGGCAATGCCACTTCGAGTGCGGCGAGCGCCACCGCTATCGGGGATGCTGCCGGGGCGTCTAGTGAAAACGCCTTTGCTGCAGGCTCTGGCAGCCAGGCTTCTGGGATGAATGCCCTGGCTATCGGTACCGGTGCCGAGGCCTCTGGAGCCCAGTCACTCAGCATTGGAACCGGCAACACCGTGTCCGGCGATGGTTCCGGCGCCATTGGCGACCCGACCACCATCACGGGGTCGGGCTCCTATTCCGTGGGTAACGACAACACCATCGACGCCGACGAGGCCGGTGTTTTCGGCAACCGTAACGTGCTGGACGCTGCCGCGACCGGTAGCCGTATCATCGGTAACGACAACGATGTCGATGTACCTGATGCTTTCGTGATGGGTAACGGGGCGGATGTCACCGTGGCCGAGGGCGTGGCGCTGGGCAACGGCTCGATCGCCGATACCGGCGCGGGCGTGGCGGGTTACAATCCGACCACCGGCGCGGCCGATGGGTTGGATGCGGATATCGCCGCGACCCAGAGCACCACCGGGGCAGTGGCCGTGGGTGATGCCGGTGCGGGGACCTACCGCCAGATCACCGGCGTGGCCGCGGGCACCGAGGACAGTGACGCGATCAACGTGGCCCAGCTCAAGGCCAGCGAGACGCACTACTATAGCGTCAACGACAATGGCGTGCAGGGCGGCAACTACGCCAACGACGGGGCGACCGGTGTGAATGCCCTGGCCGGGGGGGTGGATGCCACCGCCAGTGGAACTGGTGGCGTTGCAGTCGGGGACACTGCCACGGCTTATAACACCGGTAGTGTTGCCGTGGGTCTGAATGCGGAGGCCGGTGTCGATGGTTCGGCGGCCATCGCCAATGACCTGGCCCTGGGAGCGAACGCAACGGCGACCGGCGGTAATACCGTGGCGGTGGGCAATAGTGCCACGACCACCGGGGTGGATAGTGTCTCGCTCGGTTCCAACGCCATGGCCAGTGGTGATACCAGTACCGCCCTGGGGTATGCCACTCAGGCCACCAATACCGATACGACGGCCGTGGGTAATGGGGCGCAAGCGACCGGTTTGCAGGATACCGCGCTTGGCGTGACCGCTCTGGCGTCGGGTGGCAACAGTACGGCAGTGGGCAATCAGGCCGCTTCCGCCGGGAACAATGCCACGGCGGTGGGGGCGACGGCCAACGCCGGTGGCGGTCAGGCCTCCGCGTTCGGTCTCGGTGCCACGGCGAACAACACGAATGCCACGGCGTTGGGGGTGGGGACCCAGGCGACCTCCTTCGCCAGCACAGCGGTCGGCAATCAATCCCAGGCGACGGGGCAGAGCTCGCTGGCTCTGGGCGATGTCGCGCAGGCGAGTGGCACCAATGCCATTGCGATGGGCACCGGTGCGGTGGCCTCGGCCGAGGACAGCATCAGCATCGGCACTGGCAACCAGGTCAGTGGTGTCGGCTCCGGCGCCATTGGCGATCCGACCACCATTTCGGGGGCGGGCTCTTATTCCGTAGGTAACAACAACACCATCGACGCCGACGAAGCCGGCGTGTTCGGTAATGACAACGTCCTGGCCGGTACTGCTACCAGCAGCCGTATCATCGGTAATGGCAACGATGTCGATGTACCCGATGCCTTCGTGATGGGCAATGGGGCGGATGTCACCGTGGCCGAGGGCGTGGCGCTGGGCAACGGTTCCATTGCCGACACCGCAGGAGGCATCCAGGGCTATAACCCGACCACCGGCGCTGCCGATGGGCTGGATGCGGATATCGCCGCGACCCAGAGCACCACCGGGGCGGTGGCCGTGGGCGATGCCGGCGCGAATGCTTATCGCCAGATTACCGGCGTGGCCGCGGGTACCGAGGATAGTGACGCGGTCAACGTGGCCCAGCTCAAGGCCAGCGAGACGCATTACTACAGCGTCAACGATAACGGCGTGATTGGCGGAAATTACAGCAATGACGGGGCGACGGGCATCAACGCCCTGGCAGCGGGGGTAGATGCCGTCGCCAGTGGCGACGGCACCGTGGCCATGGGCTACGGTGCCAATGCCGACCAGGTTGACAGCGTGGCTATTGGTACCGATGCATCGTCACGTGGCATTTCGTCCGTTGCTCTGGGCGATGGTGCCAGCAACGATGTGTTCGGCGATCGGCAGATCGCCATCGGGAGTGATGCGGCCACCTTTGGCTCGGACGATCTGGCGATCGGCAGCGGCGCCCAGGCGCAGGGGCAGCGTAACGTTGTGCTGGGCACCACGGCATCTACCGGCAACGGGATACTCGATGGCATCGCGGTTGGTACCGATGCCAGTGCAGGGGCCGATGATGGCGTCGCCCTGGGATCTGGCGCCAGTGCTAGTGCTGCCGGTGGCGTGGCTTTGGGGGCAGGCTCGGTAGCTGATGGCAGTACGCTGGGCACGGTGGCTTACCAGCCGCTGGATGCGGATGGCAACCCGATTCCGGTAGCCGCTCCAACTGCCACCAGCGAAGTGTCGGTGGGTAGCGCCGGTAGCGAGCGGCGCATCACTAACGTCGCCGCCGGTGCCGAAGATACCGACGCGGTCAATGTTTCCCAACTGGCCGCGGTGGAATCGGTTGCCTCGACGGGCTGGGACCTCACCGCTCAGGGTGCAGACTCCACCAATGTGGCGCCGGGCGACACGGTGGATCTGAGCAACACTGACGGGAACCTGGTAATCGGCAAGAACGCCACCGACGGTGCCCAGGAAGACGTGACCTTCGCGCTGGCCGACGACATCACGGTGAACAGTGCCACCGCGGGCGACAGCGTACTGGGCACCACGGGGCTGACCGTGGATGATGGCGCGGGCAACGTGACCAACACCACGGCCACCGGCACAACGGTGACCGACGGCACCACCACCACGGCGATGAGCGCCGGAGGGGTGACCAGCGGCAACCTCAATATGGACGGCACCACCGACGAGATCACTGGTCTGTCCAATACCGACCTGAACGATCCGAGCTTCGCCACGGTGGGCCGAGCGGCTACCGAGGAGCAGCTGGGTCTGGTTGATCAGAACCTGACCAGCCAGGGACTCGACTTCGCGGGTGATAGCGGCACTGACGTGCACCGCGACCTGGGGCAGACGCTGAACATTAACGGCGGCGCTGACGCCAGCGGCAATATCAACATCAGCACGGTGGCCAATGGCACAGACGCCCTCGAGATCGTGATGACCGATCAGCCGCA
>NZ_JAVXUS010000033.1:0-10007 GCF_032334135.1 Halomonas sp. I1
TTCGGGGGTATTCTCTGGCCGGCTTACGGCTTACGGCTTACGGCTTACGGCTTACGGCTTACGGCTTACGGCTTACGCTTGACTTGAAAACCGTTCCATCAGACGCCATTTCCTTTGTCAAGACACATTGACAGGGTCAGGCGGCGCGTCCGAACGCGTCGTTACCCCGATGGAGGAAAGCGAATGCGTTTCGACAAGTTTACCGCCAAGTTGCAGAACGCCGTGGCCGATGCCCAGTCGCTGGCGGTGGGGCGCGGCCATAATCAGCTCGAGCCCGGCCATCTGTTGCTGGCCTTGCTGGATGCCAGCGATACCGGCGTCAAGGCGCTGGTGCAGAAGGCCGGCGGTGATGCTGCCCGGTTGCGCGATGCCCTGACGGGGCATCTGGACGACCTGCCACGAGTGACCGAGTTTGATGGCGAGGTGCAGCCATCCCGGGATCTGGTCAAACTGTTCAACCTCACCGATCGCGAGGCCCAGAAGCGCGGTGACCAGTATATCGCCAGCGAGCTGGTGCTGCTCGCGGCCCTGGAGATGCGTCATGCGGTGAGCAAGGCGCTGACCCAGGCCGGAGTGAACCGCAAGGCACTGGAGACGGCCATCGACAGTGTGCGCGGCGGTACCCGGGTTGATGATCCCAATGCCGAAGATCAGCGCGAGGCGCTGGATAAGTACACCCTGGATCTCACCGAGCGGGCGACCAACGGCAAGCTCGACCCGGTGATCGGTCGCGATGATGAGATTCGACGGACCATTCAGGTGCTGCAGCGTCGTACCAAGAACAACCCGGTACTGATCGGCGAGCCCGGGGTGGGCAAGACCGCCATCGTCGAGGGGCTGGCCCAGCGCATCGTCGATGGCGAGGTGCCGGAAGGCCTCAAGGACAAGCGTGTACTGTCGCTGGACATGGGCGCGCTGCTGGCCGGTGCCAAGTTCCGCGGCGAGTTCGAAGAGCGCCTGAAGGCGGTGCTCAAGGAACTGGCTCAGGAAGAGGGCCGGGTCATCCTGTTCATCGATGAGCTGCATACCATGGTCGGTGCCGGCAAGGCCGAGGGCGCCATGGATGCCGGCAACATGCTCAAGCCGGCGCTGGCCCGCGGTGAGCTGCATTGCGTGGGCGCCACCACGCTTGACGAGTATCGTCGGTACATCGAAAAGGATGCCGCCCTGGAGCGCCGCTTCCAGAAAGTGCAGGTGGATGAGCCGACCGAAGCGGATACCATCGCGATCTTGCGCGGCCTCAAGGAGCGCTACGAGGTGCACCATGGTGTCGATATCACCGATGGCGCCATCATCGCCGCCGCCAGGTTGTCGACGCGGTACATCACCGATCGTCAGTTGCCCGACAAGGCCATCGATTTGATCGACGAGGCGTCATCCCGGATTCGCATGGAGCTCGACTCCAAGCCGGAGGAGATGGATCGCCTGGACCGTCGCCTGATTCAGCTCAAGATGGAGCGCGAGCACCTCAAGAAGGAGACCGACGAGGCCTCTCGCAAACGTCTCGAGAGTCTCGAGGAGCAGATCGGTGAGCTCGAACGCGAATATGCCGACCTGGATGAGATCTGGAAGGCCGAGAAGGCCAGTATCCAGGGGGCGGCTCAATTCAAGGATGAGCTCGACCGGGCGCGGATCGACCTCGAGCAGGCGCGGCGCCAGGGCGACCTCGGGCGGATGTCCGAGCTGCAGTACGGCGTGATTCCTGAGCTCGAGCGAAAGATCGCCGAGAGCAGCGAGGAAGAGGCCGATACCTCGGAGCACCGGCTGCTGCGCTCCAATGTCACCGAGGAGGAGATCGCCGAGGTGGTCTCGCGCTGGACGGGCATTCCGGTCGCCAAGATGCTGGAGGGCGAGCGCGACAAGCTGCTGCGTATGGAAGAGGCGCTGCACGAGCGGGTGATCGGCCAGGATGAGGCGGTCACGGCCGTCTCCAACGCCGTGCGCCGTTCGCGAGCCGGGCTCGCTGATCCTCATCGCCCCAACGGCTCCTTCCTGTTCCTCGGTCCGACCGGGGTGGGCAAGACGGAGTTGTGCAAGTCACTGGCCGGCTTCCTCTTCGATACCGAAGAGGCCATGGTGCGCATCGACATGTCCGAGTTCATGGAGAAGCATTCCGTGGCGCGGCTGATCGGTGCGCCCCCCGGCTATGTTGGCTACGAGGAGGGCGGTTACCTGACCGAAGCCGTGCGCCGCAAACCCTATTCGGTGCTGCTGCTCGATGAGGTGGAGAAGGCGCACGCCGATGTCTTCAACATCCTGTTGCAGGTGCTCGAGGATGGCCGACTCACGGATGGTCAGGGGCGTACCGTGGACTTCCGCAACACGGTGATCGTGATGACCTCCAACCTGGGCTCGGACATCATCCAGCGCATGGGCGGTGACGACAGCGACTACGAACAGATGAAGGCCATGGTGATGGAGGTGGTAGGCAACCATTTCCGGCCTGAGCTGATCAACCGCATCGATGAGGTGGTGGTCTTCCACGCCCTGCAGCAGGAACAGATCCGGGCCATCGCCGATATCCAGCTCGATCGCCTGCGTGGCCGGCTGGCCGAGCACGACCTCTCGCTCGAGGTCTCGTCCGAGGCCATGACGCAGTTGGCCGCGGCCGGCTTCGACCCGGTCTTCGGTGCCCGGCCGCTCAAGCGGGCGATCCAGAGCCGCATCGAGAACCCGCTGGCGCAGGATCTGCTGGCCGGTCACTTCTCGCCCGGCGAGACGATTCGTGTCGGGGTCGAGGGTGATCGGCTGGTCTTCCAGCACTGACGACCCGGCGCCACTGACTCATCGGTGTCGCCTATACTGACGTTCAGGTTGCGTCCTGTCCTTGTACGCCCGTCGATCCTTGTGGTCGGTCGGGCGTTCTTTTCATGCCGCTGAGGCGTCATGGCACGGTGATTTACGCGTAAAGAAGGGTTCAAGGTTGACACTCCGCGACCGCTATTGGAATCTTGACCTTTCCTGATACGGGCGCGGATTCAAGCGGGCGATCCCCCATTCCCGCGCGAAGGGTAGGCCAAGGGCCTCTACCCGCCGAAGGACTTCCGGGTTCGGGCCAACCGCCCGACCTGGCCAATGCCCCGACGCGGTGATCCGCCGTGAGAGGGAATGGCTGACTCATGTCGTGATCGACCTGTCGATCACGGTGGTGGCTCAGGATTCCCGACGAGAGTGCTGGCCCTAACCGGGCCTCAATAAGCCAGGGTTTGGCATCAGGTGCCGGCGTGTCCGGCAGCGGCATACCGCCGCACTCGAACTCGTGTCCCGATAGACACGAATTGCACTCGAGACCTCCAGGGGAGAAACATCTGTGGAATTGCTTTCCGGCGCGGACATGATCGCCCGCTTCCTGCAGGATGAGGGCGTCGAATACATTTATGGCTATCCGGGCGGCGCGGCGCTACACATCTATGACGCCCTGTTCCGTCAGGACAAGGTCAAGCACATCCTGGTGCGCCACGAACAGGCCGCCACCCATGCCGCCGATGGTTATGCCCGAGCGTCGGGCAAGCCAGGTACGGTACTGGTCACCTCGGGGCCCGGTGCCACCAATGCCGTCACCGGCATCGCTACCGCCTACATGGACTCGATTCCGATGGTAGTGCTGTGCGGTCAGGTGATGAGCCACCTGATCGGTGACGATGCCTTCCAGGAGACCGACATCATTGGCGTGACACGCCCGATCGTTAAGCACAGCTTCTCGATCCGGCATCCGTCCGAGATTCCGGAAGTCCTCAGGAAGGCCTATTACCTGGCCTCGACCGGGCGACCCGGTCCGGTGGTGGTGGACATTCCCAAGGACATGACCACGCCCACCGAGCGTCACGAATACGTCTACCCGAAAAAGGTCAAGCTGCGCTCCTACAACCCGGTTGCCCGCGGTCATACTGGCCAGATCAAGAAGGCCGTGGAGCTGATGCTCAAGGCTCGCCGCCCGGTGTTCTATACCGGGGGCGGTGTGGTCACCGGACATGCCTGCGAAGGGCTGACCGACCTGGTCAAGCGGCTGGGGCACCCCATCACCACCACCTTGATGGGGATCGGCGCCTTTCCGCAGAGCGATGATCAATGCCTCGGCTGGCTGGGCATGCACGGCTCCTATGAGTCGAACATGGCCATGCACCATGCCGACCTGATCATTGCCATCGGGGCGCGCTTCGACGACCGGGTCACCAACAATACCTCGAAGTTCTGTCCCACGGCCAAGATCATCCATGTCGATATCGATCCCAGTTCGGTGTCCAAGACCGTGCGTGCGGACGTGCCGATCGTCGGCCCCGCGCAGAGCGTGATCAACGAGATGATCAGCCTGCTGCAGGGGCGGGAAATCGCCGATACCGAGGCACTCGACGAATGGTGGCAGACCATCGAGGGCTGGCGCGAGGAACGTCGTGGCAAGCTCTACGAGCCTTCACAGTCTGGGGAGTTGCTCAAGCCACAGGAGGTCATCGAGGCGATCTGTCGTCTGACCCGGGGCGAAGCCTATGTCACCACCGATGTGGGCCAGCACCAGATGTTCGCGGCCCAGTACTACAAGTTCGACAAGCCCAACCGCTTCATTACCTCCGGTGGGCTCGGGACCATGGGCTTCGGCTTCCCGGCAGCCATGGGCATCAAGCAGAACTTCCCCGATGAGCAGGTGGTCTGCGTGACCGGCGAGGGCAGTTTCCAGATGATGATGCAGGAGCTGTCGACCTGTAAGCAGTTCGGCGGCGGCGTGAAGATCATCAATCTGAACAATGCGTCGCTCGGCATGGTGCGTCAGTGGCAGGATCTCAACTACAAGTCGCGTCACGCGCACTCCTACATGGAGTCGCTGCCCGATTTCCAGAAACTGATCGAGTCGTATGGCTTTACCGCGTTGCGGGTAGAGACGATGGAAGAGCTCGAGCCGGCATTGGAGAAGACCTTTGCCGACAAGCACGAGCTGGTGTTCCTCGACGTCATGGTCGACCCGCACGAGCACGTCTATCCGATGCAGGTGCCCCTGGGCTCCATGCGTGACATGCTGCTTTCGAAGACGGAGCGGAGCTGATGCGCCATATCATCTCGATTCTGATGGAAAACGAACCGGGCGCCTTGTCTCGCGTGGTGGGGCTGTTTTCCCAACGCAACTTCAATATCGAAACCCTCAACGTCGCACCGACCGAGGACGAGACCCTCTCGCGGTTGACCGTGACCACCGTGGGGGATGACCGGGTGATCGAGCAGATCACCAAGCATCTCAACAAGTTGATCGATGTGGTCAAGCTGGTCGACCTTACCGAAGGTAGCCACATCGAGCGCGAGCTGATGCTGGTCAAGGTGAAGGCGCTGGGCGCGGCGCGTGACGAGGTCAAGCGCACCGTGGATATCTTCCGCGCGCAGATCGTCGACGTGACGCCGAGCCTGTACACGGTGCAGATCACCGGCGATGCCGAGAAGCTGGATGCTTTCCTGCAGGCCATGGCGCCGGTGGGCATTCATGAGGTGGCGCGGACCGGGGTCTCGGGCATTGCCCGGGGCGACAAGGTGCTGTCGCTGTGAGCGACGGCTGCGCCGCGGCGACCGGCCTATCGCCGTTCGCCATGTGAGTCCACGCGGTGGAATCCAGTGAGCCGCCCCCTGCGCCGGGGGCGGCTTTTTTGCGTCGCGCCAGGGGATACCGTTCAGATGTCCAGGCAGATCTTGCCGAAGTGCTTTTGCGACTCCTGGTGACGAAATGCCTCGGCGATATCCTCGAGCGCGAAGTGTCGATCGATGATCGGTTCGATGCCGAGGGCCTCGATACCGCGAATCATCTCCTGCTGGTGAGCCCGGCTGCCCACGATGATGCCCTGCAGGCGCGCCTGCTTGGCCATCAGCTTGGCCGTGGGGATGTCGCCGCCACGGCCTGTCAGTACGCCAATCAGCGAGATATGGCCACCGATACGTACCGCCTCGATGGACTGGGCCAGGGTGCCGGGGCCACCGACTTCGACGATGTGATCCACGCCGCGGCCTGCCGTGAGCTCCTTCACCTTGGCGCCCCACTCGGGGTGAGTGCGGTAGTTGATGGTGTCGTCGGCGCCGAGCGATTCGAGTCTTGCCAGCTTGTCGTCCGATGAGGACGTCGCGATGACGGTAGCCCCCATGGCTTTGGCGAACTGCAGGGCGAAGATCGAGACGCCGCCGGTGCCCAACACCAGCACGCTATCGCCGGCCTTGATGCCGCCTTCCACCACCAGGGCGCGCCAGGCGGTCAGTCCGGCAGTGGTCAGTGTCGCCGCCTGGGCATGGCTGTAGCCGCGTGGCGCATGCGTGAACCAAGTCTGGGGGCGGACCACCGTTTCTCGAGCATAGCCGTCGACGCCATCACCCGGGACTGTCTTGAAATCGCCAACCTCGGCGGGCCCCGTCAGCCAACTGGGAAAGAACGTGGACACCACCGAGTCGCCCACGTTGAAGGCATCGACGTCTGTGCCGACAGCCTCGACCACACCCGCGCCATCCGACATCGGGATGCGTCCGTCTGCGGTGGGCATGGCACCGCTGACGACGCCGTAGTCATGAAAGTTGAGGGAGCTGGCGCGAATTCTGACGCTGATCTCGCCAGGTCCCGGAGCACCGGGGGCATCATGCTCTTGCGTGCGTAGGCGATCCAGCCCGCCTGGACTGGCCAGGGTAACGACCTTCATGGGGAAGTCTCCATGCCGAAAGCATTTGTTAGCTTGCTAATTTTATAAGTCTGACGTCCTTTCCCGATGAGAACAAGCCGGGAGGTGACGTTCAACTGCGCTCCTCGACTTCGTCCCAGAGGGCATGGATGAGCGGGCTTCGCAGGCGTCGGTTGAGCACACAGAGGCCGACATCGTAATGCGGGAGCTCCGGCTTGACCGGCAGGATCCGCACGCGTTCCGACAGCGGGCTGGCTTCCAGCACGATGCGGGGTACGACACCGACGCCGAACCCCAGGCCGACCATGCTGACGATGGCCTCATGTCCGGCAACCTGAGCATAGATCCGGGGCGAGATACCCAGCGCCTTGAACCAGGTATTGCTGACTTCACGCGATAGCCCCGATTCGGAGAGTACCATCGGCACGTTGCGCCACTGCTCTGCGCTGGGCGTGCGCGGATCGGCCGGTACCCACTCATGTGCATCGCGTGGCGCAATGAATACCAGCGGCGAGCGAGTCAGCGACTTGAAGGCGAGCCCTTCGGGCAACTGCCGGGGGCGCGAGGTGATGGCCATGTCCTCGTTACCGGCCAGTACTCGTGGCATGGCCTGGGCGGGATCGCCGGTATGCAGTTTCAGCTCGATGCCCGGATAACGGGTGCGAAACTCGCTGAGCAGATCATAGAGAAAGCTGTAGCTGGCGGTGACTGAGCAGTAGATGCTGATCTCGCCGGTCAGGGTATGGGCTTCGCTCATCAGTGACTGACGCAGTTGCTCCCACTGTTCCAGGGTGTCCCGTGCGTAGGCGTGGAAGCTGTGTCCCTGGCGAGTCAGGGATACATGGCGATTGTCGCGCTCGAACAGCCTGACGCCCAGGCTCGCCTCCAGCTGCTGGATGGAGCGGGAGAGGGTCGAGGGGCTGACGTGGCACGCTTCACTGGCGCGACCGAAATGCAGAGTGTCGGCGAGCGTCAGGAAGTGTTTCAGGGGGCGCATGTCCATGTGACCATTATTTCACATATCGGGATGTGATATTGCAAATATAGCGTTTTACGCAACGTTACCCCTGGCGTAGAGTCGAGCCATCGACAGGGCCAAGGGCCTGCTGGCATCTCCCAGCGCCGCGACAAGACGGCGCGGGTGGCCATCGACGCTGACACTCATGTTCAACCTCGCTTTCAGGAGCACCCCATGCGCGTTTACTACGACAAGGACTGCGATCTTTCGCTCATCCAGGGCAAGCAGGTGGCCATCGTGGGCTACGGCTCACAGGGCCATGCCCACGCCAACAACCTCAAGGAGTCCGGTGTCGACGTGACCGTCGCGCTGCGCCAGGGCTCTTCCTCCGCGGCCAAGGCCGAAGCGGCAGGCCTCAAGGTCGCCACCGTGGAAGAGGCCGCCCAGGCTGCCGACGTGATGATGGTGCTGGCGCCCGACGAGAATCAGAAGGCCATCTATGAGCAGCAGATCGCGCCCAACCTGAAGCAGGGCGCGACACTGGCCTTCGCTCACGGTTTCAACATTCACTATAACCAGGTCGAGCCGCGCGCCGACCTGGATGTGATCATGATCGCGCCCAAGGCGCCGGGACACACCGTGCGTTCCGAGTTTACCCGAGGCGGCGGGATTCCGGACCTGATCGCGATCCAGCAGGATGCTTCCGGTAGCGCCAAGGAGCTGGCCCTGTCCTATGCCGCGGCCATTGGCGGCGGTCGCAGTGGCATCATCGAGACTACCTTCAAGGACGAGACAGAGACCGACCTTTTCGGTGAGCAGACGGTGCTCTGCGGCGGCGCCGTGGAACTGGTCAAGGCTGGTTTCGAGACCCTGACCGAAGCCGGTTATGCACCGGAAATGGCGTACTTCGAGTGCCTGCATGAACTCAAGCTGATCGTCGACCTGATGTACGAGGGCGGCATCGCCAACATGAACTACTCCATTTCCAATAACGCGGAGTATGGTGAGTACGTTACCGGCGGCGAGGTCATCAACGAGCAGTCTCGTCAGGCCATGCGCAATGCCCTGAAGCGCATCCAGACCGGCGAGTATGCCAAGATGTTCATCAACGAGGGCAACAGCAACTACCCCTCCATGACCGCGCGTCGCCGCCTTAACGCGGAACATCCGATCGAGCAGGTCGGCGAGAAGCTGCGGGGCATGATGCCCTGGATCGCCGCCAACCAACTGGTCGACAAGTCCAAGAACTGATCGACCCGTTCGGGTGAGAAAGGATCGGGGGCACGGTTATCCGTGCCCCCGTTGTGTATAGAGTCGTGAGCGATCCTGCTTGCTGTGTGTAGAATGACAAGGACCTTCAGCCGCAACGGAAGACACAGATGAGCCAAGACCCCAGCAACGGCGAGCATGACAGACGCGAATCGGATGACGAGGATCTGGCCACGACCTTCGTGCGCGAATCGGAAGTGGTCGAGGAAGCGCTGGAGGATGGCAAGAAGGTGAAGCGCAGGGGCATCTACCTGCTGCCTAACCTGTTCACGACATCGGCGCTGTTTTCCGGCTTCTTCGCCGTGGTGGCTGCCATCAATGGCGACTTCACGGCGGCATCGATCGCCATCTTCATTGCCATGGCCCTCGATGGCCTGGATGGCCGCGTCGCACGACTGACCAACACCCAGAGCGATTTCGGCGCCGAGTACGACAGCCTCTCCGACATGCTGTCCTTCGGTGTCGCCCCCGGACTCGTCGCTTTCATCTGGATCCTGCAGGACGTCGGCAAGACCGGCTGGGTAGTGGCATTCCTCTACGTGGCCTGCGCGGCATTGCGCCTGGCACGCTTCAATGTGCAGATCGGCAGCGTCGACAAGAAATGGTTCATCGGCCTGCCCAGCCCCTCGGCCGCCGCCGTGGTGGCCGCAAGTGTCTGGACTTTCCACAGTTTCGATGCCGAGGCCTTCGGCTTCAAGCTCTGGATGCTGTTCCTCGTCGGGGCTGCCGGTGTACTGATGGTCAGCAATATTCGCTACTACAGCTTCAAGGATATCGACCTCAAGGGCCCCGTGCCTTTCGTCATGCTGCTGGCCATCGTGCTGGGGTTCGTGGTCATTTCCATCGAGCCTTCCCTGATGCTGCTGCTGCTGTTCGGCACTTATGTGGCATCGGGTCCCGTGCTGGCCGTGCTGCGTAAACTGCGCTCGCCGCGCGAGCCGTCCTGACGGGGCTCTGCCTTCCTGGCATTGATCGAGGCGCCCGCCACGAGCGGGCGTTTTCGTCGATGGTCTCGGAACGTGTCTTGTCCACAGTCGGCATGTGTCGCAAGGGGTTGTGGATGAGTTTTCATCGCCTTGCGATCTTTTCGTCACGTTATTGTCGCAAAGGGCTTGCATCACCGGCTCGTGATCCGTAAAGTACGC
>NZ_JAVXUS010000034.1:0-5272 GCF_032334135.1 Halomonas sp. I1
GCGAATGTGGGGCAGCTGCAGGAACTGAACCAGCAGTTCAACCGGCAGATCGGTGGGCTCAACGATCGCATCGACGAGGTGGAGCGTGACGCGAATGCGGGTATTGCCGGTGTCGCTGCCATGGGCGACGCGCCTTATGTGCCAGGCAAGCTGACGTACCATGTGGGCGGTGGCTATCACGGTGGCGAGAGTGCCGTGGGTGTCAACTTCCGCCGCACCGCGGATAACGGGCGCTGGAGCCTGACGGCGGGCGCTGCCGGTTCGCGAGCGGGGGCGACGATCAGCTTGGGTGTCTCGGGCGTGATTGACTGAGCCATGAGGCGTTCCAGGCCAAAGGTCTTGAACCCAGTAACGCAGTTCGCGACCGATTCGGTGCTACAGAGTTCAGGACGTTTCGGTTGCGGAGGACCAGGGGGGAGGAGGGGCTCCATGAGAGTGATCTTCCCCCTGGTTTCGGTCCACCCACAATGTGAGACACCGTTCCTTCATGCACACTGCTGGGCATAGGCCACAGGGGCTGAGCATCCGTAATATCGTGGATGCCTTCAAGGAGATATACGACGCGGATATTTCGGCAACCCTCTTGTCCAATGTAGCCGAACGGGTAATCGAAGAGGTTCATGAGTGGCAGAACCGCGCTGGATCCGATTTACCCCATCGTCTACCTGGACTGCATTGTGCTGAAGAACCGCGATAACAAGCGAAATCCCTGTATCTGGCTCTGGACATCAACATGGTCGGCCAGAAGGAGTTACTGGGTCTGTGGCTGGCTAAGACCGAAGGCGCAAGTTCTGGCTATCCGTTCTGATGGAACTCAAGAATCGTGGCCTGGAGGACATCCTGGTCGCCTGTGTGGGCGGCCTTAAGGGCTTCCCGGATGCCATCACCGCTGAGTATTCGCAAACCAAGGTACAGCTATGTGCTGTACACATGTTTTCGAGTACCCACCGGCGATCCGAGAAGTGGTCTATACCACCAATGCCATTGAATCGCTGAATAGTATCATCCGCAAAGCCTCCATACGCCGCAAGCTGTTCCCTAGCGATGACTCGGTACTGAAAGTGGTCTTCCTTGCAATCCAGCAGGCATCGAAGAAATGGACCAGGCCGATTCGTTGGTTGGAAGTCGGCCCTGAATCGCTCTATCATCGAATTCGGTGACCGTCTGGATGACCACCTGTAATGATGTCGGCAGTTATACAGACTCGCTTACAGGCTCGGGTAACCACCAAGCTCGCCATGGCGTTACCATGCCTCGTCACAGCTCCATATCGTTGAAATATCGAATTACGTGACGGTTTGCTTCTATAGCTTTTATCAACTTCTCATTTTCTCCTCTTTGCCTCTCTATCAGTTAGAGTCGGCAGGTACGGCTATTTCTCATTGTGTCCGGCTTTTATCCGTGTTCGACCATCCTGGCGCCAATTTTTCACCTTGCAGTGCTGGGAAGTTAAGAACTACCTTAAATGGCAGTTGCCCATAAAAATTCATATTTTGGGCGGAATGGGTGACTCCCTGCCGATGAGTCGGCGTCATTACATGTTGGGCTCATATGGTGAGGGAGAGAGGTTGAAAACCAAACCTTGGGCCCTGGTGATACTGCTTTTCTAGTCGTGGGAACGAATCGCCAGTCTCGGTAGACAGGAGTCGAAGGACTTGTCGCTCTAATCGGGAGGGAGTATGAACGCTATCTTTCGTATCGTGTGGAGTGTCGCGCGTGGTCAAAAGGTGGTGGCCTCGGAGCTAGCCAAAAGCCATTCCAAATCCCGTGATGGCTTGGTACGCCGCTCCCTATTGGCCATTGGTATCACGGCTGGGCTCGGTGTCGTAGGGATGGGCAGTGACGAGGCCCAGGCCAGGAAGTTTGCTTCGGATGGTGGCAACTGTAGCTCGGGAGGAGGAGGAGGAGGTAGTCAAGTTGGCCGCCTCACGACATTCGGTACAACCAATGATCCTGTCGATGGCTCTGGTACCTATTCCACTGTGGCGGGATGTGACGCTGATGGTAATAATCAACTCGCGGCGACAGCTTATGGTGCTTTCTCCGCAGTAACGGGCCGGGGTGGCCATGCCATAGGCTTCGATAGCGAGGCCACCAAATGGGCCACTGCACTTGGCCTGGAGACCCGTGCGACGGCGACGGGGGGGACTGCCTTAGGCTTTGGCAGTCAGGCGACGGCGAACAACGCGGTCGCAATTGGAGGTGCCGGAGGGGATGGCACCAATCCCCTGGCCGTGGCGGATTCCACCATTGCTTCCGGCCAGCACTCCATTGCCATTGGTGCGGATAACGTGCGTGGGGCACAGGCTTCTGGACAAAGTAGCATCGCAATGGGCGGGCGGGCTACAGCCAGCGATTTTGCGACGATAGCGATTGGTGATCGTGCGGAGGCGACCACGCACCATGCGATTGCGATCGGTCAGTTAACTCGTGCGGTAGGCTCAGGCACTACTGCCGTGGGGGTTGACGCGGATGCGTTGCAGCCGAACACCACGGCGCTGGGACGGCGAGCCTGGACCGATGCCAATGCCAGTACGGCCGTGGGGCTTGGCAGTCGGGTTGAAACCGGCGCCACGCGAGGCATCGCGATCGGTGGCGCCACCGATGAGACCTCTAATGCGACGGTGGATGCTTCGGGTACCCATGTCACCGCGGTTGACGGTGTCGCGATAGGTTCCCAGGCACTCGCAGGCGGTGAGAGTGCCATTGCCATGGGCACCGGTGCCGTGGCCAGTGGCGTCGAGTCCATTTCCATCGGTACCGGCAACACCGTTTCCGGCGATGGTTCCGGCGCCATCGGTGACCCGACCACCATCACGGGGTCGGGTTCCTATTCCGTGGGCAACGACAACACCATCGACGCCGACGAGGCCGGTGTTTTCGGCAACCGTAACGTGCTGGATGCGGCAGCCACCGGTAGCCGGATCACCGGTAACGACAACGATGTGGATGTGCCCGATGCCTTTGTGATGGGCAACGGGTCGGATGTCACCGTGGCCGAGGGCGTGGCGCTGGGCAATGGCTCGATCGCCGACACCGGCGCGGGCGTGGCGGGCTACAATCCCACCACCGGCGCCGCCGATGGGCTGGATGCGGGCATTGCCGCGACCCAGAGCACCACCGGGGCGGTGGCCGTGGGTGATGCCGGTGCGGGGACCTATCGTCAGATCACCGGCGTGGCCGCGGGCACCGAGGATAGCGACGCGGTCAACGTGGCCCAGCTCAAGGCCAGCGAGACGCACTACTATAGCGTCAACGACAATGGCGTGCAGGGCGGCAACTACGCCAACGACGGGGCGACCGGTGTGAATGCCCTGGCCGGGGGGGTGGATGCCTCCGCCAGTGGAACCGGTGGCGTTGCGGTTGGGGACACCGCCACGGCCTATAACACCGGGAGTGTTGCCGTGGGTCTGAATGCGGAGGCCGGTGCCGATGGTTCGGCGACCATCGCCAATGACCTGGCCCTGGGAGCGAACGCAACGGCGATCGGCGGTAATACCGTGGCGGTGGGCAATAATGCCACGACCACCGGGGTGGATAGTGCCTCGCTCGGTTCCAACGCCATGGCCAGTGGCGATACCAGCACCGCCCTGGGGTATGCCACTCAGGCTACCAATACCGATACGACGGCTTTGGGCAATGGAGCGCAAGCGACCGGTTTGCAGGATACCGCGCTTGGCGTGACCGCTCTGGCGTCGGGTGGCAACAGCACGGCAGTGGGGAATCAGGCCGCTTCCGCCGGGAACAATGCCACGGCGGTGGGGGCGACGGCCAACGCCAGTGCTGGCCAGGCCTCCGCGTTTGGTCTCGGCGCCACGGCGGATAACACGAATGCCACGGCGTTGGGGGTGGGGACCCAGGCGTCCTCCTTTGCCAGCACGGCGGTCGGCAATCAATCCCAGGCGACGGGGCCGAGTTCGCTGGCTCTGGGGGATGTCGCGCAAGCGAGTGGCCCCAATGCCATTGCGATGGGCACCGGTGCGGTGGCCTCGGCTGAGGACAGCATCAGCATCGGCACGGGCAACCAGGTCAGTGGTGTCGGCTCCGGGGCCATCGGTGATCCGAATACCATTACGGGGGCCGGGTCCTACGCGCTGGGTAACGACAATACCATCGACGCCGACGAGGCGGGTACCTTCGGTAACCGTAATGTGCTGGCCGGTACCGCCGATGGTAGCCGTATCATCGGTAACGACAACGATGTCGATGTACCCGATGCCTTCGTGATGGGCAACGGGGCGGATGTCACCGTGGCCGAGGGCGTGGCGCTGGGCAACGGTTCCATTGCCGACACCGCAGGAGGCATCCAGGGCTATAACCCGACCACCGGCGCTGCCGATGGGCTGGATGCGGACATCGCCGCGACGCAGAGCACCACCGGGGCGGTAGCCGTGGGCGACGCGGGTACTGGCGCATTCCGTCAGATCACCGGCGTGGCCGCCGGTACCGAGGATAGCGACGCGGTCAACGTGGCCCAGCTCAAGGCCAGCGAAACGCACTATTACAGCGTCAACGATAACGGCGTCATTGGCGGCAATTACAGCAATGACGGGGCGACGGGTATCAACGCCCTGGCAGCAGGGGTGGATGCCAGTGCGGCCGGCGATGGCGCGATTGCGGTGGGCGGTGCCACCGCTGGTGGCACGAGTGCCATCTCCATGGGCACGGGGGCCAGCGTGCCGGGGGACTTGAGCGTGGCTATCGGCGAGAATGCCCAATCATTAGGCACCGGCGGTGGCGGCTGGGGAACAGTGGCCATCGGTGACGACAGCTTCGTCGATGGTGGTTCCGTGGCTGGTGTCGCACTCGGTTCGGAGGCGAATGTCACTGGTGCATCCGGTGTGGCTGTGGGTGGACGGACGAACACGTCTGGCACCAATGCCGTGGCGATGGGCTACCTGACGGATGCCAGTGGTGACAACTCGGTGGCGTTGGGGAGTCTCTCGTCGAGCACGGTCGACCACGGCGTGGCCTTGGGGAACAATTCGGTAGCCAACACGGCTGCCGGTGTGGCGGGTTACGATCCGGTGACCGATGCGCCATCCACGGATACCAGCAGCACCTGGTTAAGTACTCGAGGTGCGGTCAGCGTGGGGGGTAACGGCGAAACCCGACAGATCACCAATGTGGCGGCGGGCACCGCGGGTACTGATGCGGTCAATGTTGCGCAACTCCAGGCGGGGCAGACCCACTACTACAGCGTCAACGATAACGGCGTGATTGGTGGCAATTACAGCAATGACGGGGCCACCGGCGTGAACGCCATTGCGTC
>NZ_JAVXUS010000035.1:0-5093 GCF_032334135.1 Halomonas sp. I1
GCCGATACCACCAACGTTGCGCCGGGTGACACTGTCGATCTGTCCAACACCGATGGCAACCTGGTGATCGCCAAGAACGCCACTGATGGCCCCCAGGAAGACGTGACCTTCGATCTGGCTGATGACGTGGCAGTCAACAACAGCGTTACGGTGGGCAGTGTGGTCACGGATGCGACCACTAACGATATCACCGGTCTGTCCAATACTGACCTGAACGATCCGAGCTTTGCCACGGCGGGCCGAGCGGCTACCGAGGAGCAGCTGGATCTGGTTGATCAGAACCTGACCAGCCAGGGACTCGACTTCGCGGGTGATAGCGGTACCGATGTGCATCGCGATTTGGGACAGACCCTGAACGTTAACGGTGGCGCTGATGCCAGCGGCAACACCAATATCAGCACGGTGGCCAATGGCACAGACACCCTCGAAATCGTGATGACCGATCAGCCGCAGTTCGGCAACGTGACGGTCAACACCGGCGGTGGCGATACCATCAATGGGCTCTCCAACACGACCTTCGACCCGAATGCCTTTACCTCTGGGCAAGCGGCCACCGAGGATCAACTGGCCCAGGTCAGCGATGTGGCCAACACCGGCTGGGACCTCACCGCTCAGGGCGTTGATCCCACCAACGTGGCGCCGGGTGACACCGTCGACCTGTCCAATACCGACGGCAACCTGGTGATCGCCAAAAACGCTGCCGATGGCCCCCTGGAGGAGGTCACCTTCGACCTCTCCGACGAGGTGACGATCGGCGACACGACGATCAACGACGACGGCATCGACATGGGCGGTGACACCATCACCAATGTCGGCGCGCCGGTCGACGGTGGCGATGCGGTCAATCTCGACTACTTCAACGAGAATAAGGCGCACTACTACAGCGTCAATGATGGCGGCACCCAGGGCGGCAACTACGACAACGACGGGGCCACCGGCGTGAACGCCATTGCGTCTGGTGTGGATGCCACGGCTACGGCGGATGGTGGTATCGCCATGGGGTACGGCGCCACAGCAGGCAATGTCGACAGCGTGGCACTGGGCACCAACGCCGTGACGGCCGCGCCAGTGGGCACCGCCAGTACCACCATTGCCGGTCTCAACTATACCTTTGCCGGGGGCACACCGACCGGCACGGTAAGCGTGGGTGACGCTGGCAACGAGCGTACCATCACTAACGTGGCGGCGGGTCGCATCTCGGCGAGCAGTACCGATGCCATCAATGGCAGCCAGCTTTTCGCTTCCAATCAGGCGATCGAGAATCTGAATACCGATCTGCAAGACAGCAAGGTACGTTATTACAGCGTCAACGATGGCGGTACCCAGCAGGACAACTACGCCAATGATGGCGCTGCGGGTGCGGACTCACTGGCCGCGGGGGTAGCAGCGTCCACGGGGGGCGGAGCCACACGGGCCGTGTCACTGGGTTACACCACCAGCGCCACCGGGGTGGATAGCGTGGCGATTGGGCAATATGCCAGCGCCGAGACGGAGGGGGCTATTGCCATCGGGCGTGATGCCACCGCCAATGGTGGCCAGTCGACCTCCATCGGGTACGGCAATACCGCCACGGGCGACGGTGCCGTGGCTATCGGCGATCCGAGTACCGCCATCGGTGATGGTGCCGTGGTGATGGGCAAGGACAACTATGCCGAAGGTACCGGGGCGGTGTCCCTGGGGAACAACAACACCTCCGAAGGCGACGGCGCCCTGGCGATTGGCGACACCAATACCTCCGATGGCAATGGCGCGATCACCATGGGCGTCAACAACCAGGCTACCGGCAATGGCGCCGTGGCCATGGGGAACGACAACGTGGTGACCGGCGACGGGGCCTTCGCGGTGGGCAATAACGCCACCAGTGGAGCTCTCGATACCCTGGCATTGGGCACTCAGGCCACGGCGACACAGCAGCATGCCATGGCGTTGGGGAACCGCTCCGAGGCGACGGGGTTTGCGTCCTTCGCTGCGGGTAATACGGCGGTGGCCTCGGGTGAGGCGTCCATGGCGCTAGGCCAGATTGCGGAAGCTACTGGACTGCGTTCTTCCGCCATCGGGCTGGATGCATTGGCCAGCGCCGAAGATTCCCTGGGGGTGGGTACCGAGGCCGAGGCCAGCGGCCTGCGTAGCACGGCTCTCGGTAATTTCAGTGTTGCGGGCGGCCAGGCGGCCCTGGCACTGGGCTCGAACTCTCAGGCCAACGTCGAAGGCAGTGTCGCCTTGGGGGCACGTTCCGATGTCCTGCATGAGCAGAGTGTGGCCCTGGGGGCCGCGACGGAAACCGTGCGGGGCGCTCAGGCTGGGTACATCGGCTATGGCAAGGACACCACCGAAGACTCGGTAGGTGAGATCGCGATCGCTCAGGTGGCTCGCTTCGATGATGACGGCAATCAGCTGACCGTCCCCGGCAATCGTCAGATCACCGGGGTGGCCGCCGGTGTCGAGGACACCGATGCGGTGAATGTCTCGCAGCTCAAGGGTATCGAGACGCACTACTACAGCGTCAACGATGGCGGCACCCAGGGCGGCAACTTCGACAATGATGGTGCCACCGGCGTGAACGCCATTGCGTCCGGTGTGGATGCCACGGCCACGGCGGATGGTGGTATCGCCATGGGGTATGGCGCCACGGTAGGCAATGTCGACAGCGTGGCACTGGGCACCAACGCGGTGACTGCCGCGCCGGTGGGCACTGCCAGTACCACGGTTGCCGGTACGACCTATTCCTTCGCCGGCAGCGCGCCGACGGGCACGGTGAGCGTGGGTGACGTGGGCAACGAGCGCACCATTACCAACGTGGCGGCGGGGCGCATTTCGGCAAGCAGCACCGATGCCATCAATGGCAGCCAGTTGTTCGCCACCAACCAGGCGGTGGAAGCTGCCGGCCAGGGATGGGACCTGACCGCTCAGGGAGCGGATAGCACCAATGTGGCGCCGGGTGACGCCGTCGATCTGTCGAACACCGACGGTAATCTGGTGATCACCAAGAACGCGGCGGATGGTACGCAGGAAGACGTGACCTTCGACCTGGCCGACGACGTGACGATCGGCAACAACGGTCCGACGCTCAACGACGACGGCATCGACATGGGCGGCGACACCATCACCAATGTCGGTGCGCCGGTCGACGGTGGCGACGCGGTCAACCTCGATTACTTTGACGAGAACCGTGCCCATTACTACAGCGTCAACGATGACGGCGTGATCGGTGGCAACTACGACAACGATGGTGCCTCCGGCGTGAACGCCCTGGCCGGCGGGGTGGATGCCCTGGCCTCGGCCGATGGGACTACCTCGCTGGGCTTCGGTGCCGATGCCCGGATCCTCGACAGCGTGGCTCTGGGTAGTGGCTCGATCTCCAATCGTGCCCTGGCGCCTGCCTCGGGCTTCATTCCGGCGAACGGTGCCACCATCGAGTACAACACCACTGACAAGGAACTGCTGGGAGCGATCTCGGTGGGTGACGATGACTCCTATCGTCAGATCACCAATGTGGCGGATGGTACCCAGGCCCAGGATGCCGTGACGGTGCGTCAGCTGCAGGGTGCCGTTGGTTCGGTGATCGATACCGGCATCAAGTATTTCCATGCCAACTCGACCCAGCCGGATTCCGCCGCGGTCGGGCAAGACAGCATCGCGGTGGGGCCAACGACGGTGGTCAACGGCGATGCCGGTATCGGCATGGGTAATGGCGCCATCGTCGGCCAGATGGCCCCCGGGGGTACCGCCATCGGGGATGGCGCCGAGGTGATGCTGTCCGACGGCATGGCTCTGGGGACGGCCTCGTTGTCCGAGGCCCAGCAAGGCATTGCGCTGGGTGCCGGGGCGACGGTCAGCCACGACCAGAGCGTGGCGTTGGGCAGCAACTCGGTGACCGCCGAGCCGGTGGCCACGCCGGGGACGACCATTGCCGGCACCGACTATGACTTTGCCGGCACCGCGCCGCAGAGCACGGTAAGCGTGGGCGACGTGGGCAACGAGCGCACCCTCACCAATGTCGCGGCCGGACGTGTCAGCGAGACCAGCACCGACGCCATCAACGGCAGTCAGTTGTTCGCCACCAATCAGGCGGTCGAAACCATCGGTGCAGGCTGGACGATCAGTGCGGAAGGTGGCAACGCGTCCAATGTCGGCGTCGACAGCGCCACGGGCAACGCCATGGATCTGAACAACGCCGATGGGAATATCGTCGTCAGTAAGGCCTCCGACAGCAATGACGTGACCTTCGATCTGTCGGACGAGGTGACGGTCGGTGATACGACGATCAACGAGGACGGTATCGACATGGGTGGTGACACCATCACCAATGTCGGCGCACCCGTGGACGAGGGTGATGCGGTCAACAAGCAGTATGTCGACGAGGCCGGTGATGAGCTGGTCGGTCTGGGCATGAACTTCGCTGGCAACGAAGGGGACCCGGTGCATCGTGACCTGGGGCAGACCCTGGGGATCACCGGCGAAGCGAGTGCCGCGGGTACCTTCAGCGGCACTAACCTGAAGACGGTGACCGACCCGGATACGGGGGCCATCCAGCTGCAGATGGCGGACGCGCCGCAATTCGGTGACGTGACCATCAACGAAGGCGACAGCGGCCGGATCTCCGGGGTGGCCGATGGCCAGGACGGCGATGATGCGGTCAACGTCAGCCAACTCGAAGACGTCAGCGACGTAGCCAATGCGGGCTGGGATCTCAGTGCCCAGGGGGCCGATACCACCAACGTGGCGCCGGGTGACGCTGTCGATCTCGAAAATACCGACGGCAATTTGACGATCACCAAGAACGCCACCGATGGCGACCAGGAGACGGTAACGTTCAATCTCTCGGACGAGGTGACGGTCGGTGATACGACGATCAACGAGGACGGTATCGACATGGGTGGCGATACCATCACCAACCTCGGCGATCCGGTGAATGGTGGCGATGCGGTCAACCTCGACTACTTCGACGAGAACCGCTCGCACTACTATAGCGTCAACGATGGTGGCACCCAGGGTGGCAACTACGACAATGACGGCGCCACCGGGGTGAATGCCATCGCGTCGGGCGTGGATGCCTCGGCCACCGCGGATGGCGCCGTGGCCATGGGCGACGG
>NZ_JAVXUS010000036.1:0-1224 GCF_032334135.1 Halomonas sp. I1
CTCTCGCGTACCCGGCGTCGTCTGTCATCCAGACTCCTTGGGTGTTATATGGTCAAGCCTCACGGGCCATTAGTACCGGTCAGCTCAACGCCTTGCAGCGCTTCCACATCCGGCCTATCAACCAGCTCGTCTTGCTGGACCCTTCAGGAGGCTCGAGGCCTCGGGGAGATCTCATCTTGAAGGAGGCTTCCCGCTTAGATGCTTTCAGCGGTTATCCCGTCCGACCTTAGCTACCCGGCAATGCCACGGGCGTGACAACCGGTACACCAGAGGGTCGTCCACTCCGGTCCTCTCGTACTAGGAGCAGCACTTCTCAAATCTCCAACGCCCACGGCAGATAGGGACCGAACTGTCTCACGACGTTCTAAACCCAGCTCGCGTACCACTTTAAATGGCGAACAGCCATACCCTTGGGACCGACTTCAGCCCCAGGATGTGATGAGCCGACATCGAGGTGCCAAACACCGCCGTCGATGTGAACTCTTGGGCGGTATCAGCCTGTTATCCCCGGAGTACCTTTTATCCGTTGAGCGATGGCCCTTCCATACAGAACCACCGGATCACTAGAACCTACTTTCGTATCTGCTCGACGTGTCTGTCTCGCAGTTAAGCACCCTTATGCTCTTGCACTCATTGCACGATTTCCGACCGTGCTGAGGGTACCTTCGTGCTCCTCCGTTACACTTTGGGAGGAGACCGCCCCAGTCAAACTACCCACCACACACGGTCCTCGATCCGGATAACGGATCTGAGTTAGAACGCCAATGATGCCAGGCTGGTATTTCAAGGATGGCTCCACGGCAGCTGGCGCTACCGTTTCAAAGCCTCCCAGCTATCCTACACAAGCAACATCAGCGTCCAGTGTGAAGCTGTAGTAAAGGTTCACGGGGTCTTTCCGTCTAGCCGCGGGTACACAGCATCTTCACTGCGATTTCAATTTCACTGAGTCTCGGGTGGAGACAGCGTGGCCATCATTACGCCATTCGTGCAGGTCGGAACTTACCCGACAAGGAATTTCGCTACCTTAGGACCGTTATAGTTACGGCCGCCGTTTACCGGGGCTTCGATCAGGAGCTTCGCTTACGCTAACACCATCAATTAACCTTCCGGCACCGGGCAGGCGTCATACCCTATACGTCCGCTTACGCGTTTGCAGAGTACTGTGTTTTTAATAAACAGTTGCAGCCACCTGGTATCTTCGACCGCCTTCCGCTCCAGCCGCGA
>NZ_JAVXUS010000036.1:1320-2427 GCF_032334135.1 Halomonas sp. I1
TCGCACTCACCGGTATTCGGAGTTTGCCTCGGGTTGGTAAGCCGGGATGGCCCCCTAGCCGAAACAGTGCTCTACCCCCGGCGGTGATACGTGAGGCGCTACCTAAATAGCTTTCGAGGAGAACCAGCTATCTCCGGGCTTGATTAGCCTTTCACTCCGATCCACAAGTCATCCAAAACTTTTTCAACAGTTCCTGGTTCGGTCCTCCAGTTGATGTTACTCAACCTTCAACCTGCTCATGGATAGATCGCCCGGTTTCGGGTCTATTTCCAGCGACTGGTCGCCCAGTTAAGACTCGATTTCTCTACGCCTCCCCTAATCGGTTAAGCTCGCCACTGAAAATAAGTCGCTGACCCATTATACAAAAGGTACGCGGTCACAGGACTTGCCTGCTCCCACTGCTTGTACGCACACGGTTTCAGGGTCTATTTCACTCCCCTCTCCGGGGTTCTTTTCGCCTTTCCCTCACGGTACTGGTTCACTATCGGTCAGCCAGGAGTATTTAGCCTTGGAGGATGGTCCCCCCGTCTTCAGTCAAGGTTTCACGTGCCCCGACCTACTCGATTTCACGTGACGCGGATTTCGGCTACGGGACTATCACCCTGTATCGTCAGGCTTCCCAGCCTGTTCGCCTATCGGTTGTCACGCTTAAGGGCTGCTCCCCGGTCGCTCGCCGCTACTGGGGGAATCTCGGTTGATTTCTGTTCCTCGGGGTACTGAGATGTTTCAGTTCCCCCGGTTCGCCTCCTGACCCTATGGATTCAGGTCAGGATACTCAGGTTACCCTGAGTGGGTTTCCCCATTCGGAAATGCCCGGGTCGCAGGTTGTTTGCCACCTCGCCGAGCCTTATCGCAGGCTTCCACGTCCTTCATCGCCTCTGGCTGCCTAGGCATCCACCGTGTGCGCTTCATCGCTTGACCATATAACCCGAAGGAGTCTGGTCGCGATGACTCAACGACAATTGCCGGATACGCTTGAGACGTATCTCTATGTCCTTTCTTTCGAAAGGAACTTGTCAGCATGGTTACATTGTTAAAGAGCGTTTAGAGCCATAAGCTCTAAGCTGTAAGCTTTAAGTCAACACCCTGTGGTGTCATTAAAGCACG
>NZ_JAVXUS010000036.1:2521-3643 GCF_032334135.1 Halomonas sp. I1
ATTAAGGAGGTGATCCAGCCGCAGGTTCCCCTACGGCTACCTTGTTACGACTTCACCCCAGTCATGAACCACACCGTGGTGATCGCCCTCCGAAGTTAGGCTAACCACTTCTGGTGCAGTCCACTCCCATGGTGTGACGGGCGGTGTGTACAAGGCCCGGGAACGTATTCACCGTGCCATTCTGATGCACGATTACTAGCGATTCCGACTTCACGGAGTCGAGTTGCAGACTCCGATCCGGACTGAGACCGGCTTTATGAGATTAGCTCCACGTCGCCGCTTTGCAACCCACTGTACCGGCCATTGTAGCACGTGTGTAGCCCTACCCGTAAGGGCCATGATGACTTGACGTCGTCCCCACCTTCCTCCGGTTTGTCACCGGCAGTCTCCCTAGAGTTCCCGACCGAATCGCTGGCAAATAGGGACAAGGGTTGCGCTCGTTACGGGACTTAACCCAACATTTCACAACACGAGCTGACGACAGCCATGCAGCACCTGTCTGTGCGCTCCCGAAGGCACCAAGGTATCTCTACCAAGTTCGCACGATGTCAAGGGTAGGTAAGGTTCTTCGCGTTGCATCGAATTAAACCACATGCTCCACCGCTTGTGCGGGCCCCCGTCAATTCATTTGAGTTTTAACCTTGCGGCCGTACTCCCCAGGCGGTCGACTTAGTGCGTTAACTGCGCCACAAAGGTCTCGAGGACCCCAACGGCTAGTCGACATCGTTTACGGCGTGGACTACCAGGGTATCTAATCCTGTTTGCTACCCACGCTTTCGTACCTCAGCGTCAGTGTCAGTCCAGAAGGCCGCCTTCGCCACTGGTATTCCTCCCGATCTCTACGCATTTCACCGCTACACCGGGAATTCTACCTTCCTCTCCTGCACTCTAGCCTGACAGTTCCGGATGCCGTTCCCAGGTTGAGCCCGGGGCTTTCACAACCGGCTTACCAAGCCGCCTACGCACGCTTTACGCCCAGTAATTCCGATTAACGCTCGCACCCTCCGTATTACCGCGGCTGCTGGCACGGAGTTAGCCGGTGCTTCTTCTGTGAGTGATGTCGTCCTTGCCGGGTATTAACCGACAAGCTTTCTTCCTCACTGAAAGTGCTTTACAACCCGA
>NZ_JAVXUS010000037.1:0-3503 GCF_032334135.1 Halomonas sp. I1
ACGCTGTCCATCAAGTTATCGACGTCTTCCTCCGGCGCATTGGTCAGGAGGTAGTCATAGTCGAGGGTGATGGTGCCGTCAGCGGCCTGGCTGTAGCCGTTGAGCGTCAGCTCACCGTACTGGGTAGTGAGGGTTTGTGAATCGCTACCCAGCGCTTCCACCTCGGCCCGGCTGAGTTCGAGCGTGGCCGGATCACCGTTCTCATCGGTGTAAGCCAGGGTCACCGCGCCCGTTTCCTGCAAGCCATCCAGGGCTTTGAGGGTAAAGCTGGACGCAACTCGGGTATCGGCGGCGTTCGTCGCGGAGCCGTTCGGCAGGCCGCTCTCGAACACCACCTGGTCATTGATGTTGCCGTCCGGCGTGGTGCTGCCATGCTCATTGGGCACATCGACGGTCACCCCGTCATCGCTGCCGTCGATGGTAATGGTCAGGGTGGCGTCGTCCTGATCGGTATCGCCATCGGTCAGCGTATAGGTGAACGCTTCTTCCAGCGTCTCGCCGTCGCTCAGGCCCTGGACCTCCAGGTTGGTATTGTCCAGCGTATAGGTGTAGCTGCCATCGGCCTCGAGCGTCAGGGTGCCGTACTCGCCCTCGATCGTCAGGGGACCGCTACCGCTGGCACTATTGCCGGGGACATTGGTGCTTTCGGCCGCCGTGACCGTGGCACCATCGGCGCCTTCGGTGTCTTCAACATCGCCATCGGACGCACCGCTGTCGCCCAGCAAATTGCCGGTCGTGGTCGTCGCCGAGTCTTCTGTGACACTATTGGTGTCGTCCTCGGCCACCGGCGCATCGTCGACGATCTGGATATTCAGGTCGCCGCTGTCGGCCTGGCCGTCTCGGTCGGTGGCGGTCACGGTGACGCTGTCCATCAGGTCGTCGACGTTCACGCCCGGCGCATTAGTCAGCTCATAGCTGTAGTCGAGGGTGATGGTGCCATCAGCGGCCTGGCTATAGCCGTTCAGGGTCAGCTCACCGTACTGGGTAGTGAGGGTTTGTGAATCGCTACCCAGCACTTCGACTTCGTTCCGGCTCAGCTCGAGGGTGGCCGACTCACCATTCTCGTCGGTGTAACCCAGCGTCACCGCGCCCGTTTCCTGCAGGCCATCCAGAGCGGTCAGGGTAAAGCTCGACTCGACCCGGGTATCGTCGGTGTTCGGGTTGGAACCATCCACCAGACCACTTTCGAACACCACCTGGTCGCCGATATTGCCGTCCGGGGTGTCGGCGTCATGCTCGTTGGGCACATCGACGGTCACCCCGTCGTTGTAACCGTCGATGGTGATGGTCAGGGTGGCATCATCGGCATCGGTATCGCCGTCGGTCAGCGTATAGGTGAACGCTTCCTCCAGCGTCTCGCCGTCGCCCAACCCCTGAACGTCCAGGTTGGTATTGTCCAGCGCGTAGGTATAGCTGCCATCCGCCTCGAGCGTCAGGGTGCCGTACTCGCCCTCTATCACCAGGGGACCGCTACCGCTGGCACTGTTGCCGGAGACATTAACACTTTCGGCTGCCGTCACCGTGGCACCATCGGCGCCCTCGGTATCTTCGGCATCGCCCGGCGAGGCATCACCACCACCGATCACATTGCCGCTGGTCTCGACGCTGCTGGCAGTATCGTCGCCTTCGGTAACGCTATTGGTGTCGTCCTCGGCGGTCGGCGCGTCATCGACGATCTGGATATTCAGGTCGCCGCTGTCGGTCGAACCATCTTCGTCGGTAGCGGTGACCGTGACGCTGTCCATCAAGTTATCGACGTCTTCCTCCGGCGCATTGGTCAGGAGGTAGTCATAGTCGAGGGTGATGGTGCCGTCAGCGGCCTGGCTGTAACCGTTCAGGGTCAGCTCACCGTATTCAGTGGTCAGCGTCTGGCTGGTATCACCCAGCGCTTCCACCTGTGCCTTGCTTAACTCGAGCGTGGCCGGATCGCCATTGGCATCGGTGTAACCCAGCGTCACCGCGCCCGTTTCCTGCAGACCATCCAGGGCTTTGAGGGTAAAGCTGGACGCAACTCGGGTATCGGCGGCGTTCGTCGCGGAGCCGTTCGGCAGGCCGCTCTCGAACACCACCTGATCATTGATGTTGCCATCCGGCTCGGTGCTGCCATGCTCGTTGGGCACATTGACGGTCACGCCGTCGTCGCTGCCGTCGATGGTGATGGTCAGGGTGGCGTCGTCGGCATCGGTATCGCCATCGGTCAGCGTATAGGTAAACGCTTCCTCCAGCGTCTCGCCGTCGCTGAGACCCTGAACGTCGAGGTTGGTATTATCCAGCGCGTAGATGTAGCTGCCATCTGCCTCGAGCGTCAGGGTGCCGTATTCACCCTCGATCGTCAGGGTGCCGCCGGTCTCGGTGGCATCGTTGGCGGGCACATTGGTGCTTTCCACCGCCGTCACCGTGGCACCGTCGGCGCCCTCGGTGTCGGCCACATCACCGGTAGAGGCACCGCTGTCGCCCAGCACATTGCCGGTCGTGGTGGTGGCCGAGTCTTCGGTGACACTATTGGTGTCATCTTCGGCCACTGGCGCGTCATCGACGATCTGGATATTCAGGTCGCCGCTGTCGGCCTGGCCATCGCGGTCGGTGGCGGTCACGGTGACGCTGTCCATCAAGTTATCGACGTCTTCCTCCGGCGCATTGGTCAGGAGGTAGTCATAGTCGAGGGTGATAGTGCCGTCATCGGCCTGGCTATAGCCGTTGAGCGTCAGCTCACCGTACTGGGTGGTCAGGCTCTGCGGGGTATCGCCCAGCGCTTCCACTTGTGCCTTGCTTAGCGAGAGCGTGGCCGGGTCGCCATTGGCATCAGTGTAATCCAGGGTCACCGCGCCCGTTTCCTGCAAGCCATCCAGGGCTTTGAGGGTAAAGCTGGACGCAACTCGGGTATCAGCGGTGTTCGGGTTGGAACCATCCGCCAGACCACTTTCGAACACCACCTGGTCGGCGATATTGCCATCCGGCTCGGTGCTGCCATGCTCGTTGGGCACATCGACGGTCACCCCGTCGTCGCTGCCGTCGATGGTGATGGTCAGAGTGGCGTCGTCCTGATCGGTATCGCCATCGGTCAGGGTGTAGCTGAACGCTTCCTCCAGCGTCTCGCCGTCGCCCAACCCCTGAACGTCCAGGTTGGTATTGTCCAGCACGTAGGTGTAGCTGCCATCGGCCTCGAGCGTCAGGGTGCCGTACTCGCCCTCGATCACCAGGGGACCGCTACCGCTGGCACTGTTGCCGGAGACATTGACACTTTCGGCCGCCGTCACCGTGGCGCCATCGGCACCTTCGGTATCGGCGACATCACCAGTGGACGCCGTATCACCACCGATCACATTACCGCTGGTCTCGACGCTGCTGGCAGTATCGTCGCCTTCGGTGACGCTATTGGTGTCGTCCTCGGCGGTCGGCGCGTCATCGACGATCTTGATATTCAGGTCGCCGCTGTCGGTCGAACCATCTTCGTCGGTAGCGGTGACCGTGACGCTGTCCATCAAGTTATCGACGTCTTCCTC
>NZ_JAVXUS010000038.1:0-3366 GCF_032334135.1 Halomonas sp. I1
TCACGCCCAGCGTGAACTGATCCAGGATCTCGCCGTTGCCATGATCCTCGGCGTCGCCGTCCTCGGTGTAGTCGTAGGTAATTTCACCCGTGGCGACATCATAGCCAGTGATGGTCAGGGTGCCTTCGTCACCCTGCAGGGTCACCGGAGTGTTGCTGGCATCGGTGATATCGGTGCCATTGACGGTCACGCTGTCGATACCGGCCTCGGCACCCACCGTGGCCGTGCCGCTGATGGTGTTGCCGGTCGCCTCGACCACGCTGTGATCGGCGCCCTCGGCATTCGGCGCCTTGTCATCGATATCCACCGTCGGCGGCCCGTCGGTGGCGCCGTTGATGGTCACCGTCAGCGTCGCCGTGCTGGTGTCGCCATCGGCATCGGTCAGCGTATAGGTGAACGTCTCGGTGAGCGTGTCATCGTCGTCCAGCGCCTGGACGGCGCCGTTGGTGGTGTCGACCTGATAGGTCCAGTTGCCGTCGCCGTTATCGACGAAGCTGCCGTAGCTCGCGCTGGTGTCGGTAAAGACCACCTCACTCGGGGTATCGGCACTCTCGGTATCGTTATCCAGCACATTGCCGGTCACCGCGTCCGTGTCATCCTCGCCGATGGCCGCGCTGTCATCACTGGCCGCGGGCTCGGTGTCCTCGATGCGGATATCCAGGCTATCCGTGGTCGACTCGCCGGCCAGGTCGGTGACCTCGAGATCGAAGCGGTCGAAGATTTCGCCGTCGCTGTGGTCCTCGGCGTCGCCGTCCTCGGTGTAGTCGTAGGTAATTTCACCCGTGGCGGCATCATAGCCGGTGATACGCAGTTCGCCCTCGGCACCCGGGATCGTCACCGGGTTGGCAGACGTCGCGCCAGTAATGTCCTGGTCGTTGACGGTCACGCTGTCGATGCCCGCCTCGGCGCCCACCGTGGCCGTGCCACTGATGGTGTTGCCGGTCGCCTCGACCACGCTGTGATCGGCGCCCTCGGCATTCGGGGCCTTGTCATCGATATCCACCGTCGGCGGGCCGTCGGTGGCCCCGTTGATGGTCACCGTCAGCGTCGCCGTGCTGGTATCGCCATCGGCGTCGGTCAGCGTATAGGTGAACGTCTCGGTGAGCGTGTCATCGTCGTCCAGCGCCTGGACGGCGCCATTGGTGGTGTCGACCTGGTAGGACCAGCTGCCGTCGCCGTTATCGACGAAGCTGCCGTAGCTCGCGCTGGTGTCGGTAAAGACCACCTCACTCGGGGTATCGGCACTCTCGGTGTCGTTGTCCAGCACATTGCCGGTCACCGCGTCCGTGTCATCCTCGCCGATGGCCGCGCTGTCATCACTGGCCGCTGGCTCGGTGTCCTCGATGCGGATATCCAGGCTGTCGCTGGTCGACTCGCCGGCCAGGTCCGTCACGCCCAGCGTGAACTGATCCAGGATCTCGCCGTTGCCATGGTCCTCGGCGTCGCCATCCTCGGTGTAGTCGTAGCTGATCTCGCCGGTGGCGGCGTTATAGCCGGTGATGGTCAGGGTGCCTTCGTCACCCTGCAGGGTCACCGGAGTATTGCTGGCATCGGTGATGTCCTGACCCTCGACGGTCACGCTGTCGATACCGGCCTCGGCACCCACCGTGGCCGTGCCGCTGATGGTGTTGCCGGTCGCCTCGACCACGCTGTGATCGGCGCCCTCGGCGTTCGGGGCCTTGTCATCGATATCCACCGTCGGCGGCCCATCGGTGGCCCCGTTGATGGTCACCGTCAGCGTCGCCGTGCTGGTGTCGCCATCGGCATCGGTCAGGGTGTACTCGAAGGTGTCCGTCAGGAACTCACCATCATCCAGCGCCTGGACGGCGCCATTGGTGGTGTCGACCTGGTAGGACCAGTTGCCGTCGCCGTTATCGATGAAGCTGCCGTACTTGGCCGCGGCCACGTCATCGGCATCGAAGCTGATGGCGCTCGGGGTATCGGCACTCTCGGTATCATTGGCCAACACGTCACCCGTGATGGCACTGGACGCGTCCTCGCCTACCTCGGCGGTGTCATCACTGGCTTCAGGCTCGGTGTCCTCGATACGGATATCCAGGCTATCCGTGGTGGATTCGCCGGCCAGGTCGGTCACGCCCAGCGTGAACTGGTCGAGGATCTCGCCGTCGCCATGGTTCTCGGCGGCGCCGTCTTCGGTGTAGTCGTAGCTGATCTCGCCGGTGGCAGCGTCATAGCCGGTGATGGTCAGGGTGCCTTCGTTACCCTGCAGGGTCACCGAAGTGTTGCTGGCATCGGTGATGTCCTGACCATTGACGGTCACGCTGTCGATGCCCGCCTCGGCGCCCACCGTGGCCGTGCCACTGATGGTGTTGCCGGTGGCCTCGACCACGCTGTGATCGGCACCCTCGGCATTCGGCGCCTTGTCATCGATATCCACCGTCGGCGGCCCGTCGGTGGCGCCGTTGATGGTCACCGTCAGCGTCGCCGTGCTGGTGTCGCCATCGGCATCGGTCAGCGTATAAGTGAACGTCTCGGTGAGCGTGTCATCGTCGTCCAGCGCCTGAACCGCGCCATTGGTGGTGTCGACCTGGTAGGTCCAGTTGCCGTCGCCGTTATCGACGAAGGTGCCGTACTGGGCGGCGGCCACATCATCGGCATCGAAGCTGATGGCACTCGGGGTATCGGCACTCTCGGTATCGTTATCCAGCACATTGCCGGTCACCGGCGAAGTATCATCTTCCCCGATAGTTTCACGGTCGTCGTCGGCACTCGGCTCGGTGTCCTCGATACGGATATCCAGGCTATCCGTGGTCGACTCGCCGGCCAGGTCGGTGACCTCGAGATCGAAGCGGTCGAAGATTTCGCCGTCGCTGTGATCCTCGGCATCGCCGTCCTCGATGTAGTCGTAGGTAATTTCACCTGTGGCGGCATCATAGCCGGTGATGGTCAGGGTGCCTTCGTCACCCTGCAGGGTCACCGGATTATTACTGGCATCGGTGATGTCCTGACCCTCGACGGTCACGCTGTCGATACCCGCCTCGGCACCCACCGTGGCCGTGCCACTGATGGTGTTGCCGGTCGCCTCGACCACGCTGTGATCGGCGCCCTCGGCATTCGGGGCCTTGTCATCGATATCCACCGTCGGCGGGCCGTCGGTGGCCCCGTTGATGGTCACCGTCAGCGTCGCCGTGCTGGTATCGCCATCGGCGTCGGTCAGGGTGTACTCGAAGGTTTCCGTCAGGAACTCACCATCATCCAGCGCCTGGACGGCGCCGTTGGTGGTGTCGACCTGATAGGTCCAGTTCCCGTCGCCGTTATCGATGAAGGTGCCGTACTGGGCGGCGGCCACATCATCGGCATCGAAGCTGATGGCACTCGGGGTATCGGCACTCTCGGTGTCGTTAT
>NZ_JAVXUS010000039.1:0-2249 GCF_032334135.1 Halomonas sp. I1
TAGCTCGTAGCTCGTAGCTCGTAGCTCGTAGCTCGTAGCTCGTAGCTCGTAGCTCGTAGCTCGTAGGCAGCATACCCTTAGTCCTTTTCAGGTCCAGGGGGTTCTTATAGCTTATAGTTCCTTCTGAATATCACTGACCGGAACGCCTCCACGTGACCCCAGCCAAGCTGTTTGCTCTGATCCAGTATCCCCTGCCCCACCACCTGCTCTCGCGGCTGATCGGCCGGTTGGCCGACTGCCGTCTGCCCTGGCTGAAGGACGCACTGATCCGCGCCTTTATCCGGCAGTTCAAGGTCGACATGGGCGAGGCTCAGGAGCCGGATCCAAGCGCCTACCCGAGCTTCAACGACTTCTTCACCCGGCCGCTGAAGGATGGCGCCCGCCCCATCGGCAAGGGGCTGACCTCCCCGGCCGACGGTACCCTCTCGCAGTTCGGGCCCATCGGCCACGGTCGGATGATCCAGGCCAAGGGCCACGACTTCACCGCCGCCGACCTGCTGGGCGGCGACCTGGAAGCCGCCGAGCGCTACCGCGACGGCAGCTTCGCCACCGTCTACCTGTCGCCGCGCGACTATCATCGCGTGCATATGCCGGTAGCCGGGACGCTCCGCGAGATGGTCTACGTGCCGGGTCGACTGTTCTCGGTCAACACCGCCACCACCCACCACGTGCCCAACCTCTTCGCCCGCAACGAGCGCCTGGTCTGCCACTTCGACACCGAGCACGGCCCCATGGTCCTGGTGCTGGTCGGCGCCATGATCGTCGCCGCTATCGAGACGGTGTGGGCCGGGCAGATCACCCCCCTGCCCCGCGGCGGCGTACAGCGCATCCGCTTCGATACTCTGGTGCACCTCGAGAAAGGCGAGGAAATGGGCCGTTTCAAGCTCGGCTCCACCGTAGTAATGGCCTTCTCCGAATCGGTAGCGTTCAACGACCTGGCCGCGGAACAGATGGTCAGAATGGGCCAGCGGCTCGGCGGGTTCGGCTAACCCGCCCCCGCCGAGCGCATTTCAGGCGCGCGGGGTGGCGAAGGCCATCACCTCAGCCACGCTGTCCTTGTCCAGCGCCAGCTGGAAGAGGCGATCGAGTCCCAGGGCCACGCCGCTGCTTGCCGGCATGCCGGCCTCGAGGGCGGCCAGAAGGCGCTGGTCCACGTCCACTTCGGACAGACCGGCCGCGCGACGGGCGGCGTTGTCTTCCTTGAAACGGGCACGCTGTTCCTCGGCGTCGGTGAGCTCGTCGTAACCGTTGGCGAGTTCGAGTCCGTTCAAGTAGACCTCGAAGCGCGAGGCCACCCACTCGCCGTCTTCCGGATCGCGATGGCGGCGGGCGAGCGCCGCCTGACTGGCCGGGTAGTCCACCACGATGTCGATGCCGTCCCGGCCCAGACGTGGTTCGATGACGAGGCTGATCAACAGGTCGAGACAGTCGTCGCGACAAGCCTCGGCCATATCAAGCCCGCCCCGCTCGGTGGCCAGGCGGCGCAGGGCTTCGAGAGGCTCGTGGAAGGGATCGAGATCCAGGCCCTCGTGGAACAGCTCACGATAGCGATGGCGGCGCAGCGGGCCGGGATCGCTGGGCAGCACCCGGCGGATCAGCGCGTCGGTCTCGGCGATCAGGCCGTCCAGGTCGAGCCCCGGGCGATACCACTCCAGCATGCTGAACTCGAGGTTGTGGCGACCGCCTACCTCGCCGTCGCGAAAGCTGCGGGCGATCTGGAAGACCGGCCCGCTGCCGGCGGCCAGCAGCCGCTTCATGTGGAATTCCGGCGAAGTCTGCAGCCACAACCGCTCGCGCCCCGCCGGCGTCGTGGCCTCGCAGGACAGCGAAGCCAAGTGCAGGTCGGTGCTGCCACCGTGGCCGAGCACCGGCGTCTCCACCTCCCACACGCCGCGCTCGGTGAAGAAGGCCCGCACCTCCGCCATCAACCGCGCGCGATCACGCAACGTCTCGATATCGGCCGTGGGCCGCCAATCCATCGACATCTATGTTTCCTCCAGAGACGACAAAGGCCACACCCGAAAGAATGTGGCCTTTGAGACGTAAGCCGTAAGCCGCGAGCATCGAGCCACGAGATTCGAAGGGCAACCCCAAGGCAGCGTAGCTCGTAGCTCGTAACTCGTAGCTCGTAACTCGTGGCTCGTAACTCGTAACTCGTAGCTCGTAGCTCGTAGCTCGTAGCTCGTAGCTCGTAGCTCGTATCTCTTAGATCATAGAGCCTAGAACGGAACAAGACGAAAGGTGAACGG
>NZ_JAVXUS010000040.1:0-2150 GCF_032334135.1 Halomonas sp. I1
GCGAATGTGGGGCAGCTGCAGGAACTGAACCAGCAGTTCAACCGGCAGATCGGTGGGCTCAACGATCGCATCGACGATGTCGAGGATGATTCCAATGCGGGCTCGGCCAGTGCCATCGCCGCAGCCTCCGTGCCCCAGGCCTATCTGCCCGGCAAGAGCATGGTGTCAGCCGGCGCGGGGACCTACAACGGCGAGTCGGCGGTGGCCGTGGGGGTATCGCGTCTCTCCGACAATGGTCGTTGGGCGGTGAAACTCAACGCCACTGGTGACTCCCAGGGCAACTTCGGTGCCGGTGTTGGTGCTGGCTTCCACTGGTAAGCAAGGTGAGAGCCTCGGGGCCGTCGTTTTGAAGGCCCCGAGGCAGAACAGCCAATACGGAAAGGAACTGTCGGAGAGAAGGACATCCGAAGGGCCAAGTTCACCCGAGATAGGTACCTTCATAGTCTTTAGGAGAGGATGAAGCTGCAGTATCAGTATTATTCTCAATCACAGAAGGAAAACGGGAGTTAACAAATTGAAGAGCACCTTTGCCATGGAGTTTTTGTAAACTTTTATGAAGGCAAGGTGGCTGCTTCAAGAGCATATGGCGAGTTCATAATAGTTCTCCTCTATATACATTGACCGACCACTCGAAGCCCATGTTTAGTGCGCACCTAAGAGGGGCATGGGTCAAGGCGGGCCTGTCCTGCAGAGTGGGCTTTCCTGGGAAAGCTTCTTCGACAGCATGGTCACGTAAATAGAAGGTGGGCAATTATGAACAATGTTTTTCGCATCGTCTGGAATCGAACGCTTGGTCGTCTGGTCGTGGCATCGGAAGCTGCTAGAACCTGCGACAAATCTACTGTACGACAAGTCGGAGTTTCTCCTGCGGTGCGAGATGCTGTTGCTAGCTCCGTTGGCAGGTTCTTCGCCTACTCGACTTTTGCATCCTTGCTGGTATTGCTGGGGTTGTCCGTGTCTCCGGCCAGCTTTGCCTCCAAGTATGCCGTGCTGAATGGGTCTGGAGACGGGCTGAGGGTTGGGGATGGTACTGTTGCCGAAGATACTGGCCTCACCACTCTATATTGGAGCAACCCCAATGTGGTCGGCATGGGGCTTCCCATTGATTATTCTGGTGGTTTGACTGTGCCCGGCGCGGTGGCTATCGGTACCAACGCCGAGGCGAGATCCCAGGGGTCGGTGGTTCTTGGTGCCGGTTCCATTGCAGAATCCCCCGAGACTTATTGGGGCGCTTCAACTGTCCTTGGTGCTTATTCGTATTCAGGCCATAATAATAATGTGGTGGTTGGTAATCGAGCGGTGGCAAATGAGTTTGCTAGTATCGCTGTTGGGCGAGAATCAGCATCGGTGGCTAGAAATGCTATTGCCTTCGGCAATGTGTCATCTGCGTTAGGTGATGGCGCCGTGGCCATGGGGCTGTCTTCTTTGGCTGAAGGTGAGCGTGCTATTGCGATCGGCTCGGCCGATACTAACCGGGATCATACGATGGATAGTACCCAGGCGCTGGGTATCGACTCTTTGGCTTTTGGTACTCGTGCGGTAGCCAGTCAGCAGGATGCGGTGGCGTTGGGTCGCGAAGCGACTGCGTCAGGTGCTCAGACGGTTGCGATCGGCACGACCGCCGATGCCGCGGCCGATCAGGCCGTGGCTATTGGTAACGCCACGCAGGCGGCCCTCAATGCTACTGCTATCGGTGGGCAGGCAACATCGTTAGGAGAGAATGCGGTCGCCATCGGGGTGCTTTCCGATGCGCAAGGCAATAACTCCCTGGCGGTGGGCAATCAGGCCGCTGCTACAGGGGCCGATAGTCTTGCCATGGGGCGTGATGCTTTCTCAAGCGCGGCAAGTGCTACCGCTATCGGTAATAATGCTCAATCATCTGGTGTGAACGCATTTTCTGCTGGCCCCGATAGCCTGGCATCGGGACAGGACGCCCTGGCTATCGGGAAAGGTGCCACAGCCTCAGGTGATCAGTCGATCAGCATCGGTACAGGCAATACTGTGGCCGGCATTGGGTCCGGCGCCATTGGCGATCCGACCACCATTACGGGATCGGGGTCCTATTCCGTGGGCAACGACAACACCATCGACGCCGACGAGGCCGGTGTTTTCGGCAACCGTAACGTGCTGGACGCTGCCGCGACCGGTAG